>JANYDC010000149.1 GCA_025359965.1 Pedosphaera sp.
GATGATTTCAGGCATGCATTCTTTGACGAAATCCACAACCCATCTACTCAAAATCCACACCAGCTTTTTTAACATTATTTCAGTTTCTGGAAGTGCCCTGTATTACGATGGCTTAGCTTTCAGACCAACCAGCATTGATTCTCAGAACCTACCTAAATCCTGACAAAACAATGATGTCCTCCGACTCAATACCATTTAGACTTAACACTGAGCCAGCCCACCTTCGGCTGACTCAGTGCTACAACCACTAAGCATTAATTTCCTGTTCGGAAATCAGCAAACGCCTGAATACTGCCAATTCCCGAAGGCACGGTCAGGTTGAATGAAGCTGATCCTCCGGTGAGGAAAACCGGACCGCTAGTGACAATCCCGTCCTTTGTGGTCAGGCGCAACCGTATTGGGGAACCATCAGGCACATTTTGAGCTGTAACCACAATGTTCAGGGGAGAGGTGGAATTGAAAACCACATCTGGGGCAAGTTGATTGCCACCCGGGGGCTGCGGCACAATAATGTTTGCCACCCGAGTCACGGTGAGTACGGGTAGTTGAGTTAATTCAGGCCCGGCAATTGGGTTGCTATTGACGCTGACTGGCAGGACGTCACCTGTGAAGAGTCTGAAGAATGCCTCCAAGCGGATGCGTCCGTTAGGGGAACCTCGAGTTGCGCCAACAGCTTCAAGTTTCCCACCGCCACTAATGCGGTCTGCCCGTAGAAGAATGGCACCACCGGAACCACGGCCGCCGTAACTGGCACCACTATATTGATAATCTCCGCCGTCTGCATAGATGGCACCCGTGACGGAAATGTCCCGTGAGCTATCAATTAGGATTGCTCCGCCGCCGCCGCCGCCATTCCCACCGTTGGAGCCGTTGTTCGATCCGCCGCCACCACCACCGGAACCGCCCTCAAGAGGTTGGATGAACGGGTTTCCGTATCCGTTCGAACCGGCATAGTCACCATCCGAACCATATTCACCGATGTTGCTACCGGCTTTTCCGCCACCCGGGCCCTGACCTGGGGTTCCTGAAAATGAACTGGATTGATCGTACCGAATACCGCCCCGGCCGCCATCAAAACCGCCCGGACCACCCGGCGCAACCGTACCTAAATCCAAACTATTTGCACCAAACCCACCACTAACATCAACAGATCCCCGAATTGTTACATCTCCCCGGGCCAACCAGCGAACCGGGGTGTTTAAGGAGTTGCGTTTAAAACGAACGGTAATAGCGGGCGGCACGTCAATCGTTGTATAATGGAAAATACCGTCAGGCCGACCGCTGATATCGAAAGTTTGCACCTTGTCACTTGTCAAAGCCCAGTCAGTACCATTCCAAAACCAAGTGTCTGAAGCGTACGCATCAACATTGTAAATTCGACCACCATAAAGAATCACACTTTGTCGCTGGCTATCGTAGGCCAAAGCGTGGAAATCACGGCCACCGGGGATGTTGACAGGCGAGGCTTGCGTCCAAGCCGAACCATCCCAAAGCCAAGTTTCATTGGACCCGGCACCAGCGAACAGAACAGTGCGCTGGCGGATTTGGTCATAGGCCATGCGGAGATTGTCCCTACCCGATGGCTGAACCAAAGGCGAGACGTTTGCCCAATTAACGCCATCCCAAGTCCAAGTTTGGCGGTTGGGTGTAAACATAACGATCTTTTGACGGACTGCATCGTACACCATGTCTTGACCGTTTTGGTTGCCCGGAGAAGCCGCCGGGGCGAGTTTGGTCCAGTTGACGCCATCCCAAGACCAAGTTTCGCTTCCGCCGGAGCCTGCAGCGTTGCCGCCGTAAAGGATTAGTTTACCGCGTGCCTCGTCAAAAGCCAAGGAATGGTAATAGCGACCGCCGGGAGAGTTCGCAGGGTTTAACTTTGTCCAGTTGGACCCATCCCAAGTCCATGTTTCATCAAGATTGGCATCCCTATAACCACCAAACAGAACGACCACTTTGCGCACAGAATCATAAGCCATTTTGTGCCCGTAACGGCCGATTGGGCTGTTGGCGGGATTCTTCTTCACCCAGTCCCGCCCAGCAGAATCCAGAACCCAAGTGTCGGCCAAATAACCCGGACTGTAACCGCCGAACATGACAGTCTGCTTACGTTCAGCGTCATAAGCGAAGCCATGGGCCTGTCGCCCATCGACTGGGATTGACCGGAATGTAAGCGGGCCATCCAATCCAGTGGACTGGCTCGAATATGGCAAGTCTGGATCAATGGCATGCGCCGCAGGCAGGCCGACAAACAAGGCGGCCAACGCAACCCATAGCGCCGGGAAGCTGAGAATATGACGTTGATTTTTCATAAAGCACATGCTTTCAGATTTCATGGTTCGGGTGGTAATTGTCACTTGGCTGAGTTGGCGGAAAGGGCGGTCGCTTCATTTTTGAAGCTGACGATAGGAGAAATAACGAATGAATTTGGACCCTGAGGGGATAAGATTCCATTTAGGTAGGAGACGGTCTGAGAGGATGCGGCCACCAAGAGCGATTGGGGTTCGAGTTCGCCCACCCCATTCAGGTAGGAGACGGAGGCAGACGCAATCTGCAAAGGAGTGTAATAGGGAGCGGTATCAGCGAAGGTTGATACTGAGCCGTTCAAGTAGCTGACAGAGGATGATATGAATGTTTCCAAGGTTCTTCTTGGAATTAAATCATCGAGCCCATTCAGATAAAAAACCACATCTGATGCGGACTCTTGAAGCGGAACACTTTCGGCATTCAGAGGATCGCTGCCGCTGAGCAGTTCTCCGCCATCATTCCAGCCGTCCTTGTCTGTATCCGGGTCCAATGGGTTGGTGCCGCGTTTAATTTCATCGCCGTCACTTAGACTATCCCCATCTGTATCCGGATTGAGCGGGTCCGTACCGTAACGATAGATTTCGTCGTAATCTGAAATACCATCGCCATCAGTGTCAGCTTTTCCTGGGTTAGTACCGAGCAGCACTTCCAAACAGTTGGGAATGCCGTCTTTGTCGGTGTCCTTATCACCATCCGGCACTCCGGTGTTTCCGGTGTCGGGATTTAACGGATCCAACTTGAGGGCACGTTCAATGCTGTCCGGGAGGCAATCGTTGTCGGTATCGGTACAATCAATGTTCAATTCTTCGCAGGTTCGCACCACGATGATGCCTGCGTCAGTCACTCCTGAAGGGACTGGGATAAGCGCCCCTGTGCGACCGAACACTGTTTTTCCATTGAAAGGGCCGCGAGCAATAATGCCAGCGATCCGCAGTTCTGCTGCAACACCCAGTATGGTGAAGCTGCCGTTATCCAAAGTCACGCTCGTACCTCCGATCCCCACAAGAGTGACCGGTAGGGCTGGAACAGGAGTGCCATCAGGGGTTTGGACCAGGCCATGAACGGTGGTAAGTTCTCCTCCCGGCACCACATCAACTTCCGCGACGGCCGTGGCACTATCGTTAATTGCCGTGATGTAAGCTTTGCCACGCCCTTTGGCTGTGAGCAATCCATCACTATCCACCCCCAAAATATTGGGATTGCTCGTCCTAAAAGTGGTCCACTGGTCTCCGCTGCTCACATCAAGAGAGGATCCATCCTGAAGTTTGGCGGTGACACGAATTCGAGTAGTCGAGTTTAACTGGGTAAGGGCAGGCTTATCCGGAACGGCACGTATGGACACAGGAACAGGCGGAGCAATGGCAGTAAAAGTCCAATTAGTTGGAAAATAAGGCTGTCCCTGACGTATTCTGAAGAATTCTGTAAAGCAGTAAAGGGTAATGCCGTTCTTGGTGCTGGTGCCCACAATGCGAAGGAAGTCATCGCTCAGAAAATCGGGCCGGGTGCCGGGGCCTCCCTCACCAAATTGATCGGGAGCCTGAATGTTGGCTATTAAGAAGCTTCCATCGGGGTCGGCGGTGATGATTTGGCTGCCGATGCGGAGAGTCCAATCGGAGAAGTCCAGCGGAGCGTTTGCTGCTCTCAGCGGAATCGTCGAGAATAATGCGACCAAAGCCACAATGCAACAACAGTAGAGGCAAAGAACCCTGGACACCGAGGCAAATTTGATCTTGTTCGGCTTCATAGAGGCAATATCGGACGCGGAATTCATGCGAACCAATCCCCAAAATAGTAATAAGACATGTCCACTACGGACGCCTTGGCACGGCGACCTTTGGCGGCCTTCCCCCACGAACAAAAGAACAGGTAGAAATAATCGAAATCGGAATTCTGATAAAAATCAATCAATTGTTTTTGAGCCAAGGAAATTTCGATCTTGTTGCTTCGAGCCAAGCTGATCGCACAGGACGTGACGAGTGGGGTCTGTTCGCGAATTCTGTGGCGACTGAGTACATGAATTGTGCCTTCCAGATGATGCTTTTTAGCCAGCTCAACCAGCGGATCTCCGGCCAGGGTACTTTCCTTTTTCCCCACCGTCATTCCAATAAATTCGAAACGACCATTCGTTTTGAGGAAGGGGCGATATAGGCCAAGAATATCATCAGTAACAGACAGTCCATCGCTGCCGCCATGGCCCACAAACGCGTAGCTCATATCGTCCGGCACTGGTACGAGCGGTGGGTTAAAGAGAATCCGATCAAATTTGCGAGTATTCGTCTTAGCAAAGTCCTGAAGGCTTGAGTTGACCAGCTCAACGTGATCGCCCACGTGATTAAGCTCTTTGTTTAGCTTGGCTATACTCCACGCTTTGGGGTTCACCTCGACGCCGGTTACATGGCGGGCGTTACGCGCGGCGATCAAAGCCTGAATGCCAGGGCCACTGCAAAGATCAAGCACGTCACCACCGGGAGCGGGGGATTGATAAGTCCCCAAAGCCACGCTATCCTCGCCGAAGTAGGCAAAGGGATCGTCATTCAACTGGCAAAAATAAAGATTTGAACGAAAGGAGAGCAGACTGAAGGATTGGCACTCGAAAGTGCTTCCGCCATTGCGGATCACGCCGAAGTGTTTCATACGCTCGACCAAGCATTCTCCCAGTGCGGCGGTAACGTGACGGCGATTAGCCGGTGATTGCAGAAGAAATAATTGCACAAGAGATCTGAGCGGTTCACTCAGCCTTTGTGCGGCCACAGCCCAATCGCCTACCCGAAGATTGCCGTCTCCGAAATAGAGATAAAAAGGCAAATACCCCGCACGACCTAATTTGTCTGCGAGTTCCTTCATAAGCCTCCTCCACTCTTTGAACCGAGAGCGGCCACAAAACCCGTCGGATCCTGGGGGGAAACTACTATCGTGTTATCTGCCAAGGAGATGATCACGGTCTTTTCAGGATCGGAAACATAAGAGGAAAATCTTCCCAACTCATTGCTTGAGAACCTTCCCAAGTAGGACCAAACCCCGCCATTGGCCATCAAACGGATACTACCCCTTAAGGCATAGGGCTTGACTTGAACCTTCATGATGCTCGCGAGCGGGAATTTTTTGGTCCAAGCTCCCCACTTAACAACTAAATGATCCTTGGTGACGTTGTACCCTTGAACCTTAAGCAAAAGAGAGGCGCACACGAGCAACAACAAGTAACCGCCGACACACAACAAAATCGTCCGCTGCGAACCCACGCGTTGGAAGCCCAAAAATATTTGCAACGTGCCAACCGCAATTAGAAAAATCAACGAAACAGCCGTGATGGTCAGGATTGATCTTCCCAGCGGCGCAGAAAAAGTCTGGAGTGATTGGGCAGTCATCTCATCAAGCAGTCATCATTACGGCATCAGCGGCCAAGTCCATCCTCCGCATGTTGTAACCGTTTTTAGCCAGATACAGGGTGAGGTCATCCTCAAAGCCAGTGGCAGATGCGGACACGCCCATGGCTTCCTTGAGCAGGGCGATAAACATCGCAGGATGGTCTTCTTTGGATTTTTCTAATTTCGACCAAACTCGATCCAACTCAACGTTGATGCCAGATTTTATCGCGTTACGGATCATGGGGCAGAGCACCAACTCCTTTGTTTCCTCCATACCTAGCACTTCGATGGCGTCAGGTATATAATTGACCACGCGTTCCGCGATTCTGGGCACTTCGCTTTTAGAGCTCGAGTCATTCAAAACAAATTGCTCAAAGTCTCGGAGTGCTTGGGAAGGCGACAGCCCAAGCAATTTGGCCTCAAAGCGCCCGCTTAACACGCAATCAAAACTCTCACCGAGTGTGCGGGGTTTGGCGACCAACACGATTTCCGGGGTTCCAGAGGATGATTGTGAATCCAAAGCGCCGCAAGGATCAATGGCCAAGCCGCGTTGGAGATCGCACAGAAGAAAATTATGCGCGAAGGGAACAAGCTGAACTCGAGCTTGGAGTCGGTTGAGCTGGCAAAACTCATCCGGGGTTGAATTCATTACATTGTAAACCTGCTCCTCGTAGACAAACTTGGCAAAGCTCGAAGGCATCTCGGGGGTGGACAAAGGAGTTACCCCGAACTCAAAAAGCTTTCTTTTCATCCTCGAAAAATCCTTAGAGTCCACCAAAAGGTTTACCCACGATGGATGCGAACCCCGAGCGCGCGAAAGGACTGGTCCGCCAAACATATGAGAGCTGCTGCTGTGACGTCCAACCACACGGAGGAGCTTGGTCTCGGCTGAAGTGAGAGATATCTTGAGCGGGATTTTCTTTTGGTGACGGTAGCCCAAGGAAAGCATCTGTGGCTCGCGACCCCAAGCCTGAAGGCCACCAAGCGTGGCCGATCCGGCGGCCAAGGCGAATGTATGGAGAAAGCTTCTTCGATTCATACCATTTTGAGGGTACTTGGGTTGATTAGGTGATCCAGGCTCCATAATAGACAGAAGAAAGGTCCAAAACCGACCCGGGCATGGATTTTTGAGATCTCCAAGCCACCCCTTTGATCAAGAGCGCGTGAGTGTAACCGAGGTCCTTGAAATGTTTTTGCAGCGGGGCCAGTAGTTCAGACGGCTGCTTGCCTGAGGCGTGGTGCGCGTAGTTGAGGGTTTGATTCATGACTGGAATCCCGACTTCCAGTGCCAGTTTGGTGCTGATTGTGGCGGCAGTATTCAATCCGTGACGCTTGAAAAAAGACTGAAGTTCCTTGCCGGTTTTTGCGACGTCATCACCACCGTAGATTAAGCCCACGTAAAAAAACGACCCCTGAGGCGAAAGATGTTTGCCCGCGGTTTTAATTGCTGCCTCAAACCTCTCCCGGCCCGTAACTCCACCGGACACGGCCGCTGGAAGTTTGTAGCCGTCAAGCTCAACAAAACTTGGAATTCGAGCCAGAATAAGGTCGTACTCATCTTTGGCTGTGCCGCAATCCTTTATCAAAACGCGGGCCTCTGAGTTTAGGCTGTTCAGACAGAGATTGGCTGCCACGACGTTTTTCTCCGATTTGCCCACCTCTATGGAAAGCTCAACCTGGGGACTTTCGCATAGACCAATTCCTTCAACGCCAGTGCCTGAGTGTAGCAGCAAGCTACGGCCTTCTTTAAGGCCTGGCCGCATGGCCATAAGCATTTTGGAGTCATCTCCAAAATAGGCGTGAGAGGGAAACCCGCGGTCCATAAAGAAAAGCGTGCCATAACAAGCTACCAGCGAAATCGAATTGAAGCTGATCGTCTCCCCCTTCCTGGCGCAAATCCCAAGATTCTGGCATTCCTTCAGGAAACCTTTGGGCAAAAGCTTCTCCAAGGCAGCGTGTTTTGCCGTCTTACCGCAAAGCAAGGTATCCCATAGGAGGTTATTCGATCCTTTGAGCAGTTCACTGCAACGTTCCCAATCCCACAAACGCTGATTCCCATCCCCGAAAGTCAGGTAGTTCTGGAGGTAACCAGAGCGTTGCAAGATCGTCCTCAATTTTAGGAAGCTGGCGCTCATGCTGGTTCCAAAGTCATTTTCCTCATTGTCTTTATGTCATCCACGTTGCATCCCCGCATCGCCATCTTAACGCCGGCGCGCAGGTCATCCTCACTTACCGGCCGGAATAGGGACATTGCGTACTGCCGCACCAAGTCATCCTTAAAGGGAGGTGGTGTCGCTGAAATAACTTCAACAATCCGAGGGTGGTTATACATGAACCGACAGGAGGCACAGATATGGGCGAGGTTCGGCGGCACTTCGATGGTGGGATCAAGCGACAAAGCATAGGCAATGACCGAATCAGGCCCGACCAAATGAATCCAAATCTTGATAAAATCGTCGGGGGTTTCGCGAAGAATTTGTTTAATGGTGCGCGTCTTCAGCGAACCGAGGTGGAGTTCCTCTATCTCCTCAAGAGTCAGTCCGCAGCAGGCAATCAGATCCTCGCTCGGGTTAACTGCCAGCACATTCATCAGGGTACCGCAGCCTGTTGAACGCTGAGGATCAATCTCCTTCAGGTACGCAGGGGTGTAAACAAGCGATGTCTTGCCTTGGAACTGCATCCAAGGCGACATTTTGATGGCGATTTTTCCGGCCTCAACCAGCGGCTTTAGCCGGGAATCACCTATGAATTCATCAAAACTAAATTGGCTGGTCGAGAAAGTCTCAACCATAATGAGCGCCGGCAAGCCCATTTCCGCAGCAGCCACCGCTCCATTGATGACGAATGCGGGTTTCACGTACTTGGCATGCATGTCGCCAGTCGAAAAATTGGCCTCGCCCAAGCCGTTGTCCGCCATGCGGCGCAACCTTGCTGCGGCAACCCGAGGAGTACTGGCCCAATAGCCATTGGAAACAAATCGAGTACGCAGTTTGTTTCGCGTGGCGGTCAGCACCAATTCATCCAAATGCTTACCCAGCAAAAAGCACTCACCTCCTGTGAACACCACCGCCTTCATGGAAGCAATTTCCGCCGCCTGTTCGATATAGTTGTGCAGGTTTGGCACAGGCACCGCTTCCTCTCTCCCAGGATGGCAAGTGAAGCAGCAATGGTCGCACGCCGCAGTACAGCGATGTGTTGTGATTAGCGACAGGATTTGGGGCTGTATCAACATTTAAAAAATCCGCTTTGCCCGGGGCAAAGCTTCGGTTTATGGCGGAATAACAACGATGAATAGGAATACGATGAGCAAAAGAGCAACTTTATTAACGACCGCCGCATTAACGTTCGCGACCAGGTTGACGTTGACTGTGATATTGATGTTGGCGTTACAATTAAGTCCGGAGTCGCAGCTCAGGAAACAATCCACCAATTGGAGTTTGTATTCATTGCCAAATGCGTAGTCGCCCATGAAGCGGCGACGGTTCCGTTGGGACAAGGCCGCGTACTGCAGCATAAAATCAGTAGCCTCCGGGTAGAGTTGCTGTAAGCCCCGCGTCACAGAGAGTGTCTGTTTATAAATTTCTTCAACGGCTCCAGCACGAGAATCTTTTTCGAAAAGCTGGGTCATTTTCTCCAACATGACCTGATGGAGTTCACGGACTCGCTTGTCCTCCATTAACATGACGAGTTCAACTGCCCCGTAAGGCAAGCCCTGGCTCTTCTCATACGAAGACCGGCTACGCGCAGAACCGCCGACCTTCATGATAAGCTCACGGCGCGCGGCAGAATTGTTCATGGCTCGGAGGAAGTCATCGACAGCAAAAAGGTTGATGCCGTCTAGACCGTCTGTCGTGCTTAGGGGAATCTCAAAGCGCTTCTTCATAGGCTCGCACGCTGACGTTGTAATCTGGCTTTCATGAAATAGAGAATATCATCTTGAAGCGCATCCTCGTAGGATTTGTTTCCGTTTGCCAAACCCGGGTCGGGTGTTGCGGGAGCGGCCTGCTTTACCGCCGCGAGATCAAAGGTGAGGAAATTCATAGTCGAGACCTGTTTCAGGCCAAGGCGACGTTGTTCGATCTCATGAACCATGCCATCATTGTCGAAACGAATGAAAATTGTAATGTCTGCCTTGCTAGGAAACACATTGATCTTGGTGGGCACAAAGACCAGCTTCAACTCATTAAGCTGACCTGCCGTCCCGAGTTGGCACACCTTAGTCAAATTAATCAACTGCTCGGTGTAGTCATTACCGACCAGCTTTGGTGTCAGGAGATCCGCATCACCGGGCAGCATCTTAGTCAACACATGGTCGTGAGTCTCAGGGAAGTAAGCAATGACGTCCCCGGGAGCACTCTCAAAAACCACGCGTGCCTCATTCGGCTGTACCAAATGATAGTCAGTCTTTGAAAACTCCCTGCTGTTCTCAATCCAGCGGAATGAATCAGCTGAAGTTTTGACGAATTGGCCAATCGTGTCGATGTGGAGATGGTAATTCGGATGGGCATCACGCCAAGACTTCATCAGGCGTATAGCGTTCTGTTCAGCAACGTGGTCTTGAGCCTGAACCAAAGGCATGGCCAAAACCAGAGCGAACCCGAGGCTTACCTTGAGTCTGAAACTTCCGAATATTTGGCAAAAGAAATTCATAAATTGACTAGTTGCAACCACCGCAGCTGCCAGTCACTGAATATGGAGGACAGTTACACCCCCACCCCCCTAAAACCAACCCAGATCCAGGATCGGTAACAATTCTGGAGCCATCAGCGAGAACGTGTCCGGTTCCCAAAATTTCGAACTTTTCTGTATCATGGTTGTAGGTGAGGAAATACGCGATGGAGCCAGCAGGGAGGCCGGTCATGTTGGGGTACTCAATTTTGACTGGAGGATTGTAGGTGGCACCAGCGGGCTGAAACGTCCATGTGAAAGCTGGAGAGGCCCCATCGGTCATGGGCATGGGAAGCTCACTATGCCGCACTTGGTTGAGGGAAATTACGGTCGGTTTATCTGGAGTCGGGCTGGTTCCGTCAGGTAAACGCATTGACCCAGCTTTGACGGTCATTCGCAATCCTGCGATCCCCTCGCAAGTTAAAACGATATCAGAAGTTCCATCATAAATACGAGCGTTGGAAGGATTGAGCCTCGGCAGCAGGACAGGTTTCGGCAATGTATTATCAGCGTTGGGGATCAACACCGTGGTAGTTTTCAACGATGGAAAAGATCCCAAGGGAATAGGATCTCCGCCCAGTAAGTTTGCAGTTAAGGCGTTGACGAGAAGTTTGGCTGGCCCGGAAGGTATGCCGCTGTAGGAAAAGCGACCAGTCTCGTCAGATATGGTTTGGAAAAATTCGTTTCCAATGTTGAGGAAGCACTGAGCACCCCCTACCGGAAGGTTGCCGTTGTCCAGAACCACCCCGGCGAAGCTGGTCTCGCCAATACCCCGACCTAATCCTTTGAGAACAAATACTGCGGGAGCACCCTTGTTTCCCGAGAAATTTGCCTCGACAATGTTGTTGCCAGGACCCGCGCCCAGAGCAATAAACACTTTGGCATGACCAGTTACAATAGAATTAACTGTAATGGCTGAGCTGCCAGCGGCTGTATCCCCAGGTGATGGTATTTTCGTGAATAGTCTTGCTCCGCCAGCGGTCACGGTGAAAGTCACCGGCACGTCGCCAATTCCGTTGCAGGAATCGTTAACCCAGGCAATCAGAGGCTGAGGCGCGAAGGCACCAGCCTCCCCAGATTGATTGTTGCCAAGCCCCACATTAATTTGACTGGGAAGTGCGGGATCAGCTGAAGCACAGAAGAAGGCACTTCCAGTGATGTCCTTGCTGGTGACAGCCAATCGGTTGTTACCACAACCGGAGTCTGAACCCATAAACCAATAGACACTTGCCTGACCTGCGGAATCGGTCGTGAGCTGAATGGAAGCTTTGCCTTCTGTAAGATCTTCGGCATCCGTTTTGAGCCGACCATCACTCCGGACCACATCAAAACTAACAGTTTTGTTGGCCAGAGGTTGACCTGCTGCAGAAGTAACTTTGACAACCACCGGGGCGCCGAGCGCCGCATGAATCCGTGCTTTTTGACGATCACCTGATATTGATTCCAGTATTGCGCCACCCGGCTCCGCACGGTTCAAAATCAACTCCTTGGAAAGGGTGTTTCCTACTGCATCGGTCGCTGAAACAGTGATCACGTTTCGCCCTAATTGCAGAGGAATGTCGCCTCGCTCGAAAGTGCCGTTATTTCCGATGCCCACAGCAACATTGGCTGAAACTCCATTCACTTTCACTGCCAAACCAAGAAAACCGCTTAGCAAATCACCAACCCTACCGGCAACGACGACGGAATCACTGATCAAGTCTGCGTTATTCGGAGGGAAATCGATGAAAAGATTAGGCAGCTGTGAATCTTGCAGGATATCTGTTCCAGTTGAGGGACTTATGCGTCCGGATTGGGAAACCGCAGTGGCATAGAGCCTGTTCAGCTTGTTCGGGCTTAAAGGAACCGGTATTTCGAAATTTCCGTTTGCTGGTACTATGACCGTCTGTAACTCACGCCCTCCATCCACGGTCAATGTGCTCCCGGGAGTGGCTCGACCACGCACGGTGATTAACGTTTCCTTGGTGGAAGCAGGTAGAACTTCCAATGAGGGGGAGGGAATGTTTACGATTATCGGGACGGTTTCACTGACCAACCGTTTACTCGGTGTGACGGCCTCCGCTCGGAGACTGTAATCCCCTGGGGCGACGTTTTTCCAAACGAATGTAAACGGGCTGGTCGTGCTCTGACCCACGAGGTTGGCCCCGGCAAAAAACTCGACCCGTGTAGTTTGGACGTCGGTGATCTGAATCTGAATTGTTATGTCAGCAGGAGCAACGAAGGTCGATCTTGCCGCAGGTGCGATAAGTTGAAAAGGAGGAGCTCCGGAGCCGGGATCGGTGCCCGCCAAGTATTCCTGTAAATTCGAAATACCATCCCCATCGGCGTCCTGACTGGCATCGGCTGGATTTAACGGGTTCAAAATACCGGCATGAGTCAATTCGTAAACATCATTGATTCCGTCGCCATCCATGTCACGAGGTTGAGTCATGGGCACAGACAGTATTCGATAAAATGAGGTCTGACTGCTGGGGAGAGTGTCCAGAAACAACTGATCTCCAACAGCTCCTAAATGCAAACCGCGAGGAGTCGTGATTGCCGCAACCGAGTCACCGCGGAATAGAATGTAGTATTGGGAAGTGTCGGAGGTATGAGAAATGTGGAGCTTGCCATCTCCCCCTATGGAGAAATCGCTAATGCTCAATACTTGGCCGAACACGTCGGACTGAAGCAGGCAAATCAAAAGGGAAAATAAAGCCCTGATTCCAACAAGCATTCCTAAATGCGCATTTGTTTTCTGCATACTGAAGCTCTCATTTCGCCCCCCAAGGCATTCTTTTGTAACTGCATGTATGTTCTTTAAATCCAATCCAAAGTCAATAAAAAACCAAGCCATTTCAGCGCGAAGGGAAAAATTCTTTATCCGATTTTCTGGGCTTCCTGGAGACCGCACGCCCATCATGGCCCGAAAACCGTAACGCGGTTGGGACCGGCAGGAATTTAAGGTTGGGTTCGGGAGGGTGCGGATAACCTGAGGATGAGGAGAGGTGATAGACAGCCAACCGAAAGCTCGGAAAGTCCCGGGCTTGGCCATTACTGCTGAATTACCGCTGGAAATGAGATGAAGGCTGAATACTGTCCCACACCCCCGAGAGTGCAAAGGATCGGGTTACGGAAGCACTCGGAACCCCAAGCGGACAGGAACCGTAACACGGAAAAGACTCAGCTCATCCCCTACCCCCACAAAAATGGAAAGAAAATGCCCTGTACCCACTATTTGGGACTGATTTGGGGGAACGTCGGGACCGGTAGATAAGAGAGCCTTGGTCCACACCATGCCTTCAGGTCCAAGTTCACCGTGCTCTATGAAGTACACTTTGCCCGGAACCGAATAGAAGGTAAGTTGGGCCACGTTCGGGCGTGAGCCGGTTGCAACGTAAACATTGAGGGAGTCGGCCGCATTGGCGGGATCAGTCCCCGCCAAATATTCGTCCAAATTGCTCACGCCATCGCCATCGGAATCATCCGAACCCCTATAGTTATAGGCTTGGAAGGCTTCCCCCTTGCCGAGGTTGCTCCAAATCCACCTGCGCAATTCATCGGGCAAACCGTCACCCAGGGAATCGGCGCCTGCTGAGGCATTGAAATTGATCACAGAACCCGCTGGCAGGTTGCAGACAAAATTGGTGCTAATGAGAGTCACACTTCGGTCAAGTGATGCGATCTTCACTGAAACGGTGTCGCCTGGGGTTACGACATCCGGACTGTAGTCAGCGCCGCCAGGTGTTCCGTAGGGAACACGGACAACGAATGTATAGTCCCTCCCTAACGCAGGCGTGATCTCCTGCGACATGATTTTGAGGCCGTCAGCATAGACATCCACGACTACGTCCGACTGGTACGGCCACCCGAATTCGTCGCTCAAAGTTCCATAAAAGATGAGCGAAGGCATCGGCATCGCAGCCTTCGGCGAAGGAGCTGTCAAATCAGCGAGTGACAGCATTCCAAGGAACAAAGAAATGAATCGCATAGGTCGCAAACTTAATTACCTGAGTAAGAGTAGGTCTCCAGGAGGAGGTTGATATCCGTCACGCCTTGGATGAAGCTATCAAGGGCAGTCGAGGATGATGCGGACAGACCGGACCCGGGGATGATCAGAACCCACTGGGTGTTCCAAACTGAACGGCCCACGAGACGCGCGTCATACGGAATGTTCGCGGAGGTCGAAAGGCTGGCGTCATCATACGCCCGCATGGGCGGGAATCGGCGGATCGTGTGAACATTGTCCGTACCAATACTTCCCAGCACCAGGTCGATGTCACCGGAAGCAGAGGGATATGGCATGGGCATGACCTGATCAAGGACGTGCCAATCCCTAACATCAATCCCTCCCGAGAGCGGCGTGCGCTGACGGTCCGTACCAACTGGAACGAGGTAGGCGCGGGGAGACTTTGTAAGGACAGCGCCAACACCGGCGTTATAGTTAACTAGGCTGAGCGTGGCACCTCGAATCTTGGTGGTAAAGTGCGCAGGATCGAAAGCAGTGTCTCCTCCTGCCAAAGGCAGGCCGAAGACATTCTTGCCAGCCGTGATCTCCGTGGAGAAAGGAATCACCAAAGCGGGCTCGCTGGTTGCCATTGGGCTGTAGAGCTGGCAGAAGTTTTTGAACTCAGCAATCTGGCGGATGTCGGACACCTTGTAGCTGTACAATTTGTTTTGCCAGGCAGCGACATTGTTGGTCTCCGTGACCGGGTCGGTGGAGTGTCCAATGCGGAAAAGCTCCTGTCTTAAGGATATCTTGTGGGATTCCAACGTTGGGTTGTTGATCCCAAACCGGCCTTCAAGCACGGTCCAGTTGGCGCGCATTCGGGCGAGAATTGAGGCCAATGTCTGAGCACTGGTAGTGCCGAGAACCGGTTGTCCCGCCACCATGTCGCCGAGTTGTCGCGCTTGCATGATTTCACCCATGAAATCACCCTCGCGGCCAGAAACCACAGTGGGATCGAGCAGCCCGGTTTCATAATCATAAACACGAGCCGCAGCGAAAGTGTAACGAGCCGCTTGATCAAAGGCGTTCAAGTACTGTTCCAAATCCTCATTTTTAAAGGTCCGAAAGACTATATCAGCATAACGATCCTGCTGAATGTGTGAGGCGTTAATCTGTCGGAACGCCAACAGGTCAGCCTGAAGCTGGTTGCCCTTGGCCACAAGACTAACGTAAGCCTGCCAAGACTGCCGGAAAGCAACTGCCGAGGCATAAACCGAATCCTTGGCGGCATTGACCTGACTTAGCAGGATGGTGGTCTCTAAAGCGGTCTGGGACTGATATTCCGCGTCCTGAAGGGCGCTATCGTTGGCTACCATCTGATCGCCAAGGTTGGAGGATACTTTGCCCGCCGCATAACTGCTAAGCTGAGCAATCCCTTGAGCCGAAGTGAATCCGAGAAATTCAGCTACTTTTCCGATGCCAATGCCAATTCGAGCCGGGAAGGAAAGATCGCCACCGTCCGCCAAGCCCACGATGACACTCGTTGGCAAGGCCTCCTCGGTTGCGTTGGCCACTTCCTCAGCCGCTGCCTTTTCCTCCTCTAGGAATGCCACAACATTGTCAGCAAGCTCCTGCAACTTGTCAGCGGCGGACTGCTGCTGCGCGAGTCGGTCGCCTATCGCTCCATAACTCGCCGAGTAAGCATTGTGGTCCCGCAGTCTTTGGAGGCGAGCTTCAACTTGGTTCACTAAATCGCCTTGATGGGCAAGCGACCCGCGAAGGGAAACCCACGCCCGGATATAATCTCCCAGTGCGCTTTGAATTTTGCCGTACACCGACCTCTGGCCAGTCCATGCATCCGGCAGAACGGGAATACCGTTGCTGTTAATGGAATAGGTTACCTGGGCGGAAACAGTTGAAAGGGTATCCATGCTGTCCCCTGTAATGCTGTACTGGGAGGTAAACGTGGCCTCAGTGACAGCCCCTGCATCAGCAGGATTGAAAAGGTCCCTATCGATGTAGTTGTAATGGTACAAATCAGCTCCGGTATAGCCTTGGGCAAAAGTGCCAGTCGGTCCGATGTCGTCCGCATAGGGAGTGCCATATAGGTCGACCAACTGATGGTTAAACTCATTCTCGCGCTGATTGATCTGGTCACGGAACGCTTCCAGCGAAACATCCTGGCGACGCAGATTCGTTGCGGCGACGCTGGCTCGTTGCAAGACGGTGTAGGCGGTTTGCATCGCCCCGGTTGCGCGGGCATAAACCTGCTCAAAATGACTTTGTCCCGCATCAAGCTGTACCGGATCAAGGTCAAACGGAACAATGCTGGCTGAGACGCCCATCGGACTGTCACCGCGGTCCATGTCATCCTGTTCCTCCTGCAGCGTCCGTATAAACCCGGACAGCTGACCCAACTCGGGTACTGTCGCACGGGAAATCGATTGGGGGGTATCACTCTGCTGGGGTGCGGGAAGAAGGGAATTCAACACAATCCAGTCGTATAGCACACCCTGGCTTGCGCGATCCGTCCATTCAGTTGCGGACCACGCCCGGCTGGGATCGCTATCTGCATAAAGCTTGCCGCGCTGGTTGGCATCGAAGGTGAAATCACGGGAGAATGTGCGGTGAACAATCTCATAGGCAGCCCTGGCTCGTTGCAACGAGGAAGCCGCCATTTTGCGCTCGTCGACATAATCAAAAGTCACATTGACTCCGCCGATGGTCTTAACCTCTGCCCTGGGATACCAGGTAAAATTGGTGTTTGCCAGCAGTCGGTAGTAGTTCATGAGTGCGGTCAGGTAGTGACCATACGCATCGCCATGACCTTGCGGATAGAGCTTGGCCGCATCCGCCTCAGTGATACTGCCGTTTTCGTTTTCAACCAGACTGGTGATGTTGTAATTGAGCGCATAGGCTGGCTCGCCGCTGTTGATTCCTTTCGTGAAATTCCAATACAGGCGGTTGTACACAGGGTAAGTGGTGACGGGTGTTGATGTGGTATTGTCCAGGCCTCGCAGCAAAGCAAGCTCCTCCTCCAACAAAGTAGGTACGATGCCTTGAAAGGCGAAAAGACTTGAGGCGCGGGAGCCAAAAAACACATCATTCAGATCAAGCGTTCCCCAAGCAATCGTTGGGTCCTTGGCGTCGGTCAAGGCCTCGTCCCCCAGCATGGTGTACAGCTCATTCAGCTTGCTCGCCGAGTTCAGAAGCGAAGCGTTCACATCGTCATCCGAATAGCCTGCGTCGATGCTGAGGTTCCGCGCCTGCTGCAGGAGTGTCTCGTAGGTTTCGATGAGTCCGAAACTGTCCGCGTTATCCATGTTCAATGGAATGGCACCGACAAATCTCTTCCCTGCTTGTGAAAGGATGCTGGTAGTCAGGTCGAGGTGGTTGTTTGCGAGGGACTCAACTCGCTGCTCGAACGGATTGATTCCATCCATGGCGCGCGTCAGCCAACTCTCCACCAAAGCCGGAGGCGTCCATGCGCTCCATGCCGTGTTGGGTGCTCCCGGGGTGATGCATTTCCAGTGGCACGAAAAGTAAACGTCCTTAAGCGTCAGAATCCCCGGTCCGCCGAAGATGATTCGGTTAAGCCCGGTAGTCGCCGGAGAATAAACAATCCAAGTATCAGGGCTGGAAGTCGGCGTCTGACCATCGACCGGGAACGAGTACCGCCACTCCAGTTGATATTGGGATGGGTCGCCGCCAAAATCCGCCGAATGACGAAGTGTCGTATATTGGTCAAATTTATTGGCAGAATACATTACCAAAATCGTCCCCGTGTACAGGGCGTTGGTGTCCACGAATATAGGATAGAGGCTGACGGGGTCACCGCTGTTGTTCAAATTAGTGCGGGTAGCCATGCCCAGAGTGACATGCCCTCCAGCGGTGCCGCTCGGGGCGAGGACCAGGGACGTAAATGGAGTCTCAGCGTTGGGAATCAATGTGGCCTGCTTGCGCAAGGCGTTCACAGCCGTCTGCCAGGAGGACGCAGAACTCAGCCCGGCAAGTACGGAGTAGTCCGTGTTGGTATTGCCCGCCGAACCCAGCCAGGCCGGGAGAACGTAGGGGAAACCGGTCACAGGGCGAACAATCGAGCCTGTCAGAGTGAGTTTTTTCGCCATCGGATCCCAGGAAACCCGCTCGCGCAGGTGGGGAGGCAGGAGCGTAAAATAAGTCAGCCCCAACTCAACATCTGTAGCGGTATTGACACCGTTGAGACTACTTAAGTCGGCCGTTGAGGATGTGGACGGATCAAGTACAACGGCTGAACTTTTGGATGAGTAGTTGGCTTCATCAAACAGAATTTCCACAGATTTCTGCCCGGTCACGGCCGGTAAATTACCATCACCTACCGCCGACGGGACACCGTCAGAAAGCGTTTGGCCCAAGGCCAGATGAGGCACAATTGCCGGCCATGCAAGCGTGTAGTTGATGGCCAATCCGTTGCTCGTGTTGCCAAATGGGACGGGGTCTCCGGGCGATTTCGTTCCCAGGCTGGCAGGCCAATAAAAACCCGGTTGCAGAGGGTAATACCAGCGCGCCGGAACACTGTCCAAATTGGTGGTCGAACTTGCCGACTTGGCCCACCAATCGTAACGGCGGTCCTGGTAGAGTCGGTGCTGGGGATCCGCTCCGGCCAATGGACCGGACAGGACACTCTTGGGCAGATCGACCAATGGCGTTGGAGCTTGGAGAAGGTGTCCAACCTCCAACCCACTGTCAAAGGTGGGATAAACTGCGTTGGTGGCAACCACCTTCAATGGTTGGATGTATGAAAGGGAATCACGCTCCGAATCTTTGTACTCCAGAAGCACAAACCCTCGGGAGGTTGTATCCAAGTTGAGATCCCAGCGCGTGGCGAAGACGGATGATCCCAACAGCAGTGCGTGCTCTTCGTTGGGGTTGAAGCCCACAACCGATGAATCGTTCTGATAATAAATAGTCGGCTCTGCCCAAGTGGAGGGCACCAGAAATCCACTGGTATTCTGACCGGCGATAATGAGGGTTGGGACCGCCATTGGATCCATGAGACGATACCGCGTGACCGTTCCAGGAAAGTCGATGGGTTGGTCAAGATAAGAAGCCGTGAATGAGTTCTTCCACCAAACTTCGATGAGCGAGTCTGAAGAGTTATCGTTCACCGGGATAATCCGCCCTTCGGAACTGTAGATCCCATCATGGTAAGCATGACCGGAAATGATAATACCCCCACTCAATTCAGTCGGTGGCGCAGTCGAGAGTGCAGAACCCAATGTGGCGGCCCCATGATAACTCGCGGAGTAGGCTCGCGCCTGGTCCGGCAACTGCAACAAAGCCTCTCCGGCCACAGTAGCCGGGCTCACCTGGTCGAAATTGTAAAACCGGATCAGATCAGGGTCCGCAAGATTGGCTACGGAAGTCATGTCGGCGCTAACCTGTGCCTGTGATCGCGCAGCGGAGTAAACCCGGAAATCCCTGATCTCGCCTAAAAATTTGCCATAACCTGCGGACGGAAAACCTGCTCCAACCAGAAGCTTCGATGCGACTGGTGAGGAACCGGAACCCGGAAGAGTCAGACTCCCTTGCAACACGCCATCCAGATAGATGGAGGTTTGAATGTAAGGCGCAAGATATGCCCCCGGAATTGGACCTTCATCCACCCCATCAGGTCGCAGCCACCGCACTGCCAAATTATCGCCTCCCCCACCCTCCTTTTCCAAGGCTTCAATGTAATATTTCTGCCCGCCCACCAGAGAAATTTGCGCTGACTGTTGATTGGTCTCCTTGGTCCACTCGCGAGATGCAGTCCAAGCATTAACGCTGGCGATCAGTCGTTTGTTGGCAGGGTCAGAATTGGTGCTGAGGAACAGTCCACTTTGATCGTCGCTGGATATCCAAAATTTGTATGCACCACTCACAGGTGCCGTAATATAACCTCGCATCCGCTGGCCATAGTTGTCAGCTATATCGGTGGGGGCCTCGAATCCTGTGGTTACTACCGTGGTCGCACTGGGATGATCCGGATAGGCCGAATTATTCGTCAGGTCTGACAATGCACCCCCGCCGATATTTGAGTACACTTCACGAAGGATCCCCTGGCCTTGGACAGTAACCGCGACATGATGCGAGGAATTCTCATAAACAAGCGTACCGCCGTTCAAAGAGGTGGTTCCAGACGTCGTCATGGTGAGTCGACCGCCGGACAAACCAACACTCAGATTTGTTGAAGTTCCGGCGATGGCCGCAAAAAGAGAGCGAGCGCTTGTTCCACTGCCCGAATTGAACCAGAATTCCACAGTCTTATTGTCGTTAAGATTCCAACTGAGTGGCACTTCGGCCCAATTGTTGGCTCCGTCCAAACTCAACCGCCGGTCGAGTTGAAAAGGCACTTGACCACTTGTGTTTGGAGTGCCATAACCTGAAACAAAGGTTCCCGTGGCCGAGTCCAATACGAGGAAAGTTGGACCACCCAGACCCTGATAAGGAGTATTCCCTTCCTGCCAGACCAGATTGATCAAATGAGCCAGACTGAGCTCACCCCCCGTAAGATTGGCTGACATGTTCTGCCGAATAGTGGCCGAACTCACAGTCGTATCCCATATCCGCACTTCCCTTATTTCACCGGCAAAGGAAGCCAGAGTAGATCCCACCGCTCCATTGACAGGGAAGCCTGCTCCAATCTCCACCTGGCTGTAAGTGGCTATGCCAGGTGATTGGGCGTTGAAGATTGTAGTCGCAGCCGTAGAGTCCGCTATACCGTTGACGTAGAGTTGCAACTGACCAGACGCCGATTTGGTAAATGCCACATGAGACCAAACTCCGGCCTGAAGGCTGTTGGTGGAAGTAATTGCCAAGGAAGACGCGGTGCCGTTAGTAAGGACGGACAAACGGAGAAAACTATTGGTTAGCGATAGCACTGCTTGCACAAAAGCCTGTTGTGGATAGTCCAGAAATCCAGCCAGAGACTGATTATTGGTCACAGCATTGGCTTTGATCCAAAGTTCGGTGGTAAGACCCGATTGGAGCGCGGAATAGAAACTCAGATAATTGCCGGTGCCGTCAAACTGAAGTCTGGGCGGATTGGAAACAGGCTGCAATGGTTGTCCCACCGGCCAAAAAATCTCCTGGTTTGAGACGTACGCTCCGTTGGTGCGAGCCGCGACGCGAACCGCCACGAACCAAACATCAGTGTTATTTTGATATTGAACCAAGGCCCTGCCTTCTCCAACCGCGCTAATCACGGAACTGGCCGAATCAGCCTTCAGAATTGCATCGGTTTTTTCGGCCCAGACGACCGTAGCTGTAAAATTGGTGGGAATGGTCGCAGTCGGGCTGCCTGAGGGGTTGCTGGCGTCGAAAACGAAAAGCTTTGCTGAATGGTCACCAGGCCATGTGATGGAGTACCAATGAGGCTCGTACGGCCACATAATCTGCAAATTACCCTTGCGCTGCCACAGCACTTGGGTCTTGCTCGGATTCCCGGTCGGATGTCCGGAATCTGAGTTTACGGATGTGGCAAACAACCAATCCAAAAAGTGACTTCCGCTGGCAGACCACTGCGTCACGTAATCGCCAGCCTTTGTGGTTGAGGGAACTAGGCCCGCCGCAACGGTGGCTCCTTCGGAAGGCAGCAATCTGTCCCCTAAGACAAGCGAAGACTGGTAAACGTGAGCTGGAGCGACATAGACCACCTCATAGCCTGCGGACCGGTCGTAATTGGAGCTGTCAAAGTATTCGATGATGAAATAGCCCGTCATGCTTCTCGCACGTAACACACTGTTTCGGTCGACCCAGATGGCCGGCAGACTGAGGTGGGAAACGGCATTGTCAGAACGGGCTCCCCGGCCTGCTGGATTGTCCTGGGAGTTGACCAAATCAAAATCGGTGACCACCGAGTTGTAATGAATCTTGGCGTAAATCCCACTCAGGCTCACGGCATAGTCAGTATTGTCAGGAAGGCTGTTGTAGTTGGTGTTGAGCGGAGCCCCAGTAATATAGTTGTCTGTCCAGAACAGGCGGGAAGGACTCAAGGTTGGCATCGCTCCCAATGTATAAGTCACCGTTTTGGAGGTGCCGTCGGTGAGGCGCCAAGTCACGGTGCATGGTCCAGCCTGAGCCGCAATCAATTGCTTCGTCGACACCATGTAGAAGGCTCCGTTGACTGTGGATACGGTTGGGGCCACAGACAAATCCGTCAAAGGTGGCGGGACAATCACATCGCCAAAATTGTAGTTGGGCGGAGATGATGCAAAGGCCATGCCGGCAGACCAGTTATCGATCTTGAACCGCCCCGATACAGCCTCTGTTGGCCGGTTTGTAGAGGTATAGGTGGTGCCGCTTACCGGAGTGGCAAAAGCGCTGCTCGCCGTCCCTCCGGGCTTGATCTGGTTGCTGAACAGAGGCGTGGTTGAGTACTGCGCCACAACCGGAGTGGCTGCAAGACAGAGCAGCACCAGCACCCAACTGAAAGGACTTTTTGCAGCGTTAAATGACATAAGGCGATCGGACAGGTTAGGGAACGCGCTTAGTTAATCCGGATGAGGTACGCCAAGGCGTAGTAAGGGGGACGGGGGTCAAATGCGTCAGCATTGCCGGAACCATTTCCCCCGGTGTAACTTGTGTACCGATAAATCCCACCAATGCTGTTGTCCCAGTCCCAGCCGGATTTACTGCCCACGTAGTAATTTCCAGCGTCATAAAACTGGCCAAGCGCATCCGGACCATCATGTCCACTGCCGTTCAGACCGGCTTCGGCAAAGAATCCGTCCTTGTAGGTATGCCGATGCTGAGGGATATGATTGGAACCAAGAGTTACACTCGCGCTGCCACCAGTGGCGCGTGAGGCATAAGCATTTCCGGCCCCCACTACAAATCGGTCCCTCAGATCGGGAACAGTGTAGGTAGTGCCATTCCTGGAAAAGGTTCCCGAACCGTTGCAAAGCGCCCAACCCACTGGAACATCCGAAACGGGCCCGGCCCACATAATGATCCCGCCGACCGGGGTGAAACCGCCGCCACTGGTGGCTCCCACCGAGAGCGTACCATTGACCGCGAGATTCCCCGCCACTCCAGCTGAGCCGTTAACATTTAAGGCCGCATTAACTGTCAAATTGGGAACAGTTAAATTGCCGTTCAGGGTTGAAGCAGCACTATTCGCCGGTTGCAAAAATGAGCTGGCGGGAAGATTTCCGACAGTCTGGGCGTTGTTGGCAGAGGTCGCATTGTCCGCACTCCTGGCGTTCTGCGCACTCACTGCGTAAGGCGAAGAAAGAAAGCGCATGCGGGGAGAGATTTCCGAAGGACTGCTGATGGCGCCGCTGCTATCACTCGTAATGGTCAGTCCAAGGTAAGGAGTGCTTGTGCTGCCCAGTGCATCGGAGATACTCGCGTAACTGGCCCCCGCAATCGCGGACCCGCCCTCGCCCAGCATTACGTTAAAATACCCGGCGGAAACGAGAACATTGTAGGACCCGCCCCAGAGGAATGCGGTGCCGGTGGCGGCGTTGTAGATTTTGAACTGAACTGAATAGGTGCCATCCGAAACCGCGCTGCCGGAGGCGTTGAGGAGTTTACCCTGGTAGTTGACCACGTTGGGCACGTCAGAGATGGCATGAACCGCCGTGCCGGAGAGCAATAATCCGAGGAATAATGCGAGGATGAGTTTCATAGTTGCTTGGGCTGAGAAATTAAAAAAGGTTGGGGTCCTGACTGACGCGTGTGAGTTCAAACGAACCACCCACCGTAATGGCCTGTTTGCGCAGGCCGGTAATGGTCTCCTGATAAGCACCTTGAGCGGTTCCATAAGTCCAGAGAGGCACGCTTGGAGAAGAGCTCAAATCAATCAACTGACTGCCAGATGATGTTATAGTGACGAGAGTCACCCCTTGGTTAACCACGTTGGTAGTCGCAGCGCTGCCCTGAAGGTTCAAAATGATCGATGATGCATCGAGCAACTGGGGAACGACCATGAGTTGCGGAACGTTTTGATAAGAGAGCGCTCCATTCCGCACCACTAAATCATGAAGCTCGCCCACGAAGCTGGGGGTTCCGCTCGCAGCGCTGTTGCCCACGTAGAGTGAACTCCAGGCTCCTGAAGGCAGCGCAGGCAGATATCCACCACCCGAAACCACTCCATTGATATAAAGCGTGCCGTACGATCCATCGTAAGTGATGGCTATGTTTGCCCAAACACCCACCGGCAGGGCATTCGTCGCTTGAATTTGTACGGGTGATAAATTGGTGCCAACCGTCAGCGCCAGAGTGCCGGTGTTATTGACGAAGGCAACCTTGAACTGAGTGTTCGAATTCGTCAAAAGCATGATAGTCGCCCCGTTTTGTCGGTTTGTGGCCATATTCAACCAGAACTGCACAGAAAGACTGGTGGTGTTGGTGAAGGCACTGGTCTTGACATACTCGCCATTGGTACCTGTGAACTTCAGCGCAGGGACGCCAGGAGAATAACTGCTCCCGCCTGATTGGATCGTGTCTCCAAAATAAAACCTGACGTTTCGACTGATATCGAAGGACTCCTGGCCTCCGACCAAAGGCGTTTTAAAATCCTCCGCCAAGTTGTTGTGATCAGGATGAAACTTGTGAACGAATGGATTCAGCGGATCGTTAAACGGAATGTTCAAAGTCGCGGTCAAATTCGAGCCAAAATAACCGGTCATGGCGGCAGGAGCGGCTCCCGGCCAGCTTGGTGCGCTCACGCGTGATTTAAGGATGGCACCTGCCGGCAGGTTCGTCAGACTGCGGTACATCTTCGTGGAACGATTGGTTCCGTCTGAAACATCTGCGAAAAAGACTTGTTGGACCAACCGGGAAACGCCGTTCGAATCCACGTGAAGCAGCACCCGGGTATCCAACGGTGTGGCTGCAACCAGAGGAAACTGAGTAGCACTGGGGTTGTTGCTTTGGGCAAACCCTGGAATATTGACAGCATTGAGGGTCAATGTCCCAACCCACAATCCCTCACTCTGAGTCACTGGTAAGGCCGTGGCTGAAGATGGGTTATCAGCCTGCGCCTGCAACTGAACTGAACCGGACCTAGCCAAGAGACTGCCCATGCGGGAGAAAAGCTTGCTCCCCGGCACCTCGGCCATCACCGGCACTAGTTGACGATAGCCATGTGTTTTTTCCGTCACTTCAATCAACGCTTGGTAGGTCGCGTTGGTGTTCGAGGTTAGATTCAGCTGTGTGACCAACAAACCCAGCCGCAATTGCAGTTTTTGACCGGCTGCCAAGGTCACATCAAGACCATCAACCAAGCTTCGCGGAGTCAACGAACCGTCTGCACTCGGTACTAAAGCGACTATAGGCACAGTTCCCGCCCGGGCAGGCTGATTGGTCGGCGCGAATTCCGAATCAATCAATCTTAAATGGAGCACCTGATTGGTGGTGGCAACCGCATTAAACAAAGTGATGCTCGATACGATTTTATCTTGAATGAACTCTACGGAATTTCGTTCTCCCGCCGCGATCACCTGAAATGGATAAGGACTGGCTGTGTGCCCTGACAGATAAGCCCAGTAAGCCCTGCCCGGCAGGATCACAGTGCGCTCGGGATTACGTATCTGGGTTTCAAATGAAGTGGAGGGATTAATTGAAAACAGCCCCGAGTTTGAGCCCGGAATTGCGGAAACCTGGGGAGTGTCCTTCAACATTTGGTAAAAAGAAATGCCGCCCGTCTCCGCCACCGGAAAACCGGCAAGGACTACGTCACCTGGAATCCAGTCATTGCGCGGTTGCGCTGGCATCCCCTTGATGTGAATCGTCATCGGCGGGGCATTCGAGGCGAGCTTAATCAGGTATGACTGACCACCGCGCAACTGGGACAAAGTGCTTAGAAAATTCTTGGAGCCATTCTTTGTGAACCAAGTCAGCCAATGGTCCTGACCAAGCGCGGGCTGCCCGGGATTGCTGGTAAAGGTGGAAGTCTGCAAATAGCGATTGTACATCCAGACCTCGCTAATCTGCAGAATCCCGCCAAAGAGAACGTCGGGGGATGGATCTGCAGGCGTGACTTGCAGATAGACTGGATTGAACCCGGGAACTAACCGGATATCCTGTGTGACCCATTGCGCTCGGCTGGCCAGAGGTAGGAACACTAGGAATGAAACGAGAGCAAGGAAGGCCCGCAGCTTCCCGTGATAAAACGCCTGTGCGCATGATTTACGTCGGTGACACATTATGGTCGGCTCAAAGCTCGTTATTACAAGAGTTATCGGAGGTTCACAGAAGGCGCGAGATCACTAAATAACCCCGCCATTCGGCGCGCGGTGAATGAAGACGCGAGACAAAAAAGGCTTCCGTTCACAAATCCATCCTTTGACTCCACTTTCAATACCGACCTCCTAACCCAAGCCTACTCATCGGACACTTCTGCCCAAACTTGAGTCAAAATCGGGACGCTGAAGGAAGGCTATCCTTATGGCCAACTTTCAAATGAAGATGTTGAGGTAACGGTGAATTGTTGACGCGGATAAGGGGTGGGCACCGCTGATGAATTTCTTCCTGCCCAGCCTTATACCCAACGTTAAAGAACACGAAAAAACGATTGGAAGAAAAATTAAGAAACCGCACTCATACCTACCTTTGGCCGCCGAGAAAGAGCCCAGACCCACCGCTTATGTGAACTGCGGAAATAGTGGAAAACGGTGTTCAACCAAGCGTGGAAAAGCTTGAGCGGGCCGTAAAACGGGAAAAGGAGGAGTAGCACTTCAAAATTTCGGCCCCGCTAAAAATAAGCAAGCAACAGAATCATGGCTCCTGGAGGAAAAAAAGAGGTCAATCCCTACACATAGATTTAATCTAATTCGAGGAGACGGTGAACAGCCAGAACCTCACCATCCTCGATACGAATTCCAACTCTGGGTAAAGTTCTGGCTAGCGCCTATTCCTCGGACGTTCCATCCACGGCTTTTTCAAGTTCCGCTAACGAAGTGGAGGCTTCCTCCCAGCGTGCGGTGCAGGTTTCTAATTCATCAGCAAGATCGGCCATTTCACGATTGATCCGCATCGCTTCGCCGGGCTTGTTGTAGGTGTCAGGGTGCTCAAGCACCTTGGTCAGTTCGGCCTGTTTGGTTTCTAGAGCTTGAACCTGCTTTTCAAGGACGTGTATTTTTTGGCGCGCGTCCTTGGTCTTTGAACCGCGTTGCTGGCGTTCTTCGGCCTCTGCACGTTTTTGCTCTTTCGTTTTAGCTGGCCGGGGAACCACAACTGGCGCAGCGGGCCGGTTAGTTGATGTCAATGCAACACGGGCGTTGGTAGCCTTGATCACTTCCAAATAATACTGATAATCTCCCGCATACTTGGTCAATTTCCCGGCGTTGACATGGACCACGCGATTGCCCAAAGCCCTGATGAAATAGACATCGTGGCTGATGAAAATGAGGGTGCCCTCATATTGTTTGAGAGCCTCAACCAAGGCATCGATGCTGGCCATGTCCAAGTGCGTGGTGGGCTCGTCCATCAGCAGCAGGTTTGGCGGATCGAGCAGAATTTTAACCAGTGCAAGGCGACTTTTCTCACCACCGCTTAGAACCGATACCTTCTTAAAGACATCATCCCCACGGAACAGGAAGGAGCCGAGCAGTGTGCGGATCGATTGTTCGGTGATGCGTTGCGGAGTATCTAAAGCCTCCTGCAGCACGGTGTTGGACATAGTTAGTGTATCCCCACGGTACTGGGCAAAGTAACCCGCATTCACATTGTGACCCAGAATGCGTTCTCCCTGCTGTGGCACGAGCACTCCGGCCAGAATTTTGAGCAGAGTTGATTTGCCAGACCCGTTAGGACCGACCAAGACAATCTTCTCGCCGCGCTCGGATTGGAAATCCATTCCCTCGTACACTTTGTTGGCACCATAGGACAGATGAATGTTCTTGAGATCAATGGCACGCAGACCGGAGCGTTGGGGCTGCGGGAAAGAAAACCCGATGGTGGGCCCAGCCGACTCGGGAGCCTCGATTTTTTCCATGCGCTCAATCTGCTTGAGCTTGCTCTGAGCCTGGGCAGCTTTGCTGGCTTTTGCACGAAAACGGACCACGAAATCCATGAGGTGCTCGATCTCGCGCTGCTGATTTTTATAAGCAGCCAACTGCTGGGCTTCCTGGGCCGCTTTTTGCACTAGGAAGGTGTCGTAATTGCCACGGTATTGGATGAGCTTTTGCTGACGAATCTCAACGATTGACCCCACCAATTCGTTGAGGAACTCGCGGTCATGCGAAATCAAGAGAATCGCACCGTCGTAACCTTGAAGGTATTCCTGAAACCATATGAGGGTCTCCAGATCCAGATGGTTGGTTGGTTCGTCCAACATCAGGAGATCGGGCTCCTCGACCAGCAACCGGGCCAGATGAGCGCGCATCACCCAACCGCCGCTCAACTCGCGCGCTGGACGCAGGAAATCCTTCTCCTTAAAACCCAGGCCTGACAACAGCCGCTTGGCCTTGGCTTCGCGCTCAAAATCAAAATGCGCCTCGTCATGCTCATGAGTGCCGGGAGGGATGGTGGCGATGTGCAACACCGTCTCGTCCCCCACTGGCGCACTTTCCTGCGGCAGAAAGCCGACGCGGACACCACGCTGGAAAATCACCTGGCCATCATCCGGCGACTCAGTGCCCAGAATCATATTGAAAAGCGTTGATTTACCCGCACCGTTTGGGCCGACGAGGCCAATTCGGTCCTCACGATTTACCTGCAGAATGGCCTCTTCGAGGAGTGTCCTGCCTCCAAATGATTTACTGATACCTGAGATGGTCAACATGGCTGAAAGGGTTGGTGGGGCTGTCTTAAATGAACAACGGCAGATGATAACATCTGCCGTTGGGGTGCGTGAAAATAGAGTTAAGCGGCGGAGGAATCGCTGGGCGGCTGTGCTTTGGTGAAAACCGCCTGAGCACCATTCGCGGCCGCCCGTGGCGAGTTAATGGCCGCTTTGGCTTCAGCAAGGTGTCCCTTGCCGATTGAAACACCATTGTAAGCCATGACGTTACGTCCAGCCAGGTAGGGTTTTGGCTTCGCGCCAAAATTGTATGCGATGTTCTTCCAAGTATCGCCGAATTTGGAATTGGTACCTAGGGCGCCGCTCGGATCGTAACCGCAGTGAACCATGCAATTCTCGCAACGCGGATCGCGGGCCACACCATCCACCACGCCGTATTTTTCCCAATCAACTTTGGTCAACATCTCCTGATAGCCGGAGTAATGACCATCGGTCATCAAATAGCAGGGCGCTTTCCAACCTTGGACATTGCGGGTTGGGATGGCCCAGGCCGTGCAGGTCAACTCGCGCTTGCCCGCCAAAAATTCCTGATAAACCGGCGTGCCGAATATGGTGAACCGCTCGCCCCATTTCTGAATGTCTTTGAATTTCGCACGGGTCATGGCTCGAGTTAGGAAGAAATCCTCGGGTTGGCGGCCCAACCGTTTAACCATGTCCTTCTTGGCCGCGTCGTAATCGTACCCTGGAGAAATGGTGTGACCGTCGACTTCGAGCGACGAGAAAAACTCGAACATCTGCTCAAGTTCCTTAACGTCGGTTTCCTTGTAGACGGTGGTGTTGGTGGCCACCTGATAGCCAAGCACTTTGGCCATGCGGATAGCTTCGACGCATTCGCGGAAAACGCCTTCGCGCTCAACGATCAGATCATGGGTGTACTCAAGGCCGTCGATATGAACGTTCCAGTACATCCAGCGCGAAGGCTTAATCACGACCTTGCCCGCCACCGTGCCCTTGCGGATGATTTGGGCGTCCTTTTCAGAAATCAACTTGTTGGACAGCAACTGGACGATGGTGGGCTCCATGGCTGCCGAATAGGCGTCGGCCATGTAATCCTTCATTTTTTTCCGCATGAAAACACCGTTCGTGCAGACGTAGACTAGCCGCCCCTGTTTTAGGATGCCGTCGATCAGTTCCTCGATCTTCGGGTAGATCAGGGGTTCTCCGCCGCAGATGGAGACCATCGGCGCATCGCACTCAACGGCAGAGGCGAGACAATCCTCCAGCGGCATCATGTCCTTGAGGCTCGTGGAGTATTCGCGGATGCGGCCGCATCCTGTGCAGGTGAGGTTGCAGGTATGGAGCGGTTCCAATTGCAACACCAGCGCAAACTTGGGGGTTCGCGCCAACTTATGTTTGATGATGTGACGGGCTATCTTGACCGTCGGGGCAAGTGGAAAACGCATACTTTAAATCTTGATCAAGGAATCACTGGCGAAAGACTTGCGCCGGTGGTCGAAGCTAAAAGCAGCTTCGCTGGAATAGTGATGAACCCTTCATTATTCTTCGGCTGGGGCTCTAAGCTTCCGATGCCTGGCAGAAAAAATGTGGCTGGAGACACTGAGTGAGATCCACTCAAGCCACCGCAACCCGTTGCGCACACAACGAGCAACGCGGCTATTGCCAAAAGCGCTTGTTTCCGGTTCATTTTCCTTTGCTTAGTATAGATTGGATGACCATGCCCGCAACAACTAATTCTTCTTTGAGAATCCGCGTGGGGATGTTGTCGATATTTGGGATGCTCACCCTGGCGAACACTTGGGGCCAACCTGCCACGTCCTCCACCAACACCCCCAGCAGTTTGCACTCCAAGGCCTTACGCAACGTGGATGATTGCCGCGAGGTCCTCAAAACCAATGCAACCACCATAACGAGGATCAAGTTCGCCAAAGAAGCCTTCCTGTTAGGAGATATCACGACCGATTCCGCTGAACGCGAGTCGGTTGCATTAGAGGGAATTGAGACGGCCCGCGCTGTTTTATCGACCACCAATCTGGCAGCCGGAAATTATTACCTCGCCCTCAACCTCGGCGAGCTTGCCCGAACCCGAACCTTGACCGCGATTAGTCTGATCAAACAAATGGAGCAGCATTTCAAAGAGGCCATCCGACTTGATGAAACTTATGACAACGGTGGCCCTCACCGGCACCTCGGCAACTTGTATCTTGAGGCACCGGGCTGGCCGGTCAGTATAGGCAACCGTGCTAATGCGCGTCTCCATATCGAAAAAGCGTTGTTGCTTGCCCCCAAGTACCCGGAAAATCTTCTCCTCTACGCGGAAGCACTCGTTCGGTGGTCTGAATTTGATAAGGCACGACAGAAGGTCGCATCTCTCCAAGCCTTGCTCAGCAAAATGCGTGAAACCTTCGATAGGGATCAATTTGCTCAACTTTGGGCTGACTGGCACTTACGCTTGGACGCAGTCCTCGGAAAATTGAGTCAATCCGGCACACCGTGAAATTTTTGATGAAAATTCAAGAAATGATCCCAAAAAGCCCATTCTTTCTATTCTGCCTTTTAACCTTAGGATGCGTAACACAAAAGGAGGAGGCCCCCCCTGCGAGCAAACTCAGACAACGATCCGTCGTGGTCCAAAATGATCTGGCTCCCGGCACTCCCCGCGCTCCCCTGCCCGCTCCGGTGCCCATAGCTCCCGCCCCCGCCAAGAAACCCAAACGAGCACCTCGCACTGCCACCCCGGTCGCTGTGACTTTCCCACCCGTTCAAGCCATTACACTTTTGCGAGGCAAAGTGCTGTCCGCCAACGTCGACTTACATTTCGCGGTGGTTGATTTCACGATCAGTCATTTTCCCTCCATAGGCCAAAAACTTGGCATCTTCCGTAACAACTTAAAAATTGGGGAAATCCGCATGGGAGGACCTTTTCAAAACGGCAACGGCGTCGGGGACATCATCGACGGCGAAGCACAAGTCGGTGACGAAGTTCGGGGGCTTGACCAATAGGCTGACGACAGGATATTCACATCCAGCCACCGGCAAGCAAACAGCGTTTTTGCGCGGACACGGTCATACTGATTAATTATGCGACTTAATCCCTATCTCAATTTTAATGGCAGTTGTCAGACGGCCTTCGAGTTTTACGAGCGGCACCTCGGCGGCAAAATCGTGGCGATGAGGACTTTTGCTGACTCTCCGATGGCCGAAGAGGTGCCTTCCGAATGGCGCGAAAAAATCCTACACGCACGATTACTGCTGGGGAAAGTGGCGCTGATGGGCGGTGACGAAATGCCCGAGGACTATATTGTGCCGCAGGGTTTCAACGTGACGATAAACATCGATACCCCGGCCGAGGCTGAACGAATCTTCACAGCCTTGGCGCAGAAAGGGAAAATACGGATGCCACTCCAAGAGACATTCTGGGCGGTGCGCTTTGGAATGCTGGACGATCAATTCGGCATCCCGTGGATGATTAACTGCGAGTTAGCATCGGTTGAAAAAAGCAGTGCTTGATAGCTGATTGGGTCAGAATGGAATCGGCGTCGTAATACGCTGGCGTTGATCAAATCGGCAATATTCTTTGAAGCCAGCGGCATAGGCGGCCTTCAATGCTTCTTTAAAATTGATCCCCACTTCGGCAGGGGCATGAGCGTCGGAACCGAAAGTGAGACCTACTCCAGCTTGGGCAGCCATTTTGAGGAGGGATGGGCCAGGATAGAGTTCGCGGCACTCTTTTCGCAGGCCGGCAGTATTAATTTCCACGGCCACACCGTTGCTTGCGGCTGCATCGACAAACGGCTGGAACAATGGGGTGAGGTCGCGCTTGGGGATAAAACCAAATTTCTTGGGCAGATCAGCGTGGGCGATAATATCGAATAAACCAGATTTCGCGGCGGCGGTGAGTCGCTCGAAGTAAATCGACCATACCTCCCAATGATCACGCTCACGCCATTGGGAAAGTTTGTAGGGGTTGTCGATATCCCAGGAATCGGAAACGTAATGCACCGCTCCGATAAGGTAATCCCACCGATGCCGTCGGCTGAGATCGCCAATCCACTCCTCCTGACCGGGCAGGTAATCAACCTCCATCGCGAGCCGGATGGTCAACTGCGGAAATTCCCGCCGAGTCTCTTCAACCATGGCCACGTAGGTGTCGAGTTGATCGGCACGCATGCGCCAGTCGTCAAAGTCATCGCGGGCCATGGGGCTATGATCTGAGTAGCCGATCTCACTAAACCCCAAAGCCACAGCCTGCGCCGCATACTCACGTGGATGCCCCACAGCGTGGCGGCAGAGCGGCGTGTGCATGTGATAATCGACTAGCAGTCGCATGGTGGAAATTCAACCCCCGCATGGAAATTGAGGCAAGTGCCGAATGGAGGCTTACGAGAGAAAGAAAAAAACAATGAGGGAACCCCCAAGGGATGCTAATGGTTGAGCGATTGCGGTGCGCGCCAGGACTTGGATCCTTCCGAGAGGACTTTGCGGTCGGTTGTGGAAAGGCCGACGGGATCGAAACGAAGCCTTTCGTGCAGGCTGGCCAAGGGGCGAATTTCCCGCGTGGGCACACCCGCCGCTGCGATGCGGTCCATCCAAGTGGCCAGTGATTCGCCGTTCAATCTTGGCCACCCCAGCCGGATCAGTCGGGCCTCGATTTCTCGGAATTCCGAATCCCCGCCTAAAATCTTGAAAAGGTTTCCGATTTGTTCGAGATCTGCGGCCCGTTTCTTTTTCCAGAAAATCCGCCAAAGCATGAAAACAATCAGAGGGGCCAGGAGCCACGGGGCGAGTTTGGAGAAGACACCTTTTTCCCCCAGCCAGCGCCAGTAATTAAACCGATACCAGAGATCGGAAAAGAAGTCTGAAACAGGCTCGAACAGGCTCGCGCGATCTTCCTCGGATTTCTGCCAACTACTGGGGGTGTTATCCATCTCCAGCCATTGAAGACCGTCCCAAACCATGGCCCATGCGTGGGTGTGGCGCTCACGGACAGCCACGGTCGCCTTTTTGTCTTTCTCGTCCTCCATCACCGCATAGCCCACGGCGTATCGTGCCGGAACTTGCAAATGCCTCATCAGGAGCACAGTGGCGGTGGCAAAATACTCACAGTGACCTTCACGACTTTCTAGGAGAAACCGACCCACCGGGGTGGTTTTTGTTGGCATGACAGCGCTTGACGCGGCTTTTAACCACAAGGAGTAATGAAAATTTTGCTGGAAAAAATTCTGAACCTTTTTACTGATCTCCGGGTAAGGATCTCCGGGTTTGAGCCCCAGCTCTTCCGAGATTTTTTCCAGCGCGGCAATTTCATTTAGGGGCACCGTCGCATCCGCCGCTTCGGGAGGCTCATCAAACGTGGCCGAGGAATTCCGCCTTGCCTGAAAACTCACCAAAGCAGGGCCTTCGGCCACTCGGGCCACTCCCAAAGCGTTAGTTTCCATTGATCCCACCGGCAGGTGATGTACCTGACTGACTCCATGAGGAAGTGGGAGCAGTCCCTTGCCCTGAGGCAAAAACATGGAAATACGCACAGCGCTGTCCGCGATGTGACCAGGATCCAGAACCCAAGTATTCCCATCGGTTTCAACCGGGACGTTAACAAAATCGCGTTTCGAGCGCACCCAGGTTCGATCCCTAAATGTATCAAAAACAACACTGCGAAGGAGTCCCGGCAGCGGACCCGCTTCGGATTTCACACGCAGCACGATGCGGCCCGATTCTTTGAGCTTGCCCACCTGCCCGATACTGGTATGGGATTCGTTGGCGTCTATTTCCTTCCGACCCCAGCGGGTGAACAAGTCCGAGACTCTGCCAGCCAAAAAGTTTTGGAATTCACTAATTCCATACTGAAGCCCGAAACCGGTGCCTCCCACCAAGAGGAACGCGGAAACCCAAATCCAGCCCGGTGACCGGCGCGGACGCAATGTCCAAAGAGCCCAGCCCAACAGAAGAGTGATGGCCAAATAAAAACCAATATCACGACGATTGGCAGCACTGGCGGAAAGAAGAACCAAGGCAAAATAAATCCAAGAGACATTGACTACACGGTGGTGCTTTTCCCCTTTCGCGCGTAGGAACCAGGAAAAAACCGAAAGCGGCATGGTTTGCCTAACCCCATAAAACTGGGCAAAAGCAATGGGAAGGAACACCAGGGGAAACCATTGAAAAAACAGGTAACCCGCATTTGTCACCTCCTCGGAGAGGCGCAAATAAACTCCACTACCAATAAACAAAATGATGCAGACATCCCAAAGTCGGTTCAGCTCGCTGTTACTAAAGTCCCAACGCCATTTAAGCAGCCTGCTGGACTCTAGGATCAGGGCCACGCCGACTGCAATAAGCAGCATTCCGGAACGCCAGCCCCAGAAAATAAGGGTTGAGGCCAGCAGTCCAAGCGGAAGCAAGTTGCTCATCCCTTTTCCCTCCCAACGGTCAACTCGCGCCCAGGACCCAAGGCGGCTTGGAGATCCTCCTGCATTTTCCCGGTCCGCACTAATTTGATGCCGAGATTTAGAGTCTCGGAGCGCAGATTCTCCGCCTGTTTCTCGCTGCAAACAAGGTAGACGAGGCAAGGTAAACCCCGCGCTTGAAGCTGTTTGATTAGAGCTGCCCTCTCATCATCCCAACGCAACAGAATACAAATGCTCCCACTGACCCGCTCTGCATGCCGCAAAATCAGGTTGGATAACTCCGAAAATGGTCTGGTAGTGCAGGCTTCCACCGAAGCAAGAACCTCCAAAATATGCTCACTCTGCCCCACTCCGCGTCCGGCGGTAAAAGTATAAGCTCGTGGACCGACAAACATCAGATCAAGCAACGCCTCCTGGCGTTGAACGGTACAAACAAAGGAAGCGGCAAGTGAAATGGCTTCCTCGAAGATTTCGTCTTCCGGTTTTTCCAGAAAGGTATCCAGCACCAAAGCATGCCGGACAAAATATTCGTCTACGTATTCCTTTACCACCAGCTTGCCAGTTTTGCTGACGCTCTTCCAGTGGATGTGTCGTAGCGGATCACCTCTGCGATAGTCACGAAGCGAAACAAATTCCTCGGATTCGCCGACGCCCCCCGCAAGGTTTACTCCACCGGGCTGGTGCTCGCGCTTGCCTGGCAGGTCAATATCCGGCAACACATAACGCTTGGGGAGAATCAACACGCTGCTGGTCAATTCAACCCGATTGAAGCTTCGGAACAGGCCAAAGGCATCTGGCCAGACCACGAGTACACCATTCAACCTAAGAACACCCCTCTTGCGGGGCATGACTTCATGATCCACCACAAGAGAACTATTGGCAGCCAGTAGCGGGAGATGTTTCTCGCTTAGAAGCGCATAGGTCCGCCCTAGGATCAACCATCTCCACCGATAAAATCGCAGATGTCGATCAAACCAATTTCTCTGGCGCTCGCCGGGTTCCGGGGTGTTGATGAACTGTACAAGAGTGGGGCGGGTGTCCTCTACGGTGTCGATCAGACTCAGACCTTGAATGGCTTTAGAATTCGGGTTGCGCACACGATACCTTAGCGGCAAGACCGTGCCTGCCGTTCCGTGTCTGGGCATCAATCTCTCGATTTCAATCACGAGTTTGGGCGCAAATGCCCACAGGAAAGAAACAACCATCAAGCAGAACAAGATTGCAAACACCTGATAGGCCATCGCCTGACTGGTGTCCAAACCCACACCTGCCGCCGTCAACATTCCAAGCAACACCAAAAGACCGGACGGCGAGAATCGCTTCTCAAACCAGTATTTAAGCGAGGACGATATCCTGTAGTTCCGGTAAATCGCGCGCTCAAAAAAGGTCGGCCTCTTTTGCGGTTTGTCCACAAAGGGAGGAGGCCTCATTGATGTTTGATTTGGCAGCATATTCTGCCCTCCTCAACCGGGCACGGGCACCGCTTTCAAAACTCCATCCACAACGGCGGCGGTAGTCATGCCACCGAACCGCGCCTGCGGATCAAGCGAGAGACGATGCCCAATTACTGCTGGGGCAATTCTCACCACGTCATCGGGAGTGACAAACTCGCGCCCGCTAAACAATGCAATGGCTTGGGCAACCTTCATGAGCATTAAGGATGCACGAGGACTGGCTCCAAGCTGAACTCCCGGCGCTTTCCGCGTGGCACTCACCAGTGCGACGATGTAGTGCTTGAGCTCATCGGAAACGCGCACATTGGTTACAGCCCGTCGGAGGGCCTGTACTTCATGAACTGTGGCACAAGGCTGCAAACCATCCAAAGGATGGGTCTTGGATTGCGCGGACAAAATCAACACTTCCTCCTTTTGAGTGACATAACCGAGGTTAAACTGAAGAGCAAAGCGGTCCATCTGGGCCTCGGGCAAAGGATAAGTCCCGCGAAACTCGACAGGGTTTTGCGTCGCGATGACGAAAAACAATGAGGAAAGCTTTCGGCTTGATCCCTCTACCGTCACCTGACCTTCAGCCATGGCCTCGAGCAAAGCCGACTGGGTGCGTGGCGAGGCGCGGTTGACCTCATCGGCCAGAAGGATGTCAGTGAATATGGGGCCTTCATGGAAACGGAACTCCTGCTCCCGTTGGTGATAAATGGAGACTCCGAGGATGTCAGTGGGCAACACATCAGGGGTGAACTGAACCCGCGTAAATCCAACGGCAATCGAGGCGGCCAAAGCCTTGGCCAAAGTCGTCTTGCCTGTCCCAGGGTAATCCTCAAGCAATACATGCCCACCTGCGGCCAAGGCGGCAAGCAAGAGCCGAGTTGCATGGTCCTGCCCTTGCATCACCGCAGAAATATTAGCGGCAATCCGCTGATAAACTCCTCGGGAGGCCGAAAAATCAGTGTCAACAGGCGATAATACACCTGGCGACGTGGGGGCGACCGTTGCTGTGTTCATGAGTAAGTCAGACACTAACATGGATTTACATCGGCTGACAGCCGGATAACCAAAGATACAAACACTGATCTTTGTAAAAGGTGCCGAAAGCTGAAGCGGTTACTGGCGAAGACAAAAAAAATCCGAAGCCAAAGCTCCGGACTTCGTTTGATTGTAAAAAAAGAACTATTCCGAGATTTGTTTCCATCGGTAGAACTTCAAAGTAGTCCCAGCAGGAATCGTGTAAGGTGAAACAGCCGCATTCACGTCGGCAAACTCGCCGGTTATGGAATCAGCAGATTGAAGCTTACCACCCGACCATGAGACCACAGCCAATTGGCCTACGACTTCGACTTTAAGGAAGTCCGCAGCTGATTTAGCCGTGAAATGCTGAGCAACCTGACTTGCCGAGAGAGCGTAGTTGTAGATCGCAACCTCGTCGATCGCCCCAGTAAAATGCTCGTCCCAACCATTGCCCGTCGAACCGACGGACCATCCCCCGCCACTGACTGGAAGCGCTCCCACTGTGGAAGCAGCTGAAGCAACCTTGTCCCCGTTACGGAACAGACTCCAGTTAGTGCCGTCGTAGGTGCCAACCAGATGAATCCATTTGCCCCCGCCGAGGTCATCGGCAGGAACTGCAAAAGAGGTCGACTGCGTGTTAGTGCCATCGGTTGAGCCAACGGCGTAATTCGCGCCAGCTCCATCAATGCTGAGAAATACTTCAGCACTCGTGAGCACAGAGCCGTTGGTTGCTACCGCTTCACTGCCGTAGGAGCTAATCGTCTGGGGTCCATGCGAAATAATCCTCGCTCTGGCTCCTAAAGTGGCATCAGGTTTGACCCATGCCTCCAAAGAAATTCGGCCAGAAAAATTCAGATCAACAGGATTGCCCAAACTGACCCAACCGAGATTGGAATCCAATGCAACGGCGGAATTAACCTCTGAGAAACCAAGATACGTTGGTGCTACAGGACCACTTGCGTTGTTAATGGTTGCAACAAGGACTGCGGCGGCGGAACTCCCCAGCGTTCCTGCGTTCGCGGCCGAGTAGGGTGCGGAATCGTTAAGGCGCAGGTAAGTGGCTGGCATCAGACGCTGGGGTGATGTTTCATTGTAAGCCGCAGTCAGGACCAAGGTCTCGTAGTTGGTGGCAGGATGAGAATTGGTCGCTGCCTGATAATGTGCAAGAACCTGTTCGGGTGTCAGCGCGTAGTTGTTGTACAATGCCAGCTCGCTCACTTCTCCCTCAAAGGGATTGTTTCCAAATCCTGAAGCAGTGTTGTAGGCGCCCACCGCAAAATCAGCTGGTTCGCTCGCGTCTTCGGTTGGATTCTGGTTGGCCTTATAGATAGCGGCGCTGTTCGTGGCGACCGGTTTTCCGTTGACAAAAGCGGTCAAAACACCCATCCAGTTTCCGTTGCCGGTATCGCCGTTTTCCAAATCAGGTTGCCAGGTGAAAACAAGGCGTTGCCATTCGCCTACGACATAAGGCACGGAAGTCACCACGTCCTGTCCACCCGATCCCGACCCAGTATACATTTTGAAGTCCCAACCAACCCCGCTATAGCCGCCGACTCCGTTATAGGTGTCATTGGGAGCCCGTTGAAAAATCACCCAGCCGGTGCGGTTGCCGGAAGCTTGATATCGGTTGTTGACCAAACTGGCGCCGGGATTTTGACGGTCGCTGGTGGGCTTGACCCAAGTCTCAAATGTAAAGGGAACGTTTTCCAAGGGGTTGTTCTGCTCGGTGTAGAGAAGGTCTGTTACCGAGCCACCTCCATTGCGCCAGTGATAGCCGAAAGCCCCATCCGCCGAGCTTCCAGCGATAGGTCCGGGAAGTCCCTGCTGCACTTTATCGGTGTTGGATGCCACACCGCCATCACGCAAGTCACCTAGGTTAAGCGCCGAGCCCGACCCTGGAGGCAGCTCATTCATTCGGAGATATGCCACAGGACGAGCTGTTTGAACAAGAGTCTCATAAGAAACAACCCTAGCCGCGTTAGTGCCGCTCTGATAATGCGACAGAATTTGTGATGCGGTCAGCTTGTTTGTGTAGAAGGCAAATTCATCCACACCACCAAAATAGGGATTTGAACCTGGCTGAGTGTTGTTATAGGAGCCAAAAGCAACGCCTGAAGGGCCATTCACGGCCTCGGTGGGATCGTGGTCATCCGTGTTCGCTTGGTAACCAGCCCCCTCGCCAGTCCAAGTATTTGATGCCGCTTCCACCCCGTTGATGAACATGGACACGGTGGCGCCGTTTTCGTTGTCAGGATCGTACACAACCGCAACATGAGTCCAAGTGCCAATCATGTACGGAACCTGAGAAACCACATCCAAGCCACTGCTGCTTCCGCTGCCGCGGTACATCCTGAAATTCCATCCAACACCTTCGTAGCCAGGCTTCCCATTATAACTGATATTCTGGGCCCGTTGAAAAATAACCCAACCTTGGCGTGTCGCGCCAGAATAGGCATAACGGTTGTTAACAACTGCCTGGCCCGCATTGATTTGATCGCTGGCGGGATAACCAAGCTTCCATAGTGAAAGGCTGGGAAGCATCGGGGTTCAGTGACGCATTGAAAGGAATGATGGCACGAGCCGTGGAATCAAAAAAAATCGAACGATTCCGGTCCCCCGCGATGGCTCCAGAATAGGAGCGGGCGTTCAAATTGGTTGCATTGCCGAGACTTCCCGCACTCCCCGTGTTCAGATTTGTGTTTGACCGGTCTGTGGAGTCATTCAACCGGTAGTAGCCCAACGGGGCGTCTCCAAGCACCGTCGACGGGTAATCCGCAGCTTGTGCGAAGGAGAACGAAAGCAACCCAAGAGCGGCTCCAAGGACCGACTGGGTAAGACTTATTTTGCGGCGAGATTTTAAAAGTGCAAGGTTCATGATCTATTTAATTGGTGCTGTGATTAGTCAACAAACGGTGTTGGGGGCGTCTGAAACCGGCTCAAAGAGCATGTCCGATTTGCTCGTTGTGCTTAGTATTACTGGATAAATCTGTCTTCAAACGTACTCCTCAAAAAGCGGCAAAAGCCAGAGAAATCTCTTTGCTCACAAAGAACCAGCATCGGCTTGTTGAATGAGTCTGTATCAGGGATCACGTCGTGTCTCAACAAATGCAGCGTGACAATTGAGCAACAATCCCGTCAAAAAGATTCCACACCTATTCTAGCATCCCCAAAGAAGTTGCGGGGAAGAGCAATTCTGCTCTAGCTTTCTGCCATGAACTTCAGATCACTACGCGCGATTCTGCTCTGTTTGGGCATTTCAGCGTCAACGCAGGCTGCGTCAGCAGCGCCGTGGAACCAGTTTCGAGGGCCGAACGGTGATGGGCTGAGTGATGCCACAAATCTGCCTGTCAAATGGAGTGAGACCGAGAATATTGCATGGAAAACTCCCATTCACGGCCGTGCTTGGTCCTCCCCTGTGGTGATTGATGAGAGAATTTGGCTGACCACCGCCAGCGAAGACGGCCAAAAATTGAGTGTGCTTTCGATCAACCCCGTTTCAGGAGCGATACTTTCCGACCACCAGCTATTTGATATCGAGAAACCCCAGTTCGCCCACAAGTTCAACAGCTATGCCTCCCCCACCCCGGTGGCTGAGCATGGGCACATCTATGTCACCTTTGGCTCTCCTGGCACTGCCTGCCTTGACACAAAAACCGGCGAGACACTCTGGAAACGTGGGGATTTGGTCTGCAATCACTACCGAGGCGCAGGCTCATCTCCCATCATTTACCAAAACCTTTTGATCATGAACTTTGATGGGAGCGACCATCAATTCATCCTCGCGCTTGACACTAAAACCGGCAAAACGGTCTGGGAAACAGAACGCTCAATTGACTACAAGGATCTTGGCCCCGATGGCAAGCCGGAGAGCGAAGGCGATTGGCGCAAGGCCTTTGCCACCCCCCACGTAGCTATGCTGGACGGAAAACCCCAACTAATTAGTCAGGGTGCCAAAGCGTTTTATGGTTACAATCCCAGAACAGGTGAGGACATCTGGCGCGTCGAGGAACGCACGAGCCATTCTGGCGGAACGCGGCCCGTGGTGTGGAATGGCACGATCATTTTTCCATCAGGCTGGTCAAGCGGCCAAATCCTCGCGATTAAACCAGGAGCCAAAGGAGAGGTCTTGGACGTGAACGCAGCTTCCACAAACGAAACGGCGAAACTGTCCTTGGTTTGGAAAAGCAAACGAGGCGTCCCCAAGAAACCCTCATTGATCATCGTCAATGACCTCCTGTTCAGCCTCGACGACAACGGTGTGGCAACCTGCTCAGATCTGGCAACAGGCAAAACCATTTGGAACGAACGCATTGGCGGGAATTATTCCGCCTCGCCGATCGCATCAAAGGAGGGGATCTATTTCGTGAGCGAAGAAGGCAAAGCCACAGTCATTGCAGCAGCATCAAGTTTCCAGAAGCTCGGCGAATCACAATTGGGCGACGGATTCATGGCCTCCCCGGCGGTTCTGGATAACTCCCTAATCCTCAGGAGCCGCACCATGCTTTACCGGGTGGAAACCAAGAAATAACTTCAGGCATTTTCGCGCATCGTCTCCACGTCCAACCCCATTTTGGCGCACCATTCCGCGAAGGCGAAGGGGGAAATCTCTGATGGCTTGATCTCACTGCGTCCGCCCCAGAAAACGTTGGTGTAAGAGACCGGCAGCCCGGCTTCCTCCAAGTGCTGGTCAATGGCCGCTTTGTGTGCGAGGACCACTTCTTTATCCGTGCCATGAGCCACTCCCATCACATTGACATTGCGAAACTCAGGACCGCCTTCCCGCCAATAAGCGTGAGTCATGATGTGGTGGCGACCCACTTCCTTCCCTGCCTCAATCTCGCGTCCGACAGGCACTGCCCAGTGGAAGAGTGCGTTGAACCGCGTCACTCTTTGACCATCAGAAAGCGGTTTGACATGCTCAAGGAACGTGCTGAAACGCCCTATGACCCTGCGCTCATTCAAATTCTCTGAGATCTTACAGAACGTCTCTAAATCAACCCCGGCCTCAACAGCTCGAGGCTGCCAGATATTTTCCGTGATCTCATTCGGTTCGAACTCGCGTTTGAGGGCGACCAGTACCCGCCACTCCAACTCATCCAACTCAACCACGTTAACATCATGAACCTCTGCAGGAACCTCAGCTCGGCTCCCAATCTCCATGCCCCGCCTGCGCATGTGGCCGACCCCGAGCGCAAATAATCGGCGGGCCGGCATGAGTCGATAAGATTGTCCGCCGAATCGATTGAGCAAAAAATCGCAATGCCGCCTCATTGAAAATCCTTGGGGTACTTTGAGGGTGGTCCACAGCCGGTATAGCGCACCAGGCGTGGCCGGATCGGCCGACCGCACCACGACATGCCCGCTGAAGGGGTCTTGCTGCACCATCCAATCAAAGGCCTCGTCCAGCTTCTCCACCGGAAACTGCCACGCCACGAGCGAACCCGGCGCCAGATTGGTGGCCATCAAAGTCTGGCGAACTCGCCGAATGGTTCCCCCTCGCAGCATGGCTTGGATCCTTGCCAAAACCACATCTCTACTCACTCCGCACAGACGTTCGATCTCCCCAATGGGATCACGCTGAAAACCTTGGATGAGGTCCTCAGAAACTGAAAGTACTTTGGCATTGATCGGATCATCAATGGCGATGGGCAGAGGCGCTGCTGTCATAAAGTGAAACATACTAGCCGACCACAGGCATTGAAGGCAACAGACGACGAAAATAAAGAGCGCCTGGCTCATTCCCATAAACCAGGCGCTCTGTTCCCACACCACACAACAACAGACCTCTGTATGTTTGCTACCATTCCCCAAACAGCAGAGGACATACCAACTATCGACATCATTTGATCGAACTTTATTCGGACCTGGAAAAAAGCGAATTCGGCCCATTTTCAGTGAAACCAACTCCAAATCAAAACTCTGAATCATATGGACGATCCGCTCCCAAGCGGTATTTTCACACTAAATGCGTGAATTTTTAACAACAACGCTCGCACTCGGGCTCACACTGGCCTTGGGAATGGTTGCACCCGTTGCCGACGAGGGCGTTGTAAATCTCGCTCAAGCAGCGGCAGCCGCAGTAAGACTGGACCTGTCTCCCGACGGTGCTACGGCAGCTTTGAAAAAACTTCATCCCGCTCCTGGACTCAACGTCAGCCTTTGGGCCTCGGAACCTCTGATTGCCAATCCCGTCAGCTTCGTTTTTGATGAAAAAGGCCGCGCATATGTCGTGGAGACACATCGCAGGCGAACTTCAGTTCTCGACATCCGCAACCACAGCAATTGGTTGGAGGATGATCTTTCCTTTCGGACCGTATCGGATCGAAGCAACTACTTCCGCAAGGTTCTGACCGCAGCAACCAACGGGCTGCCAGAGAAATTCCGTAAAGACCTCAATAAAGATGGCGTGTTTGATTGGCACGATTTCGAGGTGGAATCCGAGGCCATCCGCCTGCTTGAGGACAGCGCTGGGACAGGACGCGCGGACAAGGCCACTACTTACGCCGACGACTTTTCGACTTTGGTCTCCGGAGTGGCAGCCGGAATTCTCACGAGGCATGGCGAAGTTTGGTTCACCTGCATCCCGGACTTGTGGCATCTGAATGATTCGGACCACGACGGCAAAGCAGATTCAAGAGATCGCCTTCAGCACGGTTTTGGCGTCCATATAGCGTTCGGCGGCCATGATATGCACGGACTTGCCTGGGGGCCCGACGGACGCCTCTACTTCAGCATCGCTGATCGCGGCCTTGACGTGACCACTCCAGAAGGCCACTTAAGCAATCCTGATTCCGGAGCGGTGCTGCGGTGCTGGCCGGATGGACACGGCTTGGAACTTTACGCCACTGGGTTGAGGAACCCACAAGAACTGGCCTTCGATCAATTCGGGAACCTGTGGACGGGCGATAACAACGCCGATGGGGGCGATAAAGCGCGATGGGTGCAGGTTGTAGAGGGCGGGGACAGCGGCTGGCGCATTGGCTGGCAGCATTTGCCCAAACTGGGCGCATGGAACTCTGAGCAGTTGTGGCACCTTGCACCCACTAACACGGCAGCCTATTTGATACCTCCCATAGCACACGTCGGCCACGGCCCCGCTGGCATCGCCTTTTACCCAGGCACAGGTCTGCCGATTCAATACCAAAATCATTTTTTGATGTGTGATTTTCCCGGCGGAGTTCTTTCGTTCTCCCTTCAACCCTCCGGTGCCAGCTATACCCTGTCCGATCTACAACCCTTCCTTCAAGAACTCTACCCGGTGGATGTGGCCTTCGGAGTCGATGGTGGAGCTTATGTTTTGGACTGGGTGGAGGGTTGGGAAAAAACCGGACGCGGGAGAATTTTTCATGTCGCTGATCAGTCCAACCTTCTCAGCCCGGCTGTGGCCGAGGTGAAATCCTTGCTCCGCGAAGGAATGGCAAAGCTGAGTGTGAATCACCTAATCACTCTACTGGGACATGCAGACCAACGCGTCAGGCAAGAGGCCCAGTTTACCCTGGCTGAGAAGGGTGCCTCCGTGGCTAACGCTCTGGTAAAGACAGTCGCCAAGACTCCAGCGTGGAATCTGCAAAGCGTCCACGCTCTTTGGGCGCTGGGACAAATCGCCCGGACAGCCACTAATATTCAGAGCTCCATTCTGACATTGGCTGGAACAGTTATCGACCCAGAGTTGCGTGGGCAGATTTTCAAAATCGGCGCTGATCTTCGCCTGGATTTCGGCGGTTCTGTTTTACGAACAGCGCTCAGTGATCCCTCGGCACGGCTGCGATTTTACGCGGCTTATGCCGCAGGTGTTTCCATCGACCCAGACGCGGCCAGTCTTCTGATTGAGTTCTTGCGCCGCAACGAAAACAATGACGCCTTTCTGCGACACGCGGCGGTTATGGCCCTCGTCCGCCTAAAACCAACGACTGAGTTGGTGGACGCCTCTGACGACACCAATCGACTGGTCCGGCTGGGTGCAGTCTTGGTTTTGCGTCGGCTTGCAGACCCTTCCATTGCCAAATATCTCACTGATCCCGATTCTCAAATCCAATTGGAGGCGGCCCGTGCCATTTATGAAGTACCCATTGATGCGGCCAGCTCAAGCCTGGCCGCCCTGGCCGACAAACCCCAACTCGCCGAGAGACTACAAAGGCGAGCGTTGGCGGCGGCGTTTCGCAAGGGCGAGATCGGCCAGGCCCTTCAACTAGCCGAGGCTGCAGGCCAAATCCAGCGAACTCCGGGCATCCGCGCCGAAGCTCTCAACTGGCTTGGAAGCTGGGAGACACCAGGAAATCTTGATCCCATTACCGGTCTTTACCGCCCCCTGCCTAAAAGAGAACCCCGCAGTGCGCGCCTCGCGCTGCAAAGTGTCTGGCCTGGCCTGCAGCTTACCAATGAGATCGTTGGAGTTGCCGCCATCGCGGCAGCTGAGAAACTGGAACTGAGCACAATTGGAACCTCGCTGGCCATGCTTGTCCGCAACACCAATTGTCCTTCCAAAGTCCGCGTCGCCAGCCTCCAGCTTTTGGCGTTGAGGAAACTTCCGGAGCTTGCCCCAGCCATCGCCTCATCAAAAAGCGCGCCTGACCAAGGGCTTCAGGAACTTGCTTTGATGCTTGATTCAGGCATCGATGAAACGACCCCCACATTGAAATTGGCAGAGTTTCTGCAACAGGAAAACCCATCTAAACAACGCGTCATCTTAAATTTGCTGGGCCGCAGGAGCGATTCCACATCCGATCAGGCACTGAACAACGCCCTCAGCCTGCTCGCGACGGGAAAACTGCCGCGCTCCCTTGAGCTGGATGTGTTGGAGGCGTCACTGACACACACCCCTGGTCAGGCCAAATCCGCTGCCATCGCCTGGAGGAAAACCTTTGGAACCGCCACTTCCACCAATAGCTATGGTGATTGCCTTGACGGAGGCAACGCCGAGCTTGGTGGACAGCTTTTCCTGCAACGTGCCGATTTGGGTTGCCTGCGGTGCCACCGTCACGGAACTGAAGGTGGAGAGCTCGGGCCGGACCTTTCCTTTGTGGGTTCGCGGCTCTCTCGCGCCGAAATACTGGAATCGATTCTACTTCCAAACGCTCGAATTGCGCCTGGATTTGCCAGTGTAATCATTGAAACAAAGCATGGAAAAACCGTGGCCGGAACATTGAAAAAGGACACGGCTGAGGGCATGGAAGTACTTTCACCCGAGGATGGCCTCATAAAAATACCGGCTGCAGAGATTGCGAGGAGAATCGAAGGTGTATCTGCGATGCCCGCTGAATTGGTTCAACTAATGTCGCGAAGAGACCTGCGTGATTTGGTGGAGTTTCTCGCCACCAGCAGGTAGGCCTGGTCAGGCGACCGCAGCTCCAGCCCCAAGAAACTGCCGCATCTCCGCGAAGACTCCGGGTGCGCACTGTTCCAGCTCCGCAAACAGCGCAGGCACTTGGTCCGCCTTGCTTTCGATGAGTGCATGTTCCACTTGCTTGAAAAGCTCATTCAAACGGGCTAGGCCGCAGGTGCCGCTGGATCCGGCGGCACTGTGCGAAACTCTTTTCACAACGACCCAGTCCCCAGCCGCAATTGCGCTGCGCAACTGCTGCATCTGCAATTCCGTCTGTTCAACGTAAAGCGTCACAAGCTCGCGCAGATTTTCCTCAGTGCCATCCGAGAAACTACGCAGCCGCTCCCAATCGATCATGGACTGACCACTACTCTCCGCTGCCGTTGCCGCCTGCACGGACACTTCCGTAATTGGTGGCGCAGCTTTACCGGCAAGGTGTGATCCCCATTTCTCCAGGGCGCCTTGGAGCTTCTCCGGCTGCACGGGCTTGCTCACGTAATCATCCATACCGGATGCAATACATCGTTCCCTGTCTCCATGCATGGCGTTGGCCGTCATGGCCACAATAATGACATGACTTCCTTCGCCAGAGCCGGCCTCCGCCATACGAATGCGCCTCGTGGCTTCAAGCCCGTCCATCTCGGGCATCTGCACGTCCATGAAAATGAGATGATAGCCCCCGGTCTCGGCAGCTTTGATTGCCTCAGCGCCATTTGAAGCCGAGTCCGACTTGTAACCCATCTGCTGCAGCAGCCGGGTGGCAACTTTTACGTTGATTAGATTATCGTCAACGACCAGCACCTTCAGAGGAAAACGAGTGGCAAGCGAGGTATCCATACGGGCGGGCACTGCCCCTGCAGCAGTCGCAGCCTTCACCTGGCCGAGCATGCCGCGCATCTTCGCCTGAAGCAATGCGCGCACCAGTTGGGCGGGTTGCAATGGCTTGTTCAAACAAGCCACAAAACAGGCCATCGCGCTTGGATTCCCGGAAGGCACCTCTCCTCCGATCGTCATCAAAATCATGGGAAGATTCAGTGTTGGAAAATCGCGCACAATCTTCTCTCCCAGCGCCAGCCCGTCCATATCCGGAGTCTGCAAATCCAGCAGCAAAGCGTCGTAACGTCCGCCTGCCTTCAAAAGGTCCAACACCTGTCGAGCACTTTCGGCGCATTCTGTCTGCATGGACCAACGACGGGTCTGGAGAGTCAGCAAACGCCGTGAGGTCAGGTTTTCCTCGACGATCAGGATTTTCATCCCCTCCAATTGGCTGACCGGACTGCTCTCTGGTATCGCCAGCAACGGAATGACAGCCTCCAATTCAGCAGTGAAGTGAAACGTACTCCCCTGCCCGTGGACGCTTTCGGCCCACATCCGACCTCCCATCAGCTCTGCAAGTGATTTACTGATGGTGAGCCCAAGACCCGTCCCGCCAAACCGCCGACTAATTGAGGCATCGGTTTGACCAAAAGATTTGAAAAGCAGCCCCATCCGGTCCTCAGGAATTCCAATCCCGGTGTCGCGCACAGAAATATGGAGGCTGCAGCGGGACGATGTGGCAACCCGTGGAGTAGTCAGATGAGCATGCAGGGTCACCTGTCCGGCCTCGGTAAACTTGAGTGCATTGCCCGCAAGATTCACCAAAATCTGCCTTAAGCGAAGCGCATCCCCCACTAACATCACTGGAACCGCGTCATTAATCTCAATGGAAAATCTGATCTTCTTTTCATCAGCTCGTGGCCGCAGCATGCCCGCAACCTCCTCAAAGACGGAACGGAGATTGAAAGGCTGTTTCTCCAACTGCATTTTGCCTGATTCGATTTTGGACAGATCAAGAATGTCGTTTACAATCATCAACAGCGTACTGGCACTGGTATGAACCAGATCGACCAATTCCTTCTGATTTGTTGTCAACGCCGTCTCCATTAGCAGCCGTGCCATTCCAAGCACGCCGTTCATCGGAGTGCGGATTTCATGGCTCATGTGCGCGAGAAATTCCGACTTTGCTGAGGTTGCCTCCTCCGCCGCCTGGCGAGCACGCTCAAGCTTTTCAATGTTCGAGCGAAGCTGATCCTGGAGAAGCTTCATTTTCAACAACGAACGCACCCTTGCCCTTAATTCCGGTCCTGCGTATGGCTTTGAGATGTAGTCATTGGCGCCAAGATCAAAACACCGCACCTTGTCCTCAGTCCCGTACAATGCGGATACCAGCAGGATCGGCACGCGCTGGAATTCTTCCTGTGATCGCAATACCTGCAACAGATCGAAGCCGCTCATGTCGGGTAGGCCAAGATCAAGGAGAATCAAATCAAATTCAGATAGTCCAAGGCAGCGCACAGCCTCGGCCGCTGTGCTGGCTGAAGTCACCGCTGCTCCTTCATCAGCCAATATGGCCTCGACCAATTCAGGCACCGCAGGATCGTCGTCAATCAATAGGATTCTTGAAGGCATGCGCAAAATGAGTTCGATTAAATTTCCACTTGGTGCCTTAAAAAATCTGAAACGGAGCAAAACTCTCTTTCCAAAAGATTAAACTCATTTTCCAGCTTGGGCGCGGATTTCTCACGTGCGAACTGCACAATCCTGGCACAATTTTGAGCCAGCCTGCGCGCCCCCAAGTTTCCAGCACTGCCCATGATGCTGTGGGCGTTGGTCTCCACCAACATCAGATCGCGCGACAGCAGCCCGGAACGGATTCGATCAATTCTAGGAGGGGTGTCGTTCAGGAAAAGTCCAACCAGTTCGGCCAGCGGATCATCTTCTCCCATAATTCGAAGTGAACGAAGAGTCTCAATTGTCTGCGTGTCAAATCCGGTCAGATTGATGGAATGATTCAACGTTGATTGCTGGTCCTCCATCCAGTCCAGTCCTCGTTGCAATGCGGCTCCCAATTCTTCGACCCTCACTGGCTTGCTGACATAGTCACTCATTCCAGCCGCCATACATTCATCCCGGTCTCCAGCCAGCGCATTGGCAGTCATTGCAATGATGTAATGCTTCTCCGCCGGAGGCAGATAAAGCCGGTGCTGCTCGCGGTTCCGAATCTGACGCGTGGCTTCGTACCCATCCATCTCCGGCATCTGGCAATCCATCAGCACAATTGGGTACGGATGTTGATCCAGAACTTTTAACGCCTCCAATCCATTGCCGACAGCCTCCGCCGAGAATCCGAGTTTTTTCAACTGTCTCAATGCCACTTTCTGGTTCACACTATTATCCTCTGCTAGGAGAATTCGTACCTCCCTCGCGTGCTCCAACAATTTGGGGGCAGGCTTCGCATGGCCTCCGCTCTCGAGGATTACTGCTTGAGAATTTCTGGAGCGGTTCCGCAATACAAGCCCCATCGTCTCGATTAGCCGAGCATGCTTCACCGGCTTTTGTAGGTGCGCCTCGATGCCGGCCGCACGCCAGGTCGAATCGGGTTGCATGAACCCAAGAGAAGTCAGCATGATCAGTCCGGTGTGCGCCAAAACCGGGTCGGCACGGATCATACGTGCCACTTGCAATCCGTCCGCGCCCGGCATCCTCATATCCAGCAGGACCAAGTCCGCCGGTTGTCGTGCGTCCGCCATTTCTCGAAGAATTTTGAGGGCCTGCTCTCCGTCCGCTGCCAGTCGGTTCACCATCCCCCACCCTGAAGTTTGCCTCTCCAGAATCGTGCGGTTAGCCGCGTTATCATCAACCACCAGAACTTTGACCCCTTTCAAATCACTCGCCGATGACGTCTCAATTGACTCATTGACTACAGGCAGTGTCATCTCAAACCAGAATGTGGTGCCGACTCCCAGCCGACTTTCAAAGCCGATCCTCCCCCCCATCAATTGCACAAGTTGCCGACAAATCGCCAAACCCAGCCCAGTGCCACCGTACTTGCGCGTCATCGAACCGTCTGCCTGGGTAAATGCCTGAAAAATCCTCGACTGACTTTCCTCGGGAATACCGATTCCCGTATCAGTCACACAGAACCGAAGACAAGCATGTTTATCTTGAACACGCTCAAGCTTGATACTTACCACTACTTCGCCCGCATGCGTGAATTTCACTGCATTCGATACCAGGTTCAGCAGAACCTGCCGTATTCGACCAGGATCGCCCCTCAATGAAATGGGCACCTCCGGTTGTATCCATGCAGCCAGCTCGATCTCCTTGCTTTCCGCAGCCTCTGCGCTCAACTCGACGGTGCCTTCAATCAACTCACGCAAATCAAAATCCACCTCCTCGACAGTTAGCTTGCCGGCCTCGATTTTAGAAAAATCTAAAATATCATTGATGATGGTGAGCAATGCATCGGCGCTGTTGCGGATGGTCTGGGTAAAATCCCGCTGCTCCTCATCAAGCTGCGTATCCAGCAGGATGCCGCTCATGCCAATCACCGCATTCATCGGCGTGCGAATCTCATGGCTCATATTGGCCAGGAACTCCGATTTCAGGCGGGACGACTCAAGCGCATGGTCCCTGGCGTTCGCCAACTCTCGCTCCGTTTGTTTAAGATTGCTGATATCCCGGGAGATGCCGAAGGTTCCCATCAGTTGGCCATGGATATAAAGTGGAACCTTGGTGGTCAGAACCCACTTTTCCCGACCGTCTAGCCAGGTTTCATGCTCCGTTTTATCCACAACAGCCTGGCCGCTCTTCATTATCCGCTGTTCATCCTCCATTGCATCACGCGCATGCACCGGATCAAAAAAGTCATAATCTGTCTTGCCGATTACCTCGGCGGCAGTGGCGGCACCGATGCTCTTGGCCAAAGAATCGCTGATAATGACAAACCGGGAGTCCCTGTCCTTGAAATAAATATGGTCGGGGATGTTCTCCAACATCGCCCTCAATAAATCACGATCCTTCGCCAGTGCCTCCTGAGCCTTGAATCGTGCCGTCTCATCCCAGAAAATACCCTGCAAGCCCACGATCCGCCTCTCAGCATCATACAGCGGGGATTTAATCACATGCACATGCAGTGTCTCCCCATCTGAAGTCTGATGTTTCTCGATAGTATCCAGAACCCTTGCGGATTGAAGCACCCTCAAATCGTCCTCCCGGTACTTCTGTGCCAGTTCAGCCGGAAAAATAGCGCTATCAGTAAAACCAATGATTTCCGCAGTCGACCGCCCCACCGTGCGGCAAAAACGCTCATTGGCAAAAGTAAATTGCCCCTCCAGATTCTTGCGAAAAATGTTCTGCGGCAGATTCTCCACCAATGAATGAAAAAACGCGTCGGAATTGCGTAGCTTCTGCTCTGTTTCAGCGTTGCGTTGATTCAAATGGTTGAACCCCAACTCCAGAAGAAAGAAGCCACTCAATTGCCTGGCAAGCACTCTGAGGAGATCCAGCGTGGGCTCGCTCAGATGGCGCGGTTCCCAATCCATTACCGAAAGAGCCCCCATGATCGCTCCACTTGAGGACCATAATGGCACAGCGGCATGAAAACGGATTTTTGGCCCACCTTTTACCCACGCGTGGTCGCTCCATCGCTCATGCAAGTCCAATGCCCGCGTTTGGACTGCCTCTCGGCCGCACGCCGCGTCGTAAGCTAGCCATTCCTTTCCATCTAATTCCTTGACACCCCAGCCTAAACACGCGCGGTTGGTCTGCTGTTCACCCTTGAATGTTGAAACCCATACCACAGGTGCCCCAGTTAGTGTCGAAGCCAATCGACACAACTCGGTTAAAGACTCGTCAAGGCGGAAACCCTTCATTCCGTCCAGACCGCTTAACTCATCAATTTGCAGTATTTTCACAGCTTTTTTGGGCTTTCCCACCGCATGACTCATTGCATCAAAATCCCACTTTGACACAAATTCACAGTGCACTCATTGTCATCGGACATATTTAACTCATTCTGAAGCAACGTTATCCAATCGGGTTTACCGCCCATGCCAACAGAACAATTCGGGAGTTTGGGGAACCATTAAATTGCCAAGTGTAAGCAACACATGGATTTGGAACATTTACACACTACTTGCCCAGATGAAAGGAAGCCACCGGGAAAATGGCGCCTCCTTGCCATTCTTTGGATCGGTCCCTCCCTTGGCGCTCTGTGTATCATCGTCATGGGTGCCCCCCGCTGGATCGCTGCGGCCAAATCTGACACATGGTCTTTTCCTGTGGATCTGCTCCTTTCCTTGTGTCTCCTGATGCTGCATCTTTACTGGATGCACAAGGCGCGGATGGAAAGAACCTCCCACCGCGCGCCCAAGAACTGACCGGAACCCATGCCTCTTTACGAATACGAACTCTGTGAGGGAGACTGCAAAATCTGCCAGGGACATTTTACCTTAAACCGTCCTATCTCCCGCCCTCCGCTCACTCAATGCCCCCTTTGCCGTAAACCCGTCAAAAAGATCATTTCCAGCACCAACACCCCCAAACAAACCAAGCCTCTATCCATCTCTGACGCCAAAAAATCTGGATTCACCGTCTACAAAAAGACAAGCCAAGGCGAATACGAGCGCCAATAAATTAAGGTTTTAAGGTAAGTTTCAGCCATAAGTGCGTGCAGGCTTGGTACTTATGGAAACACGCAACCAGACGAACAGCATTTACGCCGAGTAGCACGATACCGGCAATGAATAGCAATTGGACGAAAGCGGGCTTTTTCGTTCATAGGCAGACTATCACCGTTCAGATTGGTATCCGTTGGGGTTGGCATGACGCCAAAAAGCGGATTCGTAATCGCAACGCACGATATGTCACAAAAAGAAGCGATCCGAGATTACTTGGCGGTCACAACCTTCATTATGGCCAACAGCTTGGCCTTGAGTGCTTACGGCGATCCTGCCGGTGCCCTTCCTGCTTTCCCGCCCGTTTCAACAAATGCTCCTGCAGGGGGAGGAACAAATACCACCAAACTCCCTGAAGTGGTGGTGGAAGGTCGCCAAGTCCCCGAATACAAACCCGAGAAGATTTCTTCGCCCAAATACACCGCTCCATTGCGTGACACTCCCCAAACCATCAATGTCGTTCCCCGCAAAGTAATCGAGGACCAAAATGCAACAACCTTGCGCGACGTGCTTCGCAACGTCCCTGGAATCAGTTTCCAAGCGGGAGAAGGTGGTGTTCCTGCGGGCGACCAACTTTCGATTCGTGGTTTCTCCGCTCGCACTGATTTGTTCGTCGATGGCGTGCGCGATGTGGGTGGATATACCCGCGATTCCTTTAACGTCGAACAAGTTGAAGTTTTCAAGGGCCCAAACTCGGTCTATTCCGGCCGTGGCTCAACAGGTGGCTCCGTCAACATGGTCACAAAAAACCCAAACCTTGACCCTTCATATTCTGCGACCTTGGGATATGGATCGGATGAATATTTCCGGGCAACGGCTGACCTGAACCAGCCCCTGCCGGAATTGAGCAAATTGGGGATCGAAGGTGCCGCTTTCCGCATCAATGGCCTTTATCATGATCAGGATTTTGCAGGACGCGATTACATCCACGACAATCGTTGGGCCGTCAACCCTACCTTTACCATGGGATTGGGCTCAAACACGCGCCTAACCCTTCAGTATTCACACCTGCAGGAAAACAATCTTGCAGGCTACGGACTGCCTTTTGTTAGTTCTCATAACAATCCTTACGGTGGTTATTCCGCTCTCGGGAAAATCGCTCCATTGCCTTTTGATACATTTGTTGGACTGCACGACAGGGATCACGAGGACGTGCATAACGACATAGCCGGATTGCGATTGGAGCACGATTTTTCCGATTCGGTAAAGCTACAGAATCACTCTAGTTTTGGCAGAACGGACCGTGATTCCATTATTACCGCGCCCCGCATCATACCCAAACCAACCGCCGATCCAATCTATGGATTTGGAAATTCCGTGATCGGCAGTGATGGAATTCTTTATGGTTTGAATCATGAATTGCAATCGAGAGATCAGGTAACTGATATTTTCGCGAACCAAACCGACTTCCGTACAGACTTTGATACGGGAATATTCGGGCATGCTCTGGTCACAAGCCTTGAGTTCAGCCATGAAACAGATCTAAATTACATCCGTTCTGCAACGGTGGGCACAGCGTTTCCGTATGCAGCCGAACTGGGCAATCCATTCGATCCCAATTCATCCGATCCTTTCCATCCAGTTTCACGGACAGGTGCTAAAAATCAAACCGTTCAGGACACTGGAGGCATTTCGGCATACGATACCATAAAAATCACGGAGCAATGGTTCTTTAATCTGGGAGTGCGGGGAGACATTACCTCGACCACACTAAACTTGAGAGAGGTTAACGGCGCAACGACCAAGTTTGATCGTTCCGACTCAGATGTTACTTGGCGTTCGGGTCTCGTTTACAAACCCGTGCCCAACGGAAGCATTTATTTTGGGTACGGCACATCTTTTAATCCCACTATCGACGGTCTCACCCTGAATCAGGCAACAGTAAATACAAATCTCCAGTCCTCGTTTCCGTTGGATCCCGAGAAAGGGCAAAGCTTTGAATTGGGAACAAAATGGGATGTCTTAAATCAGCGGCTCTCCCTAAGCGGAGCGCTGTTTCGTTCACACAAAGAAAACTTCCGCAGCACCGACCCAGTAACACAAATCGTTTCCAATGTGGGTGACGTGCGCGTACAAGGAATTGAATTGGGCGTGTCCGGAAAACTGAATGATAAATGGAATGTTTCCGGTGGATACGCTTTTATGGAGAGCGACATTCTAAAGTCTATCAACCTCACTTATGACGGCGTGTCTCTGTCTCAAACCGGTCATCAGTTAAGCAACACCCCCAGGAACACCGCTAGCCTTAGCACCACCTACGAGCTTCCCAAGCGAATTACCATTGGCACCAGCGGGTACTTTGTTGACAAAAGGTATTCCAACAACCTGGAAACGCAATCAGCACCAAGCTATGCTCTTCAAGACGTGTTTTTGTCGTGGAACGCCAACAAGTACTTGGACCTTCGCTTGAACGTGTCGAACATCTGGGATAAGGACTATCTTGACCGAGTGGGCGGCGGGCATGCAATTCCTGGAACAGGTCGGACGGTGATCCTGACCGCCTCTTTAAAGTACTGAGGGAAGAAAGAAAACTCATGTTGTTGACGATACCCGATGTTCTGACGGCAGAGCAAGTTGCTCAGGCTAGGCAATTGCTTGATACTGCCGAATGGGTGGATGGCCGCGTAACGGCTGGCCACCAATCAGCCAAAGCAAAACACAACGCCCAGCTCCCTGAAGGACATCCGGTCTCAAAGCAATTGGGTGAAATGATTTTGGCAGCGTTGGCGAGGAACAATTTGTTCTTCTCGGCGGCACTGCCTTTGCGGGTCTTTCCCCCTCTATTTAACAGTTATGCTGGCGGGCAATCCTTCGGAACGCACGTTGACAATGCCATCCGCCAGATTCCAGGTTCCGGCCATCGCATTCGCACGGATCTTTCGGCAACTCTATTTTTAACGGCTCCGGAAGATTATGATGGTGGGGAATTGTGCGTGGAGGATACTTATGGTGTGAAAAGCGTGAAGCTGCCAGCCGGCCAAATGGTGCTGTATCCGGCTACAAGCCTGCACCATGTCACGCCAGTAACAAGCGGGGCCAGAATCTCCTCATTTTTCTGGATTCAAAGCATGATTCGCGATGATGGACAACGCTCGCTATTGTTCGATTTGGACTTGGGAATTCAACGCATCGCAAGGGATCACCCTGAGCATCCATCGGCAATTCAACTGACCGGAGTTTACCACAACCTGCTCCGGCAGTGGGCCGAGATGTGATCAAATCCATTTCCCATATCGCCATGTCAAAGGTTTGCTTTTCATGAAGCCGCGTAAGATTTTATTCTGGCTTCATTTGTTGGCAGGCGTGATTACTGGTCTAGTCATTGCCATCATGTCGTTCACCGGGCTGTGCATCGCCTTTGAGAAACAGATCGTGGCTTGGGCTGAATCCGATTTACGAAACTTTTCAATGCCTGCCAAAGGAACCGAAAAACTGTCCATGGATCAGATTGTGGCGTCGTTTAAAAAGGAGCATCCTGAAGCCAACCCATCTGCCATCACGCTTGTAAAAGAACCAGGCAAAACCGTGGCGATCTCAGTGGGACGTGAAATCGTTTACTATGTTAATCCTTACACCAGCCATGTGGGCGGACCGGGTGCGGTTGGCTGGCGAAAAGCCATGAAACTGATGACGGATTGGCACCGCTGGCTGGCTCGCGAAGGAGAGGGTCGCGCTGTGGGCAAAGCCATTACCGGAGCCTGCAATGTCGCCTGCTTTTTCCTGGCTGTAACCGGTCTTTGTTTGTGGTGGCCTAAAAACTGGTCGAAGGCAGCAGTGCGAGCCATCTCGCTTTTCAATTTCAAATTGAGCGGCAAAGCAAGGGACTGGAACTGGCACAACGTCATCGGTCTCTGGTGTACCCCCATTCTGATCGTTCTCACCATAACCGGAGTGGTGATCTCGTATCGTTGGGCAGGCGATTTGGTTTACAAACTGACGGGGACCCAGCCTCAACCGGCCCAAACAGGAGCTGGTAGGACTGCAAGAAATGAAGCATCAGCCCCCACCCCTCGCGCAGTAGATGAATTAAAGAATGACGAAATCTTTGCTTTGGCCAAAAAGGAATTTCCCCAGTGGCAATCAATCACTTTGCGCCTGGCTGGAGCAGGTGTGGGAGCGGCCGCAGCGAAAGAAGAGCGGAAGCTGGGAGCCCAGCCCGTTAGTTTACAAATCCGCGATGGCGGATCGCCGTCCTTTGTCCAAGCCCAGCTAAGCCTGGACCCCGTCACCGGTGCGGTATTGAAAAGCGAGTCCTACGAGAAATACAATTCCGGGCGCAAAATTCGTACTTGGATGAGATTTCTTCACACAGGAGAAGCATTGGGAACAGTGGGCCAGATCGCAGCAGCGGTCGCTTCATTGGGCGGCTTGGTTCTGGTTTGGACAGGCTTCACTATGGCCTGTCGGCGCATGATGGTCTGGTGCCGTTTAAGATTTCAAAAGAATGAAATCGGTTTGGTAAAGACTGAACCGCAATGATAAAAACCCAAACGGAGCGTAAGTTGCTCGAAATGAATATTTCCGAGTCGCAAAAGGAGCTTCCCGGTACGCGTGTTCCCGCCGATCCGGATGAGCGCGTATCATTGCTTTCGGCAGCCACTTTAACCACATGGCTCGGTTGTGTGGCCGTGGCTGTGATCGGATTCTGCATTCCCTATCACCGGCCGATTCTGAAAATGGAAATCAAACAGCCCCTCCAAGCTGAACTTTTAAAGGTCGAATTAACCGCGGAGGCGCTACCGCCTGTGGAGCTATCGACACCCGTCGCGCTTAGCGAGCCGCCTGCGCTAAAACCTGTTTCACTGCCCCAAACTACTCCTGCAACATTGGTGGCCGAACCCTCTCCGTCCATCGCTTTTGCCATTCCCGTAACAGGCCCCACCAGGATTGTGGATGCATCGGCGGCCAGTCAAGCACGTGTCGAGGGAGCGGTGACAGAAATTCCTGCGGCAACCTCACCCCAAGTTTTGACTTATGGACAGGGGGAGGGACGCCAACCTGCCCCGGAGTATCCCGCACGCGCTCAGCAGGCGGGTCAAGAGGGGGTGGTGGGAATTACCTTTACTGTGGGCTACAATGGGCGGGTCATCAGCGCGGAAATATCTTCTGCCTCGCCCTGGCCGCTTTTGAATGATTCGGCGTTGCGAACCGTGCGCGAAAAATATCGGTTCTCGCCCGCAAAAAGCCGAACGCGTGTTTACACCATCGATCTGCGCTTCAGAATCTCCAAATAATTTATGTCACCGTTGTTCGCCAATGTAGTTGTCGATCTATTTTTTAAGGGAGGGCCGATCATGTGGCCCATTTTGGTCGCGCTCCTTGCGGCACTTGCCTCTGTGGCAGAACGCGCGTTCTGGTGGAATTCATTGCGACGAAGCCTTGAACCCGAAAAATTGACCCAGGCCTTTGAGGCCATTTCAGGAGGCAATTTTGAGCGCGGCACCGACCTGACCGCCTCCTCATCTGATCCGTTTCTGGCCACGTTGCGAGAGGGACTAACCCATGCGCACAGCTCGTTTCTGGGAGCAATGCAATTGCGAGCCTCAGACGAATTGGAACGTTCCGAACAGTTGCAGTGGGTCATGGGAACTCTGATTACTTTGACGCCATTGTTGGGTTTGTTGGGCACTGTGACTGGCATTATGCACTCTTTCAATTTCGTGGGTGACGAACAGTTGGCGGCCTCCAAAGTCAGCGGAGGAATCGCTGAAGCTTTGATTGCCACCGCCTGCGGTCTGGGCATCGCGATCTTCTGCCTCGTCCCCTACAATTATTTCAACCGGCGCATCGCTCGTTTCCGCGCACAATTGGAACGCGTCATTAACCACGCCGAACTGCTCGTGGAATCCGCCAAGCATCACGGGCATGATTTGGAGGAATTTGCCCGCAATCGTGCGGTGCGTGCGGGTGGTTTGGGCAAAACCCGATCCTAAGAGTTTTTATGCCTGTCAAACTGGGATCAAAACTTCCTGCTGATCATGCCGAGGCTCGCATCGAAATTGTGCCGCTGATCGACATCATGTTTTTTTTGCTCGCGAGCTTCATGTTGGTGAGCCTGAGCATGGTGAACATGAAAAGCGTCAAGGTAAACCTGCCTACCGCCACTTCCTCAACACCGGATTTGAAGAAGAATTTCGTGAATATTTCTATTGATAAGGCAGGTTTAGTTTTTCTCGATCAAAAGCCCGTTGGACAAAACGAATTGGCCGCGACACTCAGCGCATGGCACGGCACCAATGATCAGCTGCGGGTCTTCATCAGCGGCGACAAAGAAGCCAGACACGGAGACGTGATCCAAGTGTTGGACCTGGTCCGTTCCTCCGGCATCGACAATGTCGCATTCGAAACACGCGATCCCGTGAAGGCCGCGCGATGAACCGAAGGATTCAATACATCAACCTATTAGGCGTGCTGCTTCTTGCCCTCCTTTGCGGTTATCAATGGAAGGCCAACTGGCAATTGCAAACTGAATCGATCATTTCCGCAAAAGATCGTTTTGAACTGGCAGAGAATCTGGCCAATGCCGAAAAAGCAGCCAAGGGCAGAGCCGCCGATCTGGAACAGTTTCGCGAACAACTATCCCGCACAATCCTGACCAGGCAGGAGGCGGAGGAAAAACGCAGGGAAGCCCAGCACAAGCTCGATCAGCTTTCAGACGAGATCGGTCAGGTTAAAGCCAATCATACCACCTGGACCACCGCCGTCGCTCTTCGAGATGAGCAACTCAATCTCGCGGCCGATCAAATCAAAAAACTGGCCGTTGAACGCAATGATTCAACCGAAAAATTCAATGACATCGTCCAAAAATACAACGCCATGATTCACAACTTCGAAGCGCGCACGAAACTATTTAACGAATTGGCAGAAAAATATAACGCTTTGGTCAAAAGCCAGAACGAGCCTAAAAAATAAAGGTTTTCGGGATAGATGTCCGACACGGGAATCTCGAGCAGAGCTTTACGAAATAGGAGGCTTTCCGTTTGGCAGCTTTCTCTCTTCGCGACGCCACGTTTTCTCTTTGCGCTTTAATGCGGCGCGCAAAACTTCCTCAGCAGATATCCCATGCCCCTGCGCAGTTATCGCTAATTCAAGGAGTGCTTCACCCAAATCGCGCCGAGCCTTTGCCGTGGCAGATTTCCCACCGTTCATGGGAGGAATTAAACCGGCTTTGCGCGCTTTTTTAGCCAGTTTCTCAGCACGAAAAAGCGCGGGCAACTGCCGAGGAATACCGTCCAAAACAGAAGGCCGCTCGTGCTTGGTGCCCACCTTTTCCGCCTTCTTTATTTTTTCCCACTGCGCCCAAACTGCTGCAACCGATTGGGCTTCCGATTCCCCAAAAACATGCGGATGACGCCGAATCAATTTATCAGCAATTGCAGCTGCTACTTTCTCAAAATCAAAACGTTTTTCCTCGCTGGCAAGCTGGCAGTGGAACACCACCTGCAACAGCATATCGCCCAACTCCTCGGCCATTCCCTCATCGTCCTTGTCCTCAATCGCATCCAGAAGTTCGTAGACTTCTTCGACCGCGTGGAAGCGAATGGACTGGTGTGATTGCTCCTTGTCCCACGGACAACCTCCAGGCCCGCGCAAGCTGGCCATGATCTCAAGCAAACGGTCGATGCCTCGTGGTGCTGTGGGAACACTGGGACGTTTCATACTTTAAAGAATCACGAGGTCATCGCGGTGAACCACCTCGCCTTTGATGCGGGGTGCCGCACGAAGGTCGGTGGCGGAAATCTTTGCAATTCCCCGCGCAAACTCCGTTCCGTTTAAGTCACACAAACCCACCACATCACCCGCGCCAAAATCACCCGTCCAACTGGAGATGCCCGGTGCAAGAAGACTTTTGCCACGCTCACGAAGAGCTTTGCGCGCGCCATCATCGACAAGTAAAGATCCTTTCGGATGATGGAAGAAGGCAATCCATCTTTTGCGCCCTCGCAACTTGGCCGGTTTGGGCAGAAAAATGGTTCCCTCATCCTCCCCTGAAACCACCCGTTTCAAAACACCCGCTTTCCGACCCGAGGCAATCACCAACGGAATGCCGGAGCGGATGGCAATGCGCGCCGCAGAAATTTTCGAGGCCATCCCCCCGACTGCTGTGGCGCTGGTGGTGCCGCCCGCCATTGACTCAACTTCAGCGTCGATGGTTTCAATGGAACTCAGTAGCCTCGCCTTGGGCTTGCCGTAATTTTCAATCACGCCATCCACTGTGGTGAGAATCACCAGGAGATCGGCAGGCAACAGGCAACTTACCAGTGCGGACAGCTTGTCGTTGTCTCCAAATTTGATTTCCGTGAAAGAAACTGCGTCGTTTTCATTGATAATGGGCACCACACCATGTTGCATAAGCCGGACAAGTGTATTGCGCGCGTTTAGATGGCGCTCATGATGCTCCAGATCGTCATGAGTAAGAAGCACTTGCGCCACGCTTAATCCGTGCTGGCCAAACAACTTGTCGTAAGTCGCCATCAATTTGGACTGACCCACAGCTGCACAAGCCTGGAGCTCGGCTAACTCCGTTGGCCTCTTGCCGTGCCCTAAAACCCCCATCCCCGCACCCACCGCCCCCGAGGTTACTACCGTCACTTCGACCCCGGTTTTGCGAAGCTCGGAAATCTGTGCGACCAACTGCTCCAGTTGTGCCATGTCCGGCCGCTTCTGCGCGTCAGTCAAAACACCAGTACCCAGCTTGATGACCACCCGGCCCACGTTTTTTAAGACTTCACCTCTCATTGATTAAAATAGAAAAATCAAACTGCGGAGCCATCCGTCTGTTCAACTTCAGGTGTCTCCGCTTTTAGTAGTTTTAAGGCTTCGGCCGCAGCCGCACTTTCGGCCTCCTTTTTGGTCTTGCCCGAACCCCGGCCCAACTCCCGCCCGCCATGATGAACCGTCGATTCAAAAAGCCGGTCATGATCCGGACCGCTGGCCGATTCCAATCGGTAAACGGGTGCGTCCGGCGAGTTCGCCTGCACCAACTCCTGCAACTCGCCCTTCGGGTTATCAATATCCGGCAGTGCCGCTCCCTCTCCGATCACCGCCCCGTAAATACATTCAATCACCTTGAGCGCGGTGGGGAAATCACTATCCATATAAACCGCGCCCACCGCAGCTTCGAACGCATCCGCCAAGGCTGATACCCTCTCACGCCCGCCATTTGCCTCCTCACCCCGACTCATGATCAATTCAGACCCCAAATCCACCTTCCGGGCCATGTCGGAGAGCGTTCGCTCATTGACCATTCTCGCCCGAGCCTTCGTCAGGGGGCCCTCAGCCATATCCGAGTAACGAATATAAAGCATGTGCGCAAAAGCCAGTTGCAACACCGCATCGCCCAAAAATTCCAGCCTCTGATTATCACACCCGTCCGGCACAAAACTCTGCGTTGCCGACGGGTGCGTCACAGCCATCGCGAGCAGCTTCCGGTCCTTGAAAGTATAACCGAGTCGCGCTTCAAGTGGTTGTAAATCCGGCTCGTCCATCATCCCTTGGTTTCGACAACTGCTTGATCCTCCATGCCCGCCCCGCCCGCAGACTTCGGCGCTTGATCTGCCACAATCTCCTGCTCAGGCAAAACTCCGGCTGTGGCAATCTCCCCTTGAATCGGCTCCAGCCCATGTTCCAGCAGATTCAAAACATCACGCTGAACTTCCTCCAGCTGATTAATTTTCAAGCCGGGATCCTTAATCATGAGCACATCCCCTGTCTTGGGGTGCTCATAAATCAAAACCCTCACGCTGCCTTCCATGATGTGCCCCTTGTTTTTCAACTGCCTCTTTCTTTCAAGCATCACGGCCAGGATAAAACGCGCCCCTGCGTGTTTCGAATCATTGCGTTCGATGAGCTTGTGCAACAGGGATTCAGCTGTGTCCTTCAATATGGGATCGGGAGCGGATGCGGGGGGGACCACATACACTGACTGCCACTGAGACAGGGCCTTCGGTTGTTCAACCTGCCCCTTTTCCTGCTCCAAGGCGCAATGCCGCGTCCAGCATTCCTCGCAGAAATCCTTCCGCTCATAACCATGCCGCTGCTCAAAAAGAGTCGTGCGGAACGCCTCCTTGTCCACGAAATGCCGATGGCAAATCTGACAGCTGTGCGACCTCGTCTGAATGTTCCAATCGATCATGTCAACTGTAGCTAAAACCCGAGTCTGTCACTAACCCGTCCCTTCGTCATGCCAATTTCCTCAAATGGGCCTCCCTGCCGGGCGACCTAAAATGAGTTGCCAAAAACAGGTGGTATTCATTAAGAAAGAGTATGCGTTTCTCCACTTTGATGAACATGGGTCTGGTTGGATCAGTGCTTTTGACCCCGGCTATGGCCCAGGACGCCAAAAATGTCCAGGATCAGGCCGTGCAAGCCTTACGGGCCAAGATCAATGACCTCCGCTCAGAATCCGCTCCTGTTGACGCTCGCGCCGCCCGCAGCGCACGCCAGCGTGCCGAAGTGGCTGAACGCAACGCCGCACGTGATAAATATCAGGCCGAAAAGCGCCAGACCTTTGAAAAAGAGCAAAAGGCACGCGGTGCATCCACCAAGACGAAGATCGTTGCCGACGCCTCCACCAATCCGGCCTACCAATCCGACCTGGAAAAGCGCGCGCGCGCCTTAATGCAACAGAGGATGTCCGAAACAGCCACAAAACCGAGCATTGCGCAAAACCGGGAACCACTTTCCTCTGAGCAACTCTCCCAGGCTCAGCGCGCTTTGCGCCAGCAGTACTCCCCGAATCCGCAGCCAGCTTCGGCTCCCAGACCTGCGACGGCTGCACCTGCGACGGTCATCGCCCCAAAATCATCCCCCCAACTGGCGACCGCCCCAGCACCCCAGCAGCAACCTCTTTCCCAAGAGCAGCTTACCGCCGCCCAACGTGCCCTCCGACAACAATATTCTACCGCTCCTGCCGGAGTGATTGCTGCGAAACCTACGCTCCAGCAACAACCCCTTTCCCAAGAGCAGCTCTCGGCCGCTCAACAGGCCCTCCGGCAACAATATACACCAGCCCTTAAGCCTATAGCCACCGCTCCTGCTGCAGTGGTTGTGGCGAAACCGGCACCTCAGGCTGCCCCAGTTCCTCCCGCAGCACCGGTTGTGGTTGCGGCCAAGCCCGTCCCAACTCCATCCCTCAGTCCGGAAGCTGAGGCTGCCGCACGTGAGGCACTGAAGCGTACCGCTGCCAAGGCGGCCGCAACAAATCCAGCCGTACTTGCCCCGACCGCTGCGCAAACCCCTGCGGCCCCCATGTCTAAGCAGGAGAAGTTGGCGGTGCTTCTGAGCCTGTACAAAGCCGACAAAATCACTCCAGCACAATACCACCAGCAGCGCGTTACCGTTCTTGCAGAGCCGTAAATCTTCGCCTGGAACCCTATCCTCGAACCTATCGCCTGCACCGCTGCGGCCGATAACTCAGTTCCATCAAGACCACCACTTAGCATGCACGATTTTCACTATGGACAGGGCCAGTTGATGTGCGAAGGCGTCTCCATCGCCTCTCTCATAAAAAAGCACGGCACTCCCCTGTACGTGTATTCCCAAAATACCCTCACCCAGCATTTCAAAAGGCTCGATCAGGCCATCGCCCCATTGGACCACATGGTTTGCTACGCCATGAAGTCCAACTCAAACCTTTCCGTTATTCGCACTCTGGCAGATGCCGGCAGCGGGTTTGACGTGGTGAGCGAGGGGGAACTGCGACGCGTAATTGCGGCAGGCGGTGATCCTACTCGAAGCGTTTTCGCCGGAGTCGGCAAAACGGCGCAGGAGATCCAGTATGCTCTCAAACAGGGCGTCTATTCCTTCAACGTCGAAAGCGAAGCCGAATTAGAGCGAATCAACAAGGTGGCCGCAGGGATGAAAAGAAAGGCTCCCATCGCCATCCGCATCAACCCCAACATCGATGCTGGCACTCACGCCAAAATCACCACCGGCACCTATGAAAACAAATTCGGCATCGCATTCGAGGTCGTGGAAAAGCTTTATGCGCACGCAGCCAAGCTGAAAAACCTGCATCTTCGCGGCGTGCAAATGCACATCGGCTCGCAATTGACAGAGGTCACCCCTTTCAAAAAAGCCATCGAGAAAGTCATTCCTCTGGTCGAAAAACTCAAGCGGCTTTATGGCATCGAGTTCTTCAGTATCGGCGGAGGCATAGGCATTGTTTACAAGCAGGCTCTTGCCAGTGGTTCTGAGCGTTGGTGGGGATCAAAAGAATCGAAAAACATCCTTACTCCCGAGCTCTACGCCAAGGCTCTCCTCCCACTTCTCAAGCCCTTGAATCTGCGCATCTTGCTTGAACCCGGCCGATTCATCTCCGGCAACGCAGGCGCGCTTATCTCACGTGTTGAGTACGTCAAGCGCACCGGCAAAAAGAATTTCGTCATCGTCGATGCCGCCATGAACGATCTGATTCGTCCGGCCTTCTATGATTCCTTCCACGAAATCGTTCCCGTCTCAGCCAAAGGCGGCAAACCGGTTTCATCAGATGTGGTGGGACCGATCTGTGAATCCGGCGACTATTTCTGCAAGGATCGTCCCCTGCCCAAAGTTGGTGAAGGCGATTACCTCGCCCTCTTAAGCGCCGGAGCCTACGGCTCAGTGATGAGCTCCACCTACAACAGCCGCCCGCTTACTGCGGAAATACTTGTCCACGGCAAAAAACACGCCGTGGTGCGCACTCGGCAAAAAATCGAAGACATCTGGCGCGATGAATCCATCGCCCCCTGGGCCAGGAATATCTGACCGCGGAACTCGCATGAAGCGCCTCTTCGTCAAACCAAAGCGGCCTTCGTGAAAAGAACTTGGCAGCGGGCGGCATGGGCAATATCACTACTGACCTTAACCATTGGCCTGATCATCCTGAGCCTGTGGACCAAGAATCGAGAACATCGCTACGACCGCCCCATCCTTGCCGCTGCCCGCCGTTATCAAGTGGATCCCGCCCTGATCAAGGCCGTCATCTGGAGGGAGAGCAGTTTCAAAGCTGACGCTCGCGGTACAAGGCAGGAAATCGGCCTCATGCAAGTCCGAGAGGATGCAGCCTTGGAATGGGCCGAGGCGGAACACCTAACCAATTTCATCCACTCAGATATTCTGGACCCGGCCAAGAACATCAATGCGGGCACCTATTACCTGGGCAAATTACTGAAACGCTATCGCAACGTCGACAATCCCCTGCCTTACGCTCTGGCCGATTACAACGCCGGCCGCACCCACGTCCTGCGTTGGAAAAAAGGTGAAGCCGATACCAATGCCTTCGCTTTCCTCAATCGCATGGACTACCCCGGAACTCGCAACTATGCCCTCTCCATTTTGGATCGCTTCGTCATTTACCAAGCTGAGTTCAAAAAAATGTTGGACCATGACCGACACTGACCCCTTACACGCCGCCGTTTCGAGCACAGCTATTTCTCCGGCTTGAACTTTAGGAAACCCTTCAGCTGCTCTGGATGTGTCTTCCAATACGATACCAGCCTTGCCAGAGTCTCCAAAGTCTGAGGACGAAGATGATGTTCAATATCCTCCACTTCCCCCTCAATGGTTTCCGCCTCGAGACCTAGTTGACCGAAAAATTCAGTCAGGATCTTGTGCCTCTCCCGAATCCGATTAGCCACCTCGCGCCCTTCCGCCGTCAGGTTAAAGCCCCTATACCTCTCATAATTCACAAAACCCCGAGCCGCCAGCCGCCGCACCATATTGGAAACAGACGACGCCGAAAGCCCCAATTCCTCGGCCACATCCGTCACCCGGGCATAGCCTTTATGGTCCACAAGCTCGGCAATTCGTTCCAAATGATCCTCCGTGGATTCGGAATGCGAGGATTGAGCAGTGGGTTTCTTCGATTTCACAACGAGATTCCTATTCCCTTTTCCTACGACTGACGATTGTTTTCGTCCTAACAAGGGCTGAAGCCGCTCTTCCCCGCATGCCTTTATAAAAGTGAAGCCAGCCCGATGCCTCAACAGGAGGCTCGGACTGGCTTCCAACCACACACAACCAACTGAAACCAAGTGCATCCTTTGACGCACATTCGATAACAAAGCATAGTCCCTGCCATTCTCGAATTGAAGGCGGAAAACACACATCCTGCCGTCAAAAAAGCAGGAAAATGTGGCGGATATCACCTTGTCCCACCTTCCAATCAGACCGTCGAATCCTCAACTTTGATCAAATCTGTGGGAATTGGGACGCGTTGCATCTTATTTGGACACCGTTGCATCCTTGACACTATCCCTCCGCAAGCCTAACACACAGGAGCCAATGAACCGACGTAGCTTTCTCAAAACCACGGCTGGCGCTGCCGCTCTCGCAGCGTTCTCCCCTTCCCTGCATGCCTTCGTCGAACCAGTTTGGGGGCCTTACCGCCTCTCCCTTGCCGAATGGTCATTCCACAAGTCCCTCCAGAGCGGGAAAATGACCCATTTGGACTTCCCAATGATTGCCCGCAAAGAATTCGGGATCGCGTGCATTGAGGTCGTTGACCAATTCTTTGCCGACAAGGCCAATGACGTCGAATACATGAAAGCCTACCGCACAAGGGCGGGCAACGAAGGGGTCCGTGTAGGTTTGCTCATGCTCGACACCAATGGACGTCTGGGCGCGGCATCGGCTGAGGAGCGACAAAAGGCCATCGATGCCACCAAAGTATGGATCGAGGCGGCCATGTACATGAACTGCCTCACCGTCCGGATCAACGCCCGGGGCGATGGCACTCCCGAAGAACTTCTCAACCGCCTCGTCGAAAGCTGTTCCCTTCTGGCCGATTTTGCTGCGGAACGCAAATTGAACTTGGTCATCGAAAACCATGGAGAACTTTCTTCCGACCCCGTTTGGCTGACCAACCTTGTCAAAGCTGTCAACAAGCCAAACTTCGGCACACTCCCCGATTTTGGTAACTTCCCCGATTCCACAAACAAATACGACGCCGTCGAAATGATGATGCCGTATGCAAAAGCCGTCAGTGCCAAAGCCATAAAATTCACCACGGGCGGGTTGGTCGAAGAAACCGATTTCTTCAAGATGATGCGCATTGTGCGCGATGGCGGCTATCACGGTTATGTAGGAATCGAGACCGAAGTTGGCACAGCAGAAGAAGAGATCGAAGCGGTCCGCACAACCCGTGACCTTCTTAACTGGGTTCATGGTGAAGAATCCAAGTGCAAATCCATCTTCAACGAAAAGAACCTGTATGGATGGATTAAAATGGAAGGTGGCGATTGGGCTATTGAAGATGGAATCCTCATTGGTCGGAACGGCCTGAATTGGTCAACCGATCCAGCCAAGTCCGGCTCATGGTTGCGTTCACGCGAAGAACACGCTGATTTCCGTCTCGAACTCCAGTACAAGATCAATCAGGGCGGCAACAGTGGCGTGTTCTTCCGTTCGGCCCTCGAAAAAAACCCAGCCTTTACCGGTTTTGAAGTTCAAATCTACGACTCTCCCGGAACTCCTCCGACCAAGACCGGTCCAAGCTCGCTCTACGATTTCGCGGCCCCCAGCAAGAACAATATACGGCCGGCCGGCCAGTGGAACACTATGACGCTTGCAGCCATTGGCGACAAAGTCCGGCTCGAAATCAATCACGAGAAAGTCCTCGACACCACCGTTAATCGCGCGAAACGCGGCTACATCGGACTGCAGAACCATGATACAACCTCGGTCGTGCAATTCCGCAACATCCGTTTGGAGGATATTTCATAGGAATGGCGATTTCATCCCCTCAAACTTTGCGGGCCGAGGCGGTCAACAAAACCTACGTTTTAGGCCATCGCAACGTTCCTGTCCTCCGGGATGTGGACTTAACAGTGGAAGCCGGGGACTTCGTGGCCTTGCGCGGAGCATCGGGCGCGGGGAAATCAACCTTGCTCCACCTTTTGGGTGGACTGGACCTGCCGGACTCCGGCCGCATCTGGTTTGGGGAAATCGAACTTTCAGCCCTGTCCCGCCCCAAACTGACGGAATTTCGCAATCTCAACATTGGCTTCGTCTTTCAGGCCTACCATCTCCTGCCTGAATTTAATGCCTTGGAAAACGTTTGCCTCCCTGGTCGCATCGCCCGGCGCGGAGTGGTGAACCTGGAAAAGGAAGCCCGAAATCTTCTTGGCCGCGTGGGCCTTGGTGATCGGCTAGATCACCGCCCCGCTGAACTTTCCGGCGGCGAGCAACAACGCGTGGCCATCGCCCGCGCGCTCATCAACTCCCCATCCCTTATCCTGGCCGATGAGCCCACCGGCAACCTCGATTCCCACACCGGAGACGAAATCATCCAACTCCTCCTGGAACTCCGCTCCGAACGAGGTGCCACACTACTGATCGCCACCCACGATCAGCGCCTCGCCTCCCGCGCCCGCCTCACCATAGAAATGGTCGATGGACAAACCCCTTTTCCAGCCCACGCCTGACTCGGTTGACCGTCGAATCAGGAACTACTGTTTGCCATACAGGTACGGCTAAAAATAGACGCATTTCATTGCAGCAGAGTGCTCCGACCCTTCCTTGCCTCAAATCCTCAGACTCTCTACTCTTCTAACGATGCTAGCTAACGAAGCGCCTTTGGTTATTGCCGGACGCACCTTTACCTCGAGATTGATTCTTGGAACAGGCAAGTTCGCCTCACCGCAACTCATGCGGGATGCACTCGCCAGCAGCGGCACCGCCATGGTGACTGTCGCCCTGCGACGCGCCGATCTCACCGGAAAGAAAGATCCCTTCGCCAGCATCCTTGAATTCATTGACCCGAACAAATACCTTCTCCTCCCCAACACCAGCGGCGCCATGAATGCCGAGGAGGCTGTCCGACTGGCTCGCCTTGCCGTGGCAGCCGGCCTGCCCAAATGGGTGAAACTGGAAATCCACCCCGATCCCCGCTATCTCTTGCCCGACCCCATCGAAACACTCGCCGCCGCCAAAATTCTCGTCCGCGAAGGCTTCACGGTGCTTCCCTACATCAACGCCGACCCTGTCCTTGCCAAACATCTCCAGGAAGCTGGTTGTGCCACCGTAATGCCCCTCGGCTCCCCCATAGGAACCAACCGCGGCGTGGAATCCAGGCATCAAATCCGCATCATTATCGAGCAGGCCACCGTCCCCGTTGTGGTGGACGCCGGACTCGGAGCCCCCAGCCACGCGGCTGAAGCCATGGAACTCGGTGCCGATGCCGTTCTGGTCAACACCGCCATCGCCGTTGCCTCTTCTCCCACCCGCATGGCCACCGCATTCGCCAAAGCCGTCGAAGCCGGACGAGAGGCTTACCTTATCGGGCTTGGGCTCCAATCCACCACCGCTAATCCCACCAGCCCTCTCACTGCATTCCTCAACAGTTGATCCGCATGAAAAACATCCCCCTCGCCCGCGTTCAACGAATTCTGGACAGTCTGGAAACACTCCGCGTGCTGGTCATTGGCGACATTATGCTCGACCAATTTATCTGGGGCAGCGTCCGCCGCATCTCGCCGGAAGCCCCGGTGCCCGTGGTCGAGTTCGAACGTGAGAGCTTTATGCCAGGAGGCGCGGCAAACGTGGCGAGGAACCTCACCTGTCTCAAGGCAAGAACCTCTCTTCTCAGCGTGATCGGCAGAGATCCCTCCGCCAAGATGCTTCGCAGTCTGCTCATCGCGCAAAACGTGGAATGCAGCGGGCTTGTCTCTTCTCCAAATCGCCCCACCAGCGTCAAAACCCGCATCATCGCCCACCAACAACAAATGGTGCGCGTCGACCGCGAAACCACTCAGCCGATCGATGCCAACGCAGAAGGACGACTGCTGGCCGAAATTCACAAACAACTTCCCGAAGCAGATGCCGTGATCGTCGGCGATTATGGCAAAGGTGTGATCACTCAATCCCTCCTGAACAAAGTAAAGGACCTCTGCCGCGCCCGTGGAAAATGGCTGAGCTTGGATCCCAAACCCGTGCACCACCTTGATCTTGCCGGCCTTTCCCTCATCACGCCAAACCGCAAAGAAGCCTTTGAACTTGCGGGCATCCCCGACGGTGCACGCCATGGTGACCCGCTTAAGGACACCCGCCTCATGGCCGCCACTTCAGCACTGCTTGAACGCCTTGCCCCCGCGCTTTTGCTCATCACTCTGGGCGATCTCGGCATGCTCCTCTGCCGCCGCAACGACAAACCAATTCACATCCCCACCGTTGCCCAGGAAGTCTTTGACGTTTCCGGCGCAGGCGACACCGTCATCGCCTCATTCACCCTCGCCATCGCCGCCGGAGCCTCCCCGCTTGAAGCCGCCATTTTTTCCAACCACGCCGCCGGAGTCGTGGTGGGTAAAGTCGGCACTGCCTCAGTCACGCAGGAAGAACTGCTCAAAAGCTTCTCCAAAAAATGATGAGCACCTTGGGCCGCTCTGCCATTTTCATAGATCGTGACGGCACTCTCATCGAGGACCGCGACTATCTGCATAAACCGGAGGAAGTCGTCTTCTTCCCAGGCGCAGTGAGCGCCTTGGCGGCCGCCGCCAAAGAAGACTTTACCATCGTGATGATCACCAACCAGTCCGGCGTCGGCCGAGGTTACTTCACCATGGAGGACGTTGAAAAAGTCCATTGCCACATCATCAGCGAACTTGCCAAGGAAGGGGTGACAATAGCCCGCATCTACACCGCACCCGAAGCCCCCGGACAAACCAGCCGTGGCCGCAAACCATCTCCCGCCTTCCTCCATGACGCCCGTGACGAACTGAATCTTGACCTCTCACGAAGCTACATGATCGGTGACAAATGGATCGACCTCGAAGCCGGCTGGAACGCCGGTGTCAGCCAGTCCATCCTTGTGCGCACCGGCTATGGAACCGAGGTGGAAAAAGAGCACTCCAACAACCTCAGCAGAGCGATTGTCCTCGATAACCTCGCCCAAGCCATCTCATGGATTCTTGCCAAACGTCAAAATTGATTTCCAACCGGCCGCCAAAACTCAAAGATTCCCGTTTTTTGTCCGTGACAACCTCTGAATCAACACTATCCTCTTGATCCCTAAGACGACCCTATCGTCTAGTGGTTAGGACACTGCCCTTTCACGGCAGGTGCCCGGGTTCAAGTCCCGGTAGGGTCGCCATTTCTTCAATATTTCTCGGATAACCTTGAAAACCCCCATCAACAGCATGTCTCACCCTCACTATTTCGACTTCGTGGTTGATTTACTGCCGAACCCTCTCCGATCATGGTGGGAATGAAGTGGGAGGTTTTGCACCGGTCCTCGCTCGGGAGATTCCTTGGGTTGACCTTTTTGTATGCTGTTGTTCTAACAGCCGGGGTTCTTTTTGCCTATGGCGTGCGGTTCGACTTTGACATCCCGACCCACGACCGCTCCGCGGTAAAGTACGTGGCAGTCTACGTGGTGGCGCTTCAACTTGCCTGCCTGTTTATTTTCCGCCAATTTGAGGGCCTGCTCAGCTATTTCAGCATTCCCGATTTACGCCGGATTTTCTTCGCCATGTCCACGTCCGCTCTGGCGCTTTTGGTGCTATGGCTTCAGGTCAAGGGGTTTGGGGCACCTCCCCGAGGCGTCATTCTGGTTGATTACGTTTCCTCCATTCTGGGCCTTTCGGTGCTTCGGCTTTGCTTCCGTATGGTGCGCGAGCGTTATCTTTCCCCACAATCCAGAGTCACCCGCAGACGCCGGAGAGTGGGAATCATAGGAGCCGGAGACGTCGGGGCCGCCCTTGTCCGCGAACTCGTGTCAAAACGCGGATTGGGCCTGCAGCCAGTGGCGTTCTTTGACGATGACCCTTCGAAATGGCGCTCTCGGGTTCATGAAATCCCGGTGGTCGGTCCGCCTGAATCCATCTTGGACAACAAATTGAACCTGCAATTGGAGAAAGTGATTATCGCCATGCCTTCAGCTTCGGCCCGGCGCATCGGCGAAATCGTTGGGATTCTTCAAAAATCGCACCTGAAGTTCGAATCCGTTCCTAGCATTGACCAGCTTGCCACTGGAAAAGTCAGGGTCTCCCAGCTGCGTGACATTGAAATCGAGGACCTGCTAGGACGCCCCGCCGTGGAACTCGAAGCAGACCACATTCGTAGCATTCTGACCGACAAAGTCGTCATGGTGACTGGCGCGGGCGGCAGCATTGGAAGCGAACTCTGCCGACAAATCGCAGCCTTTAACCCCCAGCGACTCCTACTGGTGGAACAATCTGAAGTCCAGATTTTCGTTATCGAGCAGGAATTGATCGAACGCGGCCACTCTGGGCTGATACTTCCTCTGGTGGCTGACATTCTAGACGAAGTGCGCATGCGCGGAATCCTTCAGCGATTCAGACCTCATGTCATTTTTCATGCGGCCGCCCACAAGCACGTGCCCATGATGGAAAGCCAGCCTGCCGAGGCTATTAAGAACAACTCCATCGGGACTGCCCGCATGTGCGATCTGGCACTCGAATTTGAAGTTGAACGTTTTGTGCAGGTCTCGACCGATAAAGCCATCAACCCCACCAATGTGATGGGGGCATCCAAGCGCCTAGCCGAAATTTATCTTCAGGCGTTGTCGGCCTCCTCTCCCATACTGACGCGGTTTATGGCCGTGCGGTTCGGCAATGTGCTGGGTTCTTCCGGATCTGTCATACCGGTCTTCAAAAAACAGATTGCCGCCGGGGGCCCTGTTCGTGTGACCCACCCGGATGTCACCCGCTATTTCATGACCATCCCTGAGGCCGTTGGATTGGTCCTCCAGAGCGCGTCGATGGGTGAAGGCGGCGAAATATTTATACTGGACATGGGGCAGCCTGTTAAGATCGTGGATCTGGCCAAGCAATTGATTGAGTTGAGCGGACTCCGCCCCGACGAGGACATCGAGATTCAATTCATCGGTTTGCGTCCCGGGGAAAAACTTTTCGAGGAACTCTCCCACAGTGGGGAGAATATCTCCAAGACCACCCATCCTAAAATCTACCGCCTTAATGCGCAGCCCGAGAATTTAAAACGGGTGGAATCCATCCTTAATAAACTGGCCGAGGATATGCCTTCCCTCGAGCCCACTCAGATCAAATTGCGCCTCCAACAGGCTGTTCCCGAGTACAAACCATACTTAACCTGATGCGGTATTGCACTGAGCTATCCACTGAAATGATCATTTTCAAATTGATCCCGGACCCATTTTCTCCTTATCTACAGCAGCCCAACTATGTCGAACAAGCCTGCCGAGCGCCCCTCACTTTACGTTAAGCTGCCTTGGTTGCTGGGGATTTGCGCTTTTGCGCTTTACCTGGTAACCCTGAATCAATGGCTGGCCATACGCAGCCTGACTGTGATTTCCCGCCTTAACTCCTGGGACCAGAGTCTGCCCTTTGACTATCCTTTCTTCCATCTTGTTACACTGCCTTTCAAACTGCTGCCTGAGAACTGGTCCGGCACGGCACTGAATATTTTCGCAGCTTTGGTATCCTCCATTACCCTGGGCTTGCTGGCGCGCTCAGTGATGCTGCTGCCCCATGATCGCACCTCGGAACAGCGCATCCGTGAACGCAGCGATTTCTCGCTTCTCTCGGTCCGCACCAAATGGCTTCCGCCCGTTTTGGCGGTTTTGGCGTGCGGCCTGCAATTGACCTTCTGGGAAAACGCCGTTTCCATCACGATGGAGTCCTTTGACCTCCTCCTCTTTGCCACCCTGATCTGGATGCTATTGGAGTTTCGCGTCAGTCGTAACGACCGATGGCTGCAAATGTTTGCCTTGGGTTACGGCCTTTCCATCACTAACAATTGGGCTTTGATTGGGTTCGCGCCTTTGTTCCTCGTTGCCTTCGCTTGGATTGCGGGAAAGTCATTCTTCACTTGGCGATTTTTCGGGCGGATGGCTCTGCTTTTTTTTGCAGGGCTAACACTTTATTTCCTAATGCCGCTCCTCTGGTCGATTCATGGGGACACCACCCTTCGCTTCATCGACGTCCTTCGCGCGAACCTTTCGTCACAAAAGACCATTCTGTTCGACACTCCGTCGCTGCGATCCATCATCGTCATTCTTTCCCTCACTTCCATTCTGCCGGTCGTCATCATGGGCATAAGATGGCGATCCTCATTCGGCGAGACAAGTGAGGCGGGCGCAGTGGTGACCAGCCTCATGTTTCGCGTGGTCCACATTCTGTTCCTTGGGGCCTGTCTGGTGATGTTTCTCGATCAAAAATTCAGCCCCCGCGGACTTGGAATGGGCATGCCGCTTCTCAGCTTTTATTACCTGTCAGCCTTGAGCGTCGGCTATTATAGCGGATACCTGCTCCTCGTCGCCACCAATACCAATCTTAAGAACTGGCAGCGCCAAAGCGGCTTCACTGGCATTCTTAGCGCAGGTCTGGCCGCAATTCCTTTCCTTGCCCTCTTGGTTCCTGGCTATCTTGCCTATCTCAACTTTAGCGCAATTCGTCGTGATGGCGGCCCTCTTCTCTCCACCTTCACAAAAGCTCTCGTCGCCCCCGTCGAAACCGCGCCATCCCTCATTTTAAGCGATGACCCTTTGCTCCTCATGTTGGTTCGGGCCGACGAGGCACGCAGGGGCGTGACCAAACATCATGTACTCGTCAACACGAAGAATCTTTCAAGCCGTGCCTATCATTTCCAACTTGCTCGCCAACATCCTCAAATCTGGCCAATCCCTGAAAGTGTCAATTCGGGGTTTTTACCCCAGGAGGTTTCAGCTTTAATCACCGAACTCGCCTCCAAATATCCCTCCTTTTACCTGCAACCTAGCTTCGGATATTTCTTTGAAACTTTGAGGGCTGATCCAGTCGGTCATATTTCAAAGCTACACCCCTTCGGCCCCAATGATCTGACCCAACCCGTCGCCACCTCAGCGGAAATTGCGGATACCACCAGGTTCTGGGGCCAACTTGAGCCTACCCTCTCAAGACTTGCATCAAACCTCAAAAACCGGACACCTCTTGAGGAATACACCGCAGCCTACTATTCGCGGGCCTTGAACACATGGGGATTGGCCCTTCAACGAGCCGGACGCAACGAACCCGCTCTGGCCGCGTTCTCCAAGGCTGCTGATCTGAATCCTGAAAATTTCGTGGCCTCCGTTAATCTCGCCTTCGCTCAAAGCCTTCGCACTGGCCAACCCATCACGCCCGATGCCATGAAAAACTTTGAAGAGCAGTTTAACACGATATCAACTTGGGATGCCATTTTGACGCGCTTCGGAGGTTTCGAAGAGCCCACCTATGCAGCGCGGCAAGCCTCCATGCTTTTGGATCAGGGGCTGACCCGCCAAGCCATGCTCCTCTATGAGCGAGTCCATCATTATCTCCCAGGCAACGCGGGGGCTTCAGTCAGCCTTGCCAATGCCTATCTATTCTCTAAGCAATTGGATAAGGCTCTGGAGATCGTAAACCAGACCAAGGCGCTGCCCCCCGGCTCGGTTAACCCCGCCAACATGATTGACCTGACCACAATTGAAGCAGGCATCTACTTCAACAAGGGGGATATCGCAAAAACCGAAAAAATACTCTTGGCGGGCACCATAAACTTCCCGGGTGAGCACTCCATTTTGGAAAGCCTGACCGAGTTCTACCGCAACACCAAGGATTTCAAAAAAGCCCTCGACACCATCGACAGACAGATTGCGAATTCCCCAAACAGCGTGTTTCTATTGCTCCAAAAAGCGGACATCGCCATCACATTTCAACAATACGCCACTGCGCTGGCAGAACTCGACCGGCTTCAAAAAATCGCCCCCAACAATATCCAAATGCTGGCCTATCGGGCTTTTATCGGCATTTCGACCAAGGACTACAAGATCGCCGAGTCGGAAGTTCAAAAAATTCTGGCCATCGAAGCCGATAACGCTCAAGCCCTTATTTACTTGGGTATTATTGGCATGGAGACCAAAAAATTTCAAGTCGGTCTGGATGCCCTTAATAGATTGCTAGCCAAACAGCCTGCCAACTACGTCGCCTTGCGTAACCGGGCCATCATCAATCTCCGCGCAGAAAAAACTAACGACGCCCGCCGCGATTATGAAAAACTCAGAGGAGTTTTTCCTCAAAGCCATTTTGTTTACTACGGTCTGGCTGCCGTGGCACGACTTGAAAAAAATGTCCCGGAAGAGGTCAAGAACACCGAATTGTATCTCAAATATTCCGCAAGTGATCAAAGTCCGGAAACTGCTCAGGAACGGAACGAAGTCACCCAGCGGCTTACCCAACTGAAGTCTCAGGCCAAGTAGGCATTTCTGCAATAATGCGCATCTGTCACGTCATCACCCGGCTGATTCTGGGGGGCGCACAGGAAAACACGGTCTCCACCGTACTAGGTCTGGCAAGGCTGGGTCACGACGTGGAACTCGTCAGCGGACATCCCTCACCGGGTGAGGGTGATTTGCTAAACAGTTTTGCTCAATCCCCCTCCCTGCTGACCTTGAGCGCCCACTTGGTGCGCCCGATCCACCCCTGGCACGACGCACTGGCCACTCGCGATCTCATTCGCCATTTCAAGGCAACCCGTCCGGGCCTTGTCCATACTCACAGCGGCAAAGCCGGCATACTTGCACGCCTTGCTGCACGCCGTTGCCACGTCAAATTGATCGTACACGGCATCCATGGTCCATCTTTTGGTCCGTTTCAGGGGCCATTGGCCAATTTTATCTTTCGCAGCGCGGAGCGTATCGCCGATCATTGGACCGATCAATATGTGGTCGTGGCGCAAGCCATGACCGACCAGTATCTCGCCGCGAACATTGGAAGGTCCGAACAGTATACCCGGATTTTCAGCGGATTCGATCTAAGTCCTTACATGGATATCCCCCTCCAGGCGAATCTGTGCCGGAATGGATCCCCCTTTGATCCGGCTGATTTTGTGGTGGCAGCAGTGGCACGCATTGCGCCGTTGAAAGGACACGAGGACCTCCTTCAATTGGCCTCCATTTGTCGGCAAAAGATTCCAAGGTTCCGCATGCTGTTTGTGGGCGACGGTCCGCTCCGCCCACAGATTGCGGAAAGGGTTCACTGCCTAAATCTTGAGCGTGTCGTGGTCTTTGCCGGAATGGTGTCTCCCGACAAAGTTCCCGGATTGCTGTCGCAGGCCGACGTGACCGCGCACCTATCGCTGAGGGAAGGTCTCCCGCGCGCTCTAAGTCAGTCGCTTGCCGCAGGCCGTCCTGTTGTCGCTTACGATTGTGACGGCGCCAGCGAAGTCTGTCTCCATGAGCGAACCGGGTTTCTAACCCAACCAGGGGATGTTCATACGATGGCTCGCCACCTCGAATCACTCGCCACCAATCCGGCCCTGCGCCTGACTCTTGGAAAAGCGGGACGGGCTTTGGTGCGGGCCGATTTTTCGCAGGAGATCATGGTCGAACGGACCCACCAACTTTATCTCCGTTTGGGGGTCCCCAATCCACGCCAGCCTATGGCACTCCTGCACCGCTGATGGGATTTCCGTTTTCCATCTACCTGCTCGCATTTATCGCCGCCTTTGCCACCACTTGGACCACACTGCCGTTTTGGTCAAAAATCTGCCGCCGCCTAGGAATCATCGACGATCCGGGGCACCGCAAAATCCATCTCCTGCCAACCCCCCTCTCCGGTGGCCCGGCTGTGCTGGGCGGCATTCTGCTCCCACTGTTGTGCGGCGTGACCCTTTACTTGCTGGCGCCCGCCCTGCTGCATCTTCTCGGAGTCGGAACACTCCTGCCCCTTTCCCACGGCTTGGACCGTCGCCAAAACGAGCTATTGGTTTTACTGGCTGGCTGCCTCGGCATGACCTTGCTCGGCTTGGCTGATGACCGCTTTGAACTGACTCCATCCGTAAAATTAACCGGGCAGGTCATCATAGCACTGGCCACCGCCGCCGCAGGACTGCGGATCACCCTCTTCGTGCCAAGTCTTTGGTTCAGCTACGGCGTCACCGTTTTCTGGATTCTGGCGGTCACCAACGCCATTAACATTCTAGATAACATGAATGGCCTTTGCAGCGGCCTGGGAATTGTCACCCTATGGGGTTGCGGCTGGATTGCCGCCAGTCACGGCCAATACCTCGTGGCAATCCTGGCCTTTCTCGCCTCGGGTTCGCTGGCAGGATTTTTTCCCCACAACTTCCCGCGAGGTACCGCCTTTCTCGGCGATGCCGGAAGTCACCTCGTCGGATACCTCGTCTCCGTGATGGCCATCCTTCCGCACTATTACAGCTCAAGCGATCCAGTGCTTTCTCCATGGGCCGTGCTTACTCCTCTTTTTCTCCTGGCCATACCTCTGGGAGACCTTGCCTATGTTGTGTGGTTGCGCTGGCGAATGGGAAAACCCATTTACATTGGCGACACCAACCACATCTCCCACCGCCTGGTTCGACGCGGCTTCACCAAAACCACCGCCGTGCTTCTCATCCTAGCCGCCGCCGCCATCACCACATGGATGGGCGCTTTGTTCGCAGGCAAACGCTAACTGTATCCGAGGCGCGTCGGCATCCTTGCCCAACCCAAACCAAATCGCCAGTCAGCTGCCGCCCTCTCCCGACGTCCCGTCAGGGAAAGCCGAAAATAGCCCAGCACTTTAGCGTTGGGTACCGACCATCCTTTCAAAACAAAGTCCCGTGAGGGACGAGAGATCAATCCCATCGATGCCAGGGGGCGGAACCAAGCATTTTGAACCCACCAAAAAAATATGATGCGCCCCGCCCCAACTTGCCCAGACGGATACCATTGACTACGGGATATGAAATCCTTACTACTGGTCTCAATCCGTTTTAGGCCAGCGAAAAGACCGGGACATTAACACTCTAAAGGTATGAACACCGTTGCACCCATCGAAAGCCCTTCGCCCTTCACCCCTTCCCTCGCCGCCCTCGTGGGCCGGTGGCTCCTCCTCTTCGCCTTCCTTCTGCTGTCGGTTCCAACCCTCCGCGCCCAACTCACATACACCGCTGAGAACGGGGCCATTACCATCACCGGGTATAAGGGAACCACCGCCCAAGTGATCATCCCCGAAACTATCGACGGTCTCCCCGTCCGGGCTATCGGGAACTCGGCGTTCGATTCCCGATTGGACATATATTTCGTGAGCATCCCCGACAGCGTCAAGGGCATCGGGGGCTATGCGTTCAATAGATGCAGCATGACCAGTGTGAGCATTGGCAAAAACGTCACCTCCATCGGGGGCTCTGCGTTCGCTGGCTGCACCGGCCTGACTAGCCTGACCATCCCCAACAGCGTTACCGCCATCGGGGACTTAGCGTTCTATCAATGCACCGGCCTGACCAGCCTGAGCATCGGCAACGTCACATCACTCGGGAACTATACGTTCGCTGGCTGCACCGGCCTGACTAGCCTGACTATCCCCAACAGCGTCACCTACATCGGGGACCATACGTTTGCTGACTGCACCGGCCTGACTAGCCTGAAGATGCCCAGCAGCCTCCTCTCCATCGGGGATTACTCATTCAGTAGATGCAGCGGCCTGACCAACCTCGATAGCGCGAGCATTGGCAAAAGCGTCACCTCCATCGGGAACTATGCGTTCTTTGGCTGCGCCCGTCTGACCAGCCTGAGCATCCCCGACAGCGTCACCGCCATCGGGGACCAAGCGTTCTCTGGCTGCACCGGCCTGACCAGCCTGAGCATCGGCAACCGCGTCAACTACATCGGGAGCTTTGCGTTCATTGGTTGCACCGGCCTGACCCGCCTGAGCATCCCCACCAGTGTCACCTACATAGGGAGCTATGCTTTCTATGCCTGCCGGGGTTTGACCGCAGTCATTTTTAAAGGTAACCAGCCACTTTCTGGTACGTTCGACGAACCCACCACCCTCTACTACCTGCCAGGTACGGCCGGCTGGGGAGGGTCTTACGCCGGGCGGCCCAGCCTCCTATGGAATCCCTCGGCACCGACTCAAGACCCGGCCTTCGGCGTTAGAAACGGCAAGTTCGGATTCAAAATCACCGGCACCGCCAACATTCCCGTCGTCGTCGAGGCCTGCGACAGCCTGACTGAGCCTGTCTGGCTTCCGCTGGCGACCATCACCCTGACTAGCGGCTCCTCCCTATTTTCCGATCCCGATTGGGCCAGTCACCCAAGCCGCGTCTACCGCTTCCGCTCCCCTTAAAAGCTTCCGCAGCTAGTTGCCGCGCCACCCCAAAACCCCGGTAGCCCTCGCTCATTGCCAACCGGACCTTCCTGACGCAAACTGTCTTACGGATGACGAAGACTTTTTACATCACCACGGCGATTGATTACGTGAACGGCCAGCCTCACTTGGGGCACGCTTACGAGAAGGTGGTCACCGACGTGATCAGTCGGGCCCGGCGCAGCCTCGGCCAACCCGTGTTCTTTTTGACAGGTCTCGACGAGCACGGTCAAAAGGTCCAGCAAGCCGCTGTGGCCGAAGGCAAAACGCCTCAGGCTTATTGCGATGACCTTGCCTCCGATTGGATCGCCTTCACCAAAACCCTCCAACTAACCAACCAGGACTTTGTCCGGACCTCCCAGCCGCGCCACAAAGCGGTGGTCCAAGCCATCCTCGCCAAACTGCACCGTGAGGGGCATTTCTATCAATCCGAATACCGGGGTTTCTATTCTGCCCGGCAGGAAACTTTCCTAACCGAAAAAGATCGCCGTCCTGATGGCACGTTTGATCCGATGTACGGCGAAGTCACCGAGTTGGTGGAGAACAATTATTACTTCCGCCTGGGCGCGCATCAGCAATGGCTGATCGACCATATTGAAGCCAATCCTGACTTCATTAAGCCCGCCTACCGTCGTAACGAAGTTCTGGGCTTCCTGAAAAATAACACGCTCGAAGACCTCTGCATCACCCGCCCTGCTGCACGTCTTTCCTGGGGCATCCCCCTGCCTTTTGATCCCGATTACGTCACTTACGTTTGGTTCGATGCTTTGGTGAATTACATCACCGTGCCCGCCGCTCTGGGAGACCCATTGCTCGCCGCCGCTCTGCCTGAGCTGAAACTGCCCTCGGTCGAAAAACCTCAATCACTCTGGCCCGCCGATATCCACGTCATTGGGAAGGACATCCTTAAATTCCACGCCGTCTATTGGCCCATCATGCTCAAAGCCATCGGCCTTCCCCTGCCCGGCCAAATTCTGGCCCACGGCTGGTGGCAGAAGGACGGCGAAAAAATCTCCAAGAGCACTGGTAATATCATTGATCCTATCGCCGTCATCAATGATTGGGGTCTGGATGCCTTCCGCTTTTACGTCACACGCGAACTCGATATCGGCCCCGATGGAAACTGGACCGACGCCGGATTCGCCTCGCGTTACGGCGCAGAACTCGCCAACGGCCTGGGGAACTTGGTGAATCGCTCGCTCTCCATGCTCAAGCGCTATCGCGGCGGAGTCGTTCCTTCACAAAACGACGAGTTGGCTGCTGGCACTGCGGAAGCCGTCTGCAAAATTGCCGGCCATTGGGACAAGTCGGAGCTTCAGGACGCTTTGACCACCACCTGGAGCGTTGTCAAACGAGCCAACGAATACATCGAGCAAACCGCACCCTTCAAACTCGCCAAAGACCCCGCCCAAGCCGCCCGCCTCGACGAAGTGCTCTACAACCTGACGGAGACCTGTCGCATCCTGGCCGTGCTCATCCAACCGTTCCTTCCCCAGACCAGCCTGCGGATCATGGCGCAACTCAATCTGCCAGGCCAGGCCGACCAACTGGCCGAGGCTAAATGGGGAGGCATCCCACCGGGCCACGTTGTGGGAGATCCCCTGCCCCTTTTCCCTCGTAGGGATCAGCCTCCGGTCACGAAAGCCTAGATTCACCATGTCCGAGATCGTACTCGCCACCATCAACGCGAAATACCTGCACGCCTCTTTTGGCTTGCGGTATCTGCGGGCCAATCTAGGCGAATTGCGCGATGACTCGGTGATCCTAGAATTCGATCTCGCGCACAAACCCGCCGACATGGTCGAGGCGATTCTCTCGTACGAACCGAAGATAGTCGGCCTCGGCGTTTACATCTGGAATGCGGTGTTGTCGCTGGAAGTGGTGAGGCTGCTCAAAGCGGTACGTCCGGATTTGACGGTTGTCTTGGGCGGACCCGAAGTCAGTTACGAAGCGACCGGTCAGGAAATCTGTCTGCTGGCCGATTACACCGTCAGCGGTGAAGCAGACCTGGCCTTTCGCGATCTCTGCCAAAAGCTTTTGGCCGGGGAGCGCCCCGCTTCCCGCTGGGTGACTGCCCCCGTGCCGGACCTCGCCCAAGTCGCCATGCCCTACGACCTCTACACCGATGAGGACGTGGCCCATCGCTTGGTTTACGTCGAGGCTTCACGCGGTTGTGCCTTCACCTGCGAATTTTGCCTTTCGTCGCTTGATATCCCCGTCCGGCAACTTCCCCTCGCGCCTTTTTTGGCCGAGATGGATCGCCTTTACCAACGCGGCGTTCAGCAGTTCAAATTCGTTGACCGCACCTTTAACCTCAATCTCAACACCAGCCGCGCGATCCTCGAATTCTTCCTGCAACGGTTGCGCCCGGGGCTTTTCCTGCACTTCGAAATGATCCCGGATCGCCTGCCCGATGGCCTGCGCGATTTCATTAAACAGTTCCCCGCTGGCACCCTCCAGTTCGAAGTCGGCATCCAATCATTTAACGACGAAGTTTCCCAGCGCATAAAACGCCGCCAGAATCTCGACCGACTGGCCGATAACTTTCATTTCCTCAGATCCGAAACGGGCGTGCATATCCACGCTGATTTGATTGTCGGACTGCCCGGCGAAACCATGGAGAGCTTCGGCCAAGGCTTTGATCGTTTGATCGCCTTGCAACCTCAGGAAATCCAAGTGGGCATCCTGAAACGCCTGCGCGGAACACCCATCGTCCGGCATGATCAAACATGTGCAATGCTGTACAGCCAATCGCCGCCCTACGAAATGCTAAGCAATCAGCTGATTGACTTCCGCACCATGCAGCGGCTCAAACGCTTTTCGCGCTATTGGGACTTGGTGGGCAACAGCGGTAATTTCGTCGAAGCAACTCGCCTGCTGTGGTCGCCTGATCTTTCGCCTTTCGCCGAGTTCATGCGGTGGTCCGACTGGCTATTCGCCAAGATCGGTCGCACCCACGCCATCGCCCTGGCCGACTTGGCTGCCCTCCTTTTCGAATTCCTGACCACCGTGCAAAACCGCCCCGCCAACGAAGCTGGCCCCGTCCTCTGGCGCGACTACCAAAAAGCCGGACGCTCCGACCGCCCTACGTTCTTACGCCCCTTTATCCCCGCCGCCGAACCAGTCACCCGTGCTGCCGCTTCCGGTCTACCCCGCCGCCAGCGCCGCCACGCCAACGCGTAGTCTATTGCATTGTTCGCCGGGGACCAAATTATTGCCAGGGTTGGTTAACCTAGTGCACTGTTAAGTTGCGACTAACTGTGTTCCGATAATCGGCGGCCTTCTTCTTACTCTGTTCATGCCGGAACGCTTTATGGTTTCGGGTGGTGAGGCATATTTGATTCATCCCGTTTCATTCTTTCAGTGCGCATTCGGCGGGGTGCTCGTATTTTCATGTTTTGCCACTTGTCTTGAGGCGTTCATACACGGATCGCTATCTGATCGGGTTTTGGCCAGCGTCGGCTCGTGGCTGTCTTTTTTGTTGCTGCTCGATTTATGCAGGCTATTTGGAATGACCACACACCCGACAGCTTACCAAAGATTGCCTTTTTTCTCCGGGAGCCCAATCGGCGAGGCCTTGAGGCTCTTATGGGTACTGGGCAATTTGCCAGCCATCACAATCGGCGGGTGGCTCGGTCGAATTTTTTATCGCACCGGCAGCGGAGTGGAATCATTGGCGTTTCCACTACAATGGTTGTTCTACATCGCCGCTGCGCTCAAGTTCGCTCAGTCGCGCGCAAGGCGCTGAGCGGTATCGGTAGGGGCTTTGCTCGGATGAGGTCTATTTTTGGTTAGCGGTATTCCGCAGCAAGCCCCCCGCACCTACCCCGCCTCATGCAGCCGAATTTCCTCCATAAACGCAGGACCGAACTCGACCAGTTTACGCTGCCCCACGCCGGACACAGCTAGGAATTGATCATCATTTGAAGGTTTATCCGCCGCCATGTGGCGTAGAGCCACGTCTGAGAAGATCATGTATGGCGGAAGACCACGCTCCTCCGAAAGCTTGCGTCGCAGGGTCCGCAAGCGGTTGAACAAACCCTCGTCGCAGATGATATCCCCGCTGGCGGATTTAGGTCTACTGCTTCGCTCCTTGCGAGAAGGTTCGCTGTAACGCCGGCCAGAAAAGCGAGTGTCCACAACCCGTTTGAGCACGACAGGGAGTCGTTTCAGCAGAACCTCCCTACCTTCAAGGGTAAGCTCCACGCTGAAGCGCTCTTCGTGCAAAACCAAAAACCCGCGCTCGATCAATTGGCGCCCCACCGCCAGCCAAGCCTCTTTGGACTGATCTTTCCCGATGCCATAAGTCGAAATCTTGTCATGCTGCCACTCACGAATCTTGTCGTTCTCTGTGCCTAACAGCACCGCTGTAGTATGAGATAATCCAGTGGAGAACCCGCTGCGTTCCTTAATTCTGTAAACACACGACAGCAGTTTCTGGGACATCAGCGTGGCATCATAGGTCTCATGAGATTGCGCGCAATTATCGCAGCCCTGACAGGTTCCCTCCGCCAGCACCTCTCCAAAATATTTCAGCAGAAACGCCCGTCGGCAGCCTGTCGTCTCCGCATATGACGCCATTAAACGCAAGTGTTTCTCTGCCAAAGCCCGGTCCGCCGGTGTTTTCTCGGCAAAGAAATGCCGCTGCTTCATCAGGTCGCCGGGATTGTAGAGCAACAGACATTCCCCAGGCAGCCCATCCCGCCCGGCGCGTCCGGTCTCCTGATAATAGCTCTCGATATTCTTGGGCAGTTCGTAATGAACCACAAACCGTACGTCTGGTTTATGGATGCCCATGCCGAACGCCACCGTCGCGCAGACCACATCGACCTGATCGCGCTTGAATTGCTCCTGACAAAGATTGCGTTCCGCAGGCGTCAATCCAGCATGATATGCCGCCGCGCGAACCTTATCGGCCCTCAGTTTCTCAGCCACACTTTCAGTGCTTTTACGGCTTTGGCAGTAAACGATGCCTGACTCCCCCTTCCACCTCCTCACAACCTCAAGCAGTTGCTCGTACCCGCCGCTTTTGCGTGTCACGGTGTATTCAAGATTGGGCCGGTTGAAGCTTGCCACATAGCGCATGGGATCGCGCAGATTGAGAATGCTGCAAATATCGTCCCGCACTCGATCCGTCGCGGTGGCGGTAAGGGCCAGAAACGGACAATCCGGCATAGACTCGCGCAGTTTCGCCAACTGCCGGTATTCGGGACGGAAATCGTGGCCCCACTCGCTGATACAATGGGCCTCATCCACGGCCAGCAGAGAAACATTCCATCGGGCCAGATCCTCCAACATGCCATCCATCAACACCCGCTCAGGCGCCACATAAAGCAATTTGATTCTTCCCTGATGGAGAGCCGCCAGTCGCGAGCGGGATTCCTCTCCTTTAATGGATGAATTCAAAAATGTCGCCGCCACACCCGCCGCTTCAAGCTCATCCACCTGATCTTTCATAAGAGCAATCAACGGCGAAATGACCACCGTCAACCCCGGCCGGATCAGGGCGGGCACTTGATAGCACAACGACTTGCCTCCGCCCGTCGGCAAAATGGCCAGTACATCTCTTCCTGCGAGCACATCCGTCATAATCTCCCGCTGCCGGGGCCGAAACTCGGCAAACCCAAAATACTGCTTCATCACCCTGAGTACCTCCTCAGTGCGCGGCGGGACGGGACTTTCGGATGTGGCTAAATTGCTCATGACCAATTCCAACAATCATCAGATTACCTACGACTTCAGGCTCGCGGAAGACAGAAACGAATTCTCTTTGCAAAACCGCTCCGGTATGTGGACTTTAAGCAAATGTTGCAGCATGGAAGAAGTAAGAGAAAACAGGAGAGGAACCAGTCCACGACCGGACCCCTGCCTGTTGCCATCTCCAATACCAAGACCCTGCGCGACCGATTAATCAAGGATTTCAAAAAGACCGAAAAAGAAATTAGCACTCATGAGGAGTCTCTGGAAAAATTTCGATCCGAGGACATCCCCGCCTTCCGACACTGGCACTACAAGGAATTTGCCGAACTCAACAAGGAGAAAGATGAGTTACTCCTGCGTTTCGACCGTTTCAATGAGATGCGGCGACGGGTGGAGATGGAGATTTTTTACACAGGTGCGTCGGTGGCTAAAGCTTTTCTGAAATTTGAGGCTTGGTTCGAGGGTAATCCTGAAACGCCAGTGGCTCAAGACGAGAAGAATTCCAAGGACGGGCCGGATTTCATCTTTGGTTCCAAGGAGGATGAGGATGAGCGAGACGGGGATCTCTTTGGAAAAAATGGCGATGGTTATGACAAAGGCGCTGAGGATATTCTGGACGAACTAGGCAGTTTTTTCGGCCTCCCCGGCATCGGGCGCGCCCAGCAACAAAGCTCCCAATCGACTCAAGCCCGTTTGAAGGATATCTATCGCCAACTGGTGCGAATCCTCCATCCGGACTCCAACACCAAGCGTACCGCTCGTCAAATTGAGCTTTGGCACGAAGTCCAGCGGGCTTATCAGGAGAAAGACCTCGCCAGATTGGAGCATCTGCTAAGTGTTTCGGACTCAGTCAATGGCGAAATTTCGGCAAAAACATCCTGTTGGAGCCTCCTGCAAATGATTAGCCGCAATAAATCCATACTAAGAGATTTGCGGGGCGAATTGCGCGAAGCCAAAGAAATGCCGGCTTGGAGATTTACCGCCATTAAGGACCGAGCCACGGTGCATTGGAAGGTTAAGCGTGAATTAACAGGGATGATTTCCAGCGTTAGGCAAGAATTGGGAAGGCTTGAGGATCTCATAGCCAAGTGGCGAAAGGCTGCAGACCGATTCCGCAAAGTGCCAGGTGACCAAACTGCGGCGGCAGCAGCACCTAAGCCCAAACGCAGGCAGAGAAAAGGATGTAGAGTATGAAAAGCAACGCTTGGCTGGTCAAGCAGGAGCCGGAAGCCTATTCTTGGGAGACGTTCGTCAAGGATGGATGCGCCTCATGGACAGGTGTGCGAAATTTCCAGGCGCGCAACAACCTTCGAGCAATGAAACTCGGCGATTGGGTTTGCTACTATCACAGCGTCACAGACAAACAGATTGTCGGCATTGCTTGCGTGGGCAAACTATCCTACCCCGATGCCACTGCCACCGAGGGCGATTGGTCCGCTGTGGATCTGGTACCTTTCATTTCGCTTAAGAATAGGATCAGCCTCGAAACCATCAAAAGCGATGCCGTCCTTTCCGGCATGGCTCTTGTCAAACAAACCCGCTTGTCAGTCACCCCTTTAACAGCCGAACACTTTAAACGAATCCTCGAACTGGGAGGTTTATCCCTCTCAAAGTTGCTCAAGGTCCCACTAGCTCTCTGAGCACCGGGCCCACGATCCCCCAAAGTCCAAGCATCAGCGAAAGAATAATCCCCACCCAGGCGAGTGCCCGCTGTTTCGTGCCTGAAACCATCTCAAACGCGGTCTGAAAGGCGTAAATCCCTACCACCGTGCCAATGGTCGCAAAACCCAACGCGATGGGTACAATGTTTCTCCCGATCAACCAGCCCAATGCAGGTATTCCCACGGCAGCCCAAGCCCACGAGTTCGACTCTTTGGTAACCCAATAACTCCCGGCTGCGTTCGGCGGTGGCACTCGGCGCTGTCTTGGACGCCATGAGCGTTTGAATTGGGGACGAACAGGGGGTGGTGAGCCCGGCTGACGAGTGTAGGAGGCCGCCACCGCATTGTCCGGCAGCGTGGGTTTGCGCTTGGGTGCAGGCCTAAGATGCTTGGCCTGCCGAACATCATCCCGCGAGGGAAAAGGATCACGCCCGCCCAGTGCCTTGGCTCGCAGGCACCACGGGCATTGCTCAAGATGTCCCGGGTACGCATGCTGGCCATTCATAGAGCAGGTCACCAGCGACTGCTCCATTTCCTCAATGGCATACCGCCAGCTATTGGCATCAGGACGCAAGGTTGCGTCATGATGTCCGTCATGAAAACAGCGAAAAAAAAGATCCCTAATCGCTGGCGACAAAATATCGTAACTGGGCATCAGCGGTGAGGGTCCGTATGGCACATCATCCCTACCTGCGAACGGGTAATGTCCTGCTGCGATCCTCTCGACATAAGTCGGCGGCTCACCCTCCAATCTGCATATTCCCGCAAACGGATGAGTCCCCTCAAGTAACAGCATGTGGATTAAAGCACCCAACCCGAAAAGATCCTGCGCCTCGGTCCGATCCTGCCGCGTAAAATCAACACCTTGCATCTCGCGCGGAGTCAGCTCCGGCTTGCCCACCCGGCAACGGTGCATCTCCTGCTTTTGCGGATCCCAGACTTGAAATGAATCCGTATCCACCACGGTGACCAGGGCAGTGGGAGAGACCAGCACGTTCGATTCATTCAGATCGCCAATGACATACCCCCGCTCATGCAGCGCACGAACCGCCACAGCAAGATTCCGAGCCGTGCGAATAAGATAGGAATAAGTGAAAAAAGGGCACTTCTCTCTTCGGGTTTTGGGGTTGTAAAATTCAAGCATCGGCCTCATGCCTGAAACCTTTGGCATCACGAAACCCACCACCTCCGTCGGGCATCCCATCAAGGTAATAATCCCATGAGGCCATGCGATGGAAACATGCTGGGAGTCTGTCGAAGGATCGGTCGGCTTGTTCAACAACATGGCCCGGACCTTGGCTGCCTGATCAAGCCGGGGTTTATGCCAAAGCTTGGCCACCAACCGCCAATCCTCGGCGAGATTGTAAATTTTCGCCTCTCCTCCGGAACCCAACAGCAGCGACTCACGCAACACATGTACCGTGGAGCCGTTCTCTCGTTGGACTCGGATCATTTGTCGCTCGGCTTTGCCAGGTCCACCTCGGCTAGCAAAAGGCTGAGATCATCATCCGCGCGGGAGCGGATTTTCGGCGAACGCAGAAACCCAGTAATTTGGCTAATGGCATCAGCCGCATCCCCAGACTGGCCTAGAAACTGGAATAGTGGCTTAAAAAACGGCTCGTGAGGAAGGCCTTCAGGCATCTTCAATGCGATTCGCTGCAGCCCATCAGTCAACATGGCCAGCCGGCTGGGAGCCCCCGGATGATACCCGCTTTTAATATGATCAACAGATTGGTCCGAAGTCAGAAACACCGTTTCGTTCACATACTCCCCCTGTTGGGAGGTATGAAGCGTGCGAAACTCCTGCCCGGGCGTGCCCAAAAGGATGGCCCCATCCCCGATCTGGGCACTCCACACACCCGCAGGCGTCAGCAAACAGGCTAACACGGTGCACGCGTAATCCTTGGGCGGACGTTTCTCAGCCTCTGCTTTCCGGAACAACCCCTCCCGCGCGTGAAGCATAGGCCCTATGAGTAGGGTGCCATCAAGTTCATTCGCGTCGAATTGGCGCTTGGGATTGCGGGCCAGCGTGCCAATCAAGTCTGCCACGACAAATCGTGCGCCTTCTCCGCCGCATGCCGCTGAACCCGCTCCATCTGCCACCACCGCAATCAATGTGCGTTCCGAGGCAACATACCTCCACCCCAGCGCATCCTGATTGGGCAACCCCCGCAGCTCATGCGCCAAACCACCCACCGATCCACCCACGACTTTTACGCCCAAATCCGGCCACATACTCGTTTGAAGGGTCTTAGACCGTGCCCCAGCCCGGCGGCGGCAACGCCACTTGTTCATCCGTGCGCGATTGCGCCACAGCCTCCATGCTTTTGGAGAGCCATACAAACATCTCCACAAAGTTCAGCCCCTTCAACTTTACTGGTGCGCGCACCGATATTTTGCTAAGAACCTCCATGTTCGCCCCCTCCACCCCCACCGCAAAAAAGGCCACTCGCTTCTTCTCCTCATCCTGCTTAAGCCGGGCCGTCGCACTTTGCACATCGCCCTCCTCTTCCCCTTGCGGCTCACCATCCGTCAGCAAAAACACCCAGGGCCGATAATACGCCACCCCGTTTTTGCGGTAGACATCCTTGCGCGCCTGCACCATATCCAGCGCCTTGTGAATGCCTCCACCCATGAAAGTCTGCCCCTGGGCTGTAAGCACCGGCGGAGTAAATTGATCGGGGGTGATAAAATCCTGCACCACTTTGATGTTGTTGTCAAAGGTGACAATCGCGACCTCGACACGCTTCGATGCCAGTGGATCTTTGGCGAGGTTTTGCTGGAAGGATTTCAAACCTTCGTTAAGCGCGGCTATCGCCTCCCCCTGCATGGACCCGGAGGTATCCAGCAATAATATACATGGGCATCGGGGCTCGGGGTTCTCGGCGAACTCCACCGCTTCCTCAAGCTTCATCGGTTGGTTCATACCCATAAGATTGGCTTCACGCTCGGCTTTGTCCACCTTTGAATGTCTCCAAAATCGACTCAGCAGCACTGCACATATCTCACAATCCGTCCTATTATCAACTCGCCTTTAATCCAACGATGACCTGCGAAACACCCATTCGCCTTATCAGGGGCGTCTTTTCACAAGTTGCAGCCACAGACCGAAACATTCCCTTGAACTTTCTAACGAGGTATGGCTGGCGGCCTGAGATATTCTCAAACGTCTGCCAAAAATAATCGAGTCGACAAATGGTAAATCCAGCAGCGCGAACCATGCCCTGCAACTGATGCGGCCAGTAATTACGCGCCCAATAATCGAAGAAAATCTTGCCCACTGGCAACGGCAGGTAAGGTATCAATGGAAAGCCCGGAGAAATCTTGGTCCCTTTCCCCCGCAAATGCACCCCATGCGTTTCAAATGGGAAGAATCGATTGGGAGAAAAAACAATCACGCGCCCACCGGGCTTCAACACCCGATAAACCTCTGCCAAAGCTTGGGACTCGTTTGGAACATGCTCCAAAACCTCGTTTAACAACCCCACATCATAGGTTGCATCCGGCTCATCCAATCCCTCTAAATCTCCTTGCTTAACACACAATGCATAACGGGGGTTTTCCTTTGCTTTCGCCACCTTGTCCTCCAGAAACTCAATCCCCCAGGCGTCTGTTCCATATTTTTCCCGCAAAGCGAACACATATTCCCCTGCTCCGCAACCGCAGTCCAAGAATTTTACGTTAGGCAGGTCGCAAACCTCCTCAATCAAACGAAGTCTTTTGGCCAGACTGAGCGGGGTAGCCGTATCGCCACCCGCGATGCGTATTTCATCGTATTGGGTCATATTGGTTCTGTGCAATGCCACCGCCGCTGGTCGCTGACATCTGGATTTGCATAGAGCATGAGGCTTCCCGATTCGGGCTACATAGGCAATAGCTTTCCCAAATGAGTGCGCCTTGTATTCAAGCAGAACCATGCTTATCCTCCACTCTGTAGATGGATAAGCGCAAAACACGCGTGGTAGTCGGGATGAGTGGTGGAGTTGATTCCTCCGCCACAGCCGCTCTTTTGATTGATCAGGGTTACGACGTCGTCGGCATCACCCTGAAAGTGTGGCCTCAGGATTGCGTCTCTCGCGCGGAGGACAAGTGCTGCGGCCCCCAAGCTGTTATGGACGCCCGCGCTGTCTGCCACAAACTAGGCGTCCCCTATTACCTCGTCGATGAATCCGACGAGTTCCAGAAGCAGGTGATCCAATATTTTGCCGCTGAATACAAAGCGGGCCGTACGCCCAACCCTTGCGTCATGTGCAATGAAAAGGTTAAGTTCGGCACTCTCATTGCTCGCGCCCATCAGTTGGGCGGTGAATTTATCGCCACTGGCCACTACGCTCGTATTGAACATAATTCCGCCAATGGTCGCGCTTTGCTCAGAAAAGGCCTCGATACCCGCAAAGACCAAAGTTATTTTCTCTTTTCCCTGCGCCAGGAACAGCTCAGCCGCACCATGATGCCTTTGGGGGAGCTCACTAAGAGTGACACCCGCGACGTTGCCCGCGTCGCCTGCCTGAAAACAGCCGAGAAAGAGGAAAGCATGGAAATCTGTTTCGTGCCCGACAAGGATTACGGAAAGTTTTTGCGCGATGCCAAACTCGCCGAAAAGCACAAGGGCGACATCATGAGCATGAACGGCCAGGTGCTCGGTCAGCACGATGGCATCGAATTTTACACCATTGGCCAGCGCAAAGGGTTGAACCTCACCAGCACCAAGCCCCTTTATGTCATTGAATTGGATGCCGAACGCAACCGCGTCATCGTCGGCGAGGAATGGGCCTTGGAAAAAGACAGACTAAGCATCGAACGCTGCAATTGGATTCCCTTCGAAAACCCAACCGAGAGCATGGAAGTCTCGGCCAAGATCCGCTACAACGCCCCCGCTGTACCCGCCACCGTCTACCCCAAACCCAACGGCGAGGCCGATATCAAACTCCACATCCCTCAGCGCGCCATCACTCCTGGCCAAGCCTGCGTGTTGTATCAGGACGACCTCGTACTCGGCGGCGGTTGGATCAAGCGCTAACTCACTGGAAACTTTGCGGGGTAATTACTGCTTGGCACTCTGCGCTATCCACCGCAAATCTGTTCAGTACTCTCCGGTACGCTTATTTTACGCGGACTACTGACGAAACCTTTATTAAAACCGCTGCGGTAGGGCAGCTTTATTGCTTAGAGCCTGTCTGAAAAGTCTCCAATGTTAAAATGATGAAAAACGAAGAAAAGGCTTGATTACAGTGTGCGGGTGAAAGCTCCCCGCCTATTAGCGCAGCTCCATTTGGGGCGATGAAAATCGCCGTTTTTGAAACCAATCTCACCGATGAACAATGGGCCTTTGTCCGCCCCATGCTC
>JANYDC010000003.1 GCA_025359965.1 Pedosphaera sp.
ACAGGCGCGGGCGGGACTGGAAAAACGAGTGGCTGAGCGCACCGCCGAGCTGAGCAGCATCAATGATGAGCTTGCCATCGCCATGAATGAGGCCAGAAAAAACGCCATCGCGGCCGAGCTGGCCAACCGGGCCAAGAGCGAGTTTCTGGCCACGATGAGCCATGAAATTCGTACCCCAATGAATGGTGTCATCGGCATGACCAGCCTGCTGCTCGAAACGGAATTGAATGAGGAACAGCGTGATTTTGCGTCCACCGTCCGTGTTAGCGCCGATTCCCTGCTCACCATCATCAACGATATCCTCGATTATTCCAAGATCGAAGCCGGCAAGATAACCTTGGAGAACATCGAGTTTGATCTCCGCGAAGCCGTTGAAGGCTCGCTTGAAATGTTGGCCGAGAAGTCCCATCGAAAAGGGATTGAGCTGGCCTTGCTGGTGGATCGCGACGTTCCCTTGCGGCTCTTGGGCGATCCCGGGCGTCTGCGGCAGATTCTTTTAAATCTCCTGAGCAACGCCGTCAAATTCACCACGGTAGGCGAAGTCTTTGCCCAGGTCAGCCTGGTGGATGAAAGCCCCACCCATGTGCACATTAAATTTTCCGTGCGCGACACCGGCCTGGGTATGGATGCGGCCACTATCGAACGGCTTTTCCAGCCTTTTATGCAGGCTGATTCCTCCACCACCCGGCGTTTTGGCGGCACGGGCCTTGGCCTCGCCATCAGCAAAAAGCTGGTGGATGTCATGGGTGGGCGGATGGGGGTGGAGAGCACCCCCCAACGTGGATCCACTTTCTGGTTCTCCCTCCGTCTCGTCAAACAGGGGACTCAACGTCCACCTTTCGTGTCCACCCATCCTGCCATGGAGAACCTCAGGGTTTTGGTGGTGGACGATAACGAAACCAACCGCCGCATCCTTCACCATTACCTCGCGGCCTGGAGTTTCAAATCCTCAGAAAGCGTCGAAAGCGGGGAAAAGGCACTGGAGCAGCTCCGCTCGGCCGCTGAGCGCAACGAGGCGTACGATCTGGCCGTTCTCGACATGCAAATGCCCGGCATGGATGGTCTCGCTCTGGCGGGAGCGATCCGGTCGGACAACGCTTTGGGCGGCCTGCGCCTGCTTATGCTTACCTCCATGTGTGAACGTGTTGATCCTGAGGAAATGAGTCGCTCGGGTCTGGACGGGTGGATGGTGAAACCTGTCAAGCAATCCGCACTTTTCAGCGCGCTGACCAATATACTGGGCAACGGCGCGTCACGCACCGTGTCTCCGCCCAATTTTCAGCCCGTCAAGAGCAAGCCTCCCGTCTCGATGAATTCTTTGCGGGTTCTGCTTGCCGAGGACAACGTCGTCAACCAGCAGGTGGCCGTCCGCCAACTGTTGAAACTGGGCTACCACACTGATGTGGTGGACGATGGAAGAAAAGCCGTGGCTGCCGCCCGAAGCAAGAAATACGATATCATTTTTATGGATTGTCACATGCCTGAGCTGGATGGTTACGAGGCCACCCACGAATTGCGTCTCAACCCCGGCGAAAGCGCTGGAGTCCGTATTGTCGCCATGACCGCCAACGCCATGCAGGGCGACCGCGAAAAATGTCTCGAATCGGGCATGGACGATTACGTAAGCAAACCCGTCCGCGTCGAGGACCTCAGCAAAGCCATCAGCCGCATGAACGAAACACAGCCCGCCGAAGCCCTCAAACCGGTGCCCATCACCGCGGATATTCCCGAGCCGGGAGTCCATCTCATGGTCGTCAATCGCGAATCCATAGAACTCTTGCAGGACTTGGCTGATGAGGACGAGCCGGATTCCGTCAGCCAGATCGTTGATCTTTACCTGTCCAACAGCCCTGCTCAAATTCAGACCATGCAGGATGCGGCCCAGCAGGGCAACGCCTCCGCCCTGCGCGATGCCGCCCACACCCTCAAAGGAAGTTCGAGCAGCCTCGGTGCCGAGCGTCTGGTACACTATTGTTTATTGCTGGAGATCGATGCCAAAAAAGGGATCGTTGCCCGCGCTGTCCATCTCGTGGAAAGCATCGAACGCGAGTACGACGCAGTGGTGGCGCGATTGCAGGAGGAACTAAAGTCGTCTGATCGCAGCACGTGAGCGCTTTTTTCATTCAGTGATGCACCACGTTTGTCCTTATGCCCTTCACTGAATATTCGATTCCAGACAATGAACAGGAACGCCTCGCCGCCCTGCGCCAGTATGAGCTTCTGGATTCCGCCGCAGAACAGTGCACTGATGATATTGTTGGGATTGCCTCGCACATTTGCCAGGTTCCCATTGCCCTCGTTGTGCTTCTGGATGAGCACCGCCAATGGTTTAAGGCAGCAAAGGGTATTACCGCTACGGAAACACCCCGTGACGTCGCCTTCTGTGCCCACACCATTCTGAAAAGCGAGACGATGGTCGTTCACGATGCGCGGTTGGACGCCCGTTTTGCCAGTAATCCGCTGGTGACAGGATCTCCCCATATCCGATTTTACGCGGGTGTTCCTCTCCTTAACCCTGAGGGATATGCCCTTGGCACGCTCTGCGTGATCAACGACCAGCCGCAGGTTATTTCGGAGGCTCAGCGGAAAACGCTGGAAGCGCTCGCCCGCCAAACAATGACTCAATTTGAATTGCGCCGCAGTTCACTCAGACTGGTTGAGTGCCTCAAAAAAGTGAAGGTGCTCGAATCCCTTCTTCCCATTTGCTCCTGGTGCAGGAATGTTCGCGATGACAATGGGTATTGGAGCGAAATCGAATCTTACCTCGCCCTTCATTCAGGCCACACCATTACTCACGGCATCTGCCCAAATTGCATTGGCAAGCATTTTCCTCCAGACCATGGCCCGGCTTAGTGCTCCCCGGTTCAGGGACCGTTTGATTTGCATCCATCCCCGCTTTCGTTTCGTATGTTAGGGAGATATGAAGATAAGTTGCACGAAAGGATTTACGCTGATTGAGCTGCTTGTGGTCCTGGCAATAATCGCGATTCTGGCCGGATTGCTGCTACCCGTCCTGGCCAGCGCCAAACATAAAGCAAGACAAGTCTCCTGCCTTTCCAACCAACGCCAGCTTGGGTTGGCCGCAACATTGTACATGGGGGACAACAACGGCAGCATGTTTCACCACCACGAGGGCTGGGTTCTTGATGATGGCAGCCAGGTGGACGAGTTGCCTTCGAGCCTGGCCGGCGTCTCAGGCGGCGGCATGGGGAACAGTCAGGCTGAGAAGCCTTGGGCCATCATTCTCCATCCTTACCTGCAAAACCGTCGCGTCGGCTTTTGTCCGGGCGACAGAACCAAGAGGTCGCAGAAACTTGCGCGAAACCTTCAGGAATATAACGGGGGTATTATTTCAACTTCCGACACCTTGCCCGCTGACTCGGAGTTGGCTCTCTCCGAGGCGAACCGCCTGACCATTGAGAGTTATCTTTTGAATTCCATCTTTACTCACAGGTCCGCTCGCTATGCGGTTGAAAAGGTTCTCCCCGGCTTCGCCACAGAATCAGCCATCAGCGCCCTTCCCAATCCAAATGTGATTATGTTTTCCGAGCGAAACTCCGAGGCCATGAACGCGGTGGACAATGCTGAGTATGGCAGCGTGGCTCAGGATGATTATGACACTTGGGTGGGCGAGGCTGCCTTGGTGCAGTGGGGCTCCGGGGAATACGGTGATCAGGGCTGGATTAAGCATGATCGCCACCAAGGCAAGTCTCACTACACCTACACCGACGGCCATGTGGAAAGCCTGATTTGGAAAAAGGCTCGGCACGACCAATTTCCAGATCACGTCGTCCGAAAACCAGTTAACCTCCTTCGTTAGGCCGATTCTTTGGGAATTCCTTTGAAGAATTGAGAAATTAAACCTTGAAACGAACAGACTTGTCTGTATGATATGAGCAGTGTCTGTCACCAAACAACGCATTTTGGCCACTGCTGCCACGCTCTTCAATGAGCGCGGCTACGAGTTGGTCGGCATCAATGAGTTGATTGAGAAGTCCGGCGTTGCCAAGGCCACCTTTTATCAGCATTTCAGGAGCAAAGAAAAACTTTGCGCCGAGTGGCTTCGTCAGGAGGCTTTGGCGTCCCAAGCTTCATCCAGCGACTTGCTCAAACTACCCATTCCGGCTGTTGAAAAAGTGGCTCATAAATTTGATGGTTTGCGCCAATTTTTAGCAGAATCCGACTTTCGGGGCTGTTGCTTCTCCAACACCGCCACTGTGATGATCCAGGACAACGAAGTCCATCAAGTAGTCCGTGATTACAAATCGGGCTCACGGCTTTTTTGGCATGCAGTGGCTTTGCAGATTCGTCCTGATCCCTCCGCTGCTCTTTTGTTGGGTGATTCGCTTTTTCTCCTTTTTTCGGGTGCTGTCACAGAAGCTCAGAATGCTAAAGCACTCTGGCCGGTCGATTCGGCCAAGGCTGCCGCACTCGCCCTTTGCCGGGAAACGGTGTCAACCCTGCCGTGAATCGATCATTTTTTAACCCAAATAAGACAGACCAGTCTGTTCGTAACAATTCTGTAAAACCCTCATGAAAAACCTGTTCACTCCCATCACCATCGGCGCAATTCACGTTCCCAATCGCATCTTCATGGCTCCGCTCACCCGTTGCCGGGCTGATGTGGGCAACGTTCCCAATGAGCTGAACGCGGAGTATTACCGCCAGCGGGCCTCGGCGGGCCTGATTATTTCCGAGGCAACCTCTGTCACTCCTCGAGGTTTTGGTTATCCCAACACTCCGGGCATTTTTACGAATGCGCAGATTGAGGGGTGGAAAAAAGTGACGAGTGCTGTGCATGCGGCAGGGGGGCGGATGTTCCTGCAATTATGGAATGTGGGTCGTATTTCCCATTCCGCCTACCAGCCTGATGGAGGTCTGCCCATTGCTCCGTCTGCCATCAAGCCCAAGGGCAAGATTTTCACCGGAACGGAAATGCTCGATTACGAAACCCCGCGCGCCCTCGAGACATCCGAAATCCCAGGCATCATTGCTGAGTACGCACACGGCGCGAAGGCTGCCAAGGCGGCTGGTTTTGACGGTGTGGAAATTCACAATGCCAATGGATATCTGCTGGATCAATTTTTGCGTGACGGCACCAATCACCGCACCGATCTCTACGGCGGATCAATCCAGAACCGCTCGCGCCTGACCCTGGAGGTTACTGAAGCGGTGGTGAGTGTCTGGGGGGCGGATCGAGTGGGCATCCGTTTCTCACCGGGCGGCGTGTTCAATGACATGCACGATTCCAATCCTGTGGCCACCTTTGGCCATGTGCTTAAAGAATTGCAGGCGCATAAACTGGCCTACGCTCATATCACCCAAGTCACGGCGCAGGACGTTGCGCATGGGGCGGCAGCGGGAGCTGGGCCGCGCGAATTGCGGGCTTACTACCCCGGCAATATCGTTACGGCGGGCGGATTTACGCAGGAGTCCGGCAACCAGGCCATCGCCGAAGGCTGGGCCGATGCAATCGCTTTTGGAGTTCCTTTCCTGTCGAACCCCGATCTCCCGGAGCGTTTCCGCAAAAATGCACCCCTCAATACTCCGGACGAAAACACCTTCTACGCCTCCGGACCGAAGGGCTACACCGATTATCCGGCTATGTCAGTCTGAACAAAGAAACACCCTACGCGGCAATGAACTCCATCCCTACACCTACAACATCTGTCAGTCCTGGCGTGGCCCTGATCAATAGGTTGTACCAATCCTTTGGCGAGGAGGGGTACCACACCTTTCGCAAGTTATGCGCGCCGGATATTGAATGGGTGCAAAACGTGGGCTTTCCGGGTGGAGCAACCTATCATGGGGTTGACGCCATCATTGAAGGAGTGTTCAACGGCAATGCCCGTCGTTGGGAAGGCTTTGGCGTGGAGATTGGCGAAATTCTCGACGCAGGATGCTCCGTAATCGTCATTGGCCACTATCACGGAAGCCATCGGGATTCGGGCCGGTCATTCCGCGCATCCGTCGCGCATGTCTACGATATCCGCGAGGGCTTGGTATCACGTTTCCGCATGTTTGCGGACACCAAAACCTTATGGGATTCATTGCCAGCCACCTCGGCGTGAATCAGGCTTACAACTTCCCCCCCCGCAGTAAACCTCAACCCTCAAAATACAGATCACTATGAGCAACTCGTTCTATGCCCCCGACCTCACGCAACGCCCTCCGCGCAGCCCGCGCACCCGCCTCGGCGGATATGCCCTGCTGCCGCGCATGCTGGACAAAGGCCGCGCCACCATCATTGGCAAAAATGGTGAGTATCACTACAACTGCCCCTTGGATCAGCATATCCTCAACTTCGTGGGTATCGATGCTGAAGCCCTCAAGGCGGAGCTTACCAAAGGCCACGGCGACGAGGAGGTTCTGACTTGGATCAATACCAACGCCAAAAACAAACGTCATCCATGGGAGATAGCCCAATGGAGTTGCTATCATGACCACCGCGGGCCCGACAGCGATGCTGAAACCATGGGTTTCTTCATGGAGTACGCCGGCAAATTGAGCAAGACCCGCGAAGACATCCGCACCTGGGCAGATGTGCTGGATCTCGACGATTACGTCACCTTCGGCGGCAAAGCCTAATAACGCGTTATTCCTCTTTACGTATTAAATCTCGGGTGGCCTGCGGGCCACCTTTTTCTGTGTTTACATTAGTCCGCCTCTGGCGTAGTATTGCTTCGTGGTTTTTGTGGAAACACCAACCTTCACGAAACTCATTATCCAGTTGATGGATGATGAAGGTTATTTGGCATAACAAGCCCATTTAGCCGAAAATCCCGCGTCGGGAAAATTGATTCCTGGTTCAGGCGGATTGCGGAAGATGCGATGGGCTGGAAGTGGGCGAGGGAAGCGTGGAGGTTTGAGAGTGATCTACTATTGGTGGGTATCCAAAGACCGCATCTCGATGCTGATTGCCCATCCGAAAAGCGAGCAGGACGACCTGACAGCCGATCAAGTGAAACAGCTACGAAGAGTGTTGGAACTTTGAGTTATGAAGAAAGAACTTTTTGAAGAGCTGCTGAAAAGCGTAAAAGAAGCCGCTGATATTGAGCGCGGATCGGCGGGGTCTTCACGTACCGTTGAGATCAAGACAGCAAACAATGTTGCGGCCACGCGTGCAAGGCTTGGTATATCTCAAACCAAGTTTGCCCAACTCCTTGGCATCAGTGAAAACACGCTTCAGAATTGGGAACAAGGCCGCCGCAAGCCAACCGGACCGGCGAAGGTGCTGCTTAAGGTCGCCGCCCGCCATCCCCGGATACTTTTAGAAACGGTAGGGTAAGAGAGGGTGCTGGAATGATCGATTGAGAGAGGAGCCCCTGAAAAAACCCTAATCAAAGGGTGTAGGTCGCCTCTTCAGGGCTTGTCGTATCTATGGCTAATAACCTAGGGCGATGTTCGTCGAACTCAATTTGCCCTAGGCTGGCTGAGTACGCTCCATTGGGGCTTTCGATGGGGTCAGCGCGGCGAGGCTGCCAGTTCTTCCTCCAGATCGACGATTTCCCTGATCTGTACTAGGAACCACGGGTCGATTTTGGTCAGGGTGTGGATTTCTGCCAGCGTGAAACCGGCGCGCATGGCGTGGCGGATGAAGAAAACGCGCTCGGCGTTGGGAATGCTCAGTTTGCGGGAGATGACGTCGCGCGGCAGGATGTCGCGGTCACCGTAAACGTCATTGCCAATGCGCCACGGTTTGCCATCTCCGCCAAGGCCGCTACGTCCGATTTCCAGAGAACGCAGGCATTTTTGGAGGCTTTCCTTGAAAGTCCGTCCGATGGACATGGCCTCTCCAACCGATTTCATCATCGTCGTCAGCGTGGGATCAGCCTGGGGAAATTTCTCGAAAGCAAAGCGCGGGATTTTTGTCACCACGTAATCGATGGTTGGCTCGAAACTGGCCGGAGTCTCGCGGGTGATGTCGTTCCGGATCTCGTCCAGCAGATAACCCACCGCCAGCTTGGCTGCGATCTTGGCAATAGGGAAGCCGGTGGCTTTGGAGGCCAGCGCGGAGGAGCGGGAAACACGCGGGTTCATCTCAATGATGACCATGCGTCCGGTTTCAGGGCTAACCCCGAACTGGATGTTCGACCCTCCGGTTTCGACGCCGACCGCCCTAATCACCGCGAAGGAGGCATCGCGCATCAGCTGAAATTCCTTGTCCGTCAGCGTCTGGATGGGAGCCACCGTGATGGAATCGCCGGTATGTACCCCCATCGGATCAAAATTCTCAATCGAACAGACGATCACGCAGTTGTCAGCCCGGTCGCGCATGACCTCCATCTCGAATTCTTTCCAGCCGAGCAACGATTCCTCAACCAGGATTTCATTCACGGGCGAGAGATCAATGCCGCGTTTGGCGATTTCCTCGAACTCCTCGCGGTTATAACCGATACCGCCACCAGTGCCGCCGAGAGTGAAGGCCGGACGAATGATCAAAGGATAGCGTCCGATCCGTTCGGCCACCGCGCGAGCTTCGTCAATGGTGTGAGCCGTCCCTGAGATCGGAACATCCAGACCAATTTCCAACATCAACTCCTTGAAAGCCTGACGGTCCTCACCCTTATGGATGGCCTCAGCCTTGGCCCCGATCATTTCGATGCCGTATTTCTCCAAAACGCCGCTCTTGTGCAGCGACATGGCCGTATTGAGAGCCGTTTGACCTCCCAGCGTCGGCAGCAGAACGAGTTTCCCCGTGGCGCCAATTTTTTTAATCTCTTCCAGCTCGCGCACGATGATTTTTTCCACGCACTCCGGCGTGATGGGCTCGATGTAGGTGCGGTCGGCAAACTCGGGATCGGTCATGATCGTGGCCGGGTTTGAATTGATCAGCACCACCCGGTAACCCTCTTCTTTGAGGGCTTTGCAGGCCTGCGTGCCCGAATAATCAAACTCACAAGCCTGGCCAATGATGATGGGCCCGGCTCCGATGATCAGAACAGAATGAATGTCAGTGCGCTTCGGCATAAAATAACGCTTGGACTAAAGAGGATTTTGCGCGGTTTGTCAGTGCTTTTGTTCGTTGCCTTCTTAGGGACGAGGTTGTGTTGTCCCTCCGCGCGCGCGCCTTCAGCGGGTTAATCTCAAAAAACGCATGAGAAAACCAAGCGCTGTCCCGCATGTGTGCATTATCCCGGCTGTGGCCGGAGCGAAGCACAGCCGCGCAACGACTTGAAGAGTCGCGTCTTTTTTTCTATCTGAGCTACGGGCGGGTCATGAAATTGCGCAGAGGACAGTCAATCAGAGCGAACTCTTAAGTCGCGCATCATTGTCTCAAACGCTTTCTGCTGTATGGAAACAACAGGTCCGACTTTTCGACCGGGATCAGCTTCGCTTTAAATCTCAGAGGAAGGGTTGCCACTCCGTTCCGTGCTTTGGTGCCGACAAAGTGATGCGTGGCACTAAGTGCTTTTCAATGACGACAATGTACGGGTAAAAGTGGATCGAGTGGATTGCCGATTGAAAGGGGTTCACACTACTTGCGAGAAGTGAACCCGATAGCTTGGTTGAGGCATTCAACTCATGTACAAGCCCTGCGGCAAAACCGGTGAATTTGTTAAAGCTACCATGAATATCCTCGCACAGATACACACCTCCTGGACGGAGGTGGGACAGCGTTTCCTCCAAAGTAATCTGCTGCTGCTCAGGAGTATGCCCGCCATCATCGATAATAATATCTATCTCTTTATTGGTCGCGTTGAAGCTCTTCCAAAACGCGCGATCCGCCTGGTCTCCGATGATCACCGAAACATGATCGCTCTCATAGGATTTGCAGGCTTCCTCGATATCCACACCATAAATGTGACTGCCCTCCCCAAAATAAGATCTCCACATCTGAAGGCTCCCGCCGCTGTAAATCCCGATCTCCAGAATATTGACCTTGCGACCGATGAAACGAGCGAAGTGGCTGTGGTAGATGTCGAAATAATGCTCCCATTTCCAAATACCATGACCTTCCTTGTGTTTTTGAAAATAATCCCAAAGTGGGTTCGATTGTATGGCGGATACCGGGTCCGTGTTGCGGCCGTGCTCCTTGTATGAGTGCGCAAACTGGTTGCTGGCACAGATGGAGGGGACGGTCTTCAATACTTCTTGGAACAAGGGAGAATCTTCTCTCCACGCGTTAAACAGCCTCTGAATTTTTTGGATGGGTTTATTCATGCGGGTATTGAGTAAGTTTGAACTTTTGCAGCCCTGGGATTTGCTGCTCTGTGGTGATTAGGCGAATGCTTACATTTGGCACTGAGGTTTCTAGCTTTGTTAACGAAGCTATGATTAAGAAGATCATTCGTTTTTGTAATGCGCAAGGGCAAAATGGTTCCCGAGCAGCTTTGCCTTCATTTCTCCTGGAGTGACAACTGCGATCCGTCAGCCCAATTGTTCAGACCTTGGCGCGGTGCGGACTTCATGGCATCCTTGGCTTCCACATGGGCCAACCATCGCATTACGCCGGTGCAGCGGGCAGGCAGTACCACGAGGTGAAACGCGCCTTGCCCGAAGCTGCCTACCCATGGGTGGCCAGCCTCCGTGCTGCCAAGTTCGCCCATGCCGTAGAACCCGAACACACTGTTGTCGAGATCGGCGTCGGGGCCGGCTGGAACCTCGCTGCACTCTCTGCCGCACGAAAGATCGGGGTCGATGTCGCCGAATTCCTCGGAGAAAACCTGCGCGCCCGCAGCATCGAATTTTACGAAAGCACCCAGGTACTGAGCGACGGCTTGGCCGATGTGGTCATCTGCCATCACATGCTGGAGCACGCTTTAAATCCCCCTGAAGTCCTTGCCGAAGCCCATCGCCTCCTCAAACCCAACGGACGCCTGCTCTTAAACGTCCCTTCCGAGTCTGGCCGCCGCACCAGACAATACCGCCCAGACGAACCCAACCACCACCTCTACGCTTGGACGGTCCAAACACTGGGGAATTTGTTGGGGGAATGCAGGTTTCGGGTGGAGGCTATCGGACGCGAGCGATTCGCATATGATCGCGTGGCGGCGGTGTTCGCCTTGCGGTTGCATTTCGGGGAGTTCGGCTACCATGTCCTGCGACGAGCGGGACTCTTGCTGAGGCCGGAATACGAGCTCATAGCTGTGGGAATTCCCGTGAGTGAATGAGCACTAGACTGTGACGCCGGGAGCATGAAAAGAGGAAATTTTAACCACGGATGGGAAAGGATAGGAACGGAGAGAAGGTTAGGTCCGAAGTAGCAATCACCAGTTTTCTGGATTGAATCGGGTTCCGAACTTGGCCCAAAGTTTTGGAAAAAGCACTTTCAACCGAGCCTCATCGGCATAGCCTTCCGGCGTCACCCACTTGAGGTCGTAATTCCTGAACTCGGGATATGGCACCGATTCGCTTAGGAGGTCGAAATCATCACGCCCGGTTTTTTGTTTGTAAGCTTCTGAAGCTACCCAGCCCATTTCTTCAACAGCCACCCTGTCACCCAAATCAGCAATTTCCGCGAGGGTTTCTGGATCGTTTAAACAGCGAAAGAAGGCAGTTTTACCCCGTGAAACCAACCACGATCTAAAATCATGAAAGCCATCGTCGGAAAGATCGTCCAAGACACTTGCAGCTGCGAATAACCTGAAATCATAAGCCTCTCGGCTAAACCCAGAAAAATGCTTTTGAAAGCTTATAATATCCTCGGTTGGCAGCCCGGCGAGGGCTGCTACCAGGACGACAACTTGCCCTTCAACGTTTCGCTCTCCGGCTTCGGCACGACTCGTATCAATCAGGTTCCAGAATTCGTTCTCGGTCATTTGGAAATCTCCGCGTTTTGGGTGATGCGAAGTTTTACAATCTTCTTCACCAGTAAGGAGGGCAGGGGCTTGTTGGGAGGAAAACGGATGGCTCCTTTGCTCGTGTCGTAATCCTTGAGTTCCTCCTTGAGCGTTCCGACGATGCCACCCGGGTAGAACGCGCAGTGATTCTTGGCAGCGCCGTAAGCCACCAAAAACCTCCCGTTCAGACGGAACGCCGGGAGTTGATAGCTGATGCATTCCTCGGCTTTGGGCGCAGCCGCCCTGATGGCCTTGCGCAGCTTTTCCAGTGCGCTCCTATTTTCCTCACTCAAAGACGCAAGATACTCATCTGAAGTCATAAATTCAACTCAGTTTCCCTGCCGGAAGACCTTGGTTTTATTTGGCGTACCAATCGCGGAGGCGGACTTCAACGCCTGCATCGGTGCCAACGAGTTTTTTGAATTTTTCGGTATCACTGCCGCGGTAGTGGTAGGGGTAGACAATTTTTGGGCGGAATTCGCGGACGGCGCTGGCGGCTTGGTCCTCGGTCATGGTGTAGGGCAGGTTCATACAGACGAAGGCGACTTCGATGTTTTTGAGGGCGCGCATTTCGGGAATGTCTTCGGTGTCACCGCTGAGGTAAATGCGTTTGCCGCCCATCTCAACGACGTATCCATTGCCCCGGCCTTTGTCGTGGAATTTCAACCGATCAGCACTGAGGTTGTACATGGGAACTGCCGTGATTTTTAGGCCGTTGATTTCCTTGGTCTCGCCGTTTTTCAGGATGATCAATTTGGATTTGAGGGCCTCGGTCAATTTCTCAGCCACAGCGGCGGGGACAATAATATGGGTTTTATCCTTGGCGATGGCCTCCAGAGTGGGTGCGCTCATGTGATCACCGTGGATGTCGGTGACCAGGATGAGGTCGGCCGCAGGCAGATCGGCGAAGCGTTTGGCTTCACCCACGGGATCCGCGTAAACGGTAACGCCATTGCAGGAAAGGCTAAGGGTGGCGTGGTTGATGGGATGGATGGTGATTTCGTCTTTGCCGGAGCCAATGTGGTCGTCAGCAGCGGAAACCCGAACGGCAAGGAGGCAAAACGCGAGAGCGCAGCCTAGGAACGGGGAGGGCATTATTTTCATGCCTTTATAGTAAGTGACTTATGCGAACCGGCAAGCCACCTCTGTTCAATGTCGAAGCAGGATGAAGGCGGCGGCCGCAGCGTTGACATAACCGGCCGCTAGGACGTCGTCGATGGTAACTCCCCAACCCCCGGGGAGGTTTTGGCTGATATTCACCGGCCACGGTTTCCAAATATCGAAGAGGCGAAAGAGCAGCCAATGGCCGATCAAGGGGAGCCAGTAAACGGTGATGAGTTCGGTGGGCGTGGGTAGGCGCGGCAGCCAAGCCAGCCAGTACAGGCAGCTGATGGGGATGGCGATGATTTCGTCGAGGACCACGGAGCCGGGGTCCTTGGCCTTGAGAATGTTTTCAGCACGAGCTGAGATCCAGGCAGAGAAGGGGATGGAGGCGAGGACGAGGATGGTGATTAGTGGCCAGTGGTTGGTGCTTAGTAGGAGGAGAAGCCATGCGATACCAACCAGTGAACCCACCGTGCCAGGCGCGACCGGACTCAGGCCTGAGCCGAAGCCTTGAGCGATTCCTAGGATGATTTTATCAGCGGTTCTCAATTTCGTGAAGTTGCGCGTGTTTGCTCCAATGACCTATGGATTGCGGTGGCAGAGCGAAGCGCCGACGCCGCTTTCATAGTCACACGTCTTGAAGGTAAAGTTGACGGTTGCGCCACAGGTAATTGAAGCCCGAGTAGCCGGTCAGAACTACGGATACCCAGAGCGCCGCTACCGAAAAAGCTGGCACCCAGAGCATAAGAAAACGGTTAAACGCGACCCCTAATTCAGGCGAACTTAGATGCACCAGTACGGCGAGCACCGCCACGATTTGCGCGATGGTTTTCATTTTACCTCCGCGTTCGGCGGCGAGGATCAGGTTGCGGGAGGCAGCCAGCATGCGGAGGCCGGTGATGGCCAGTTCGCGCGCCACAATGATGACGCCCATCCACGCCGGGATCATCCCCCGCCCAATCAGGGCGATGAAGGCGGAGCAGACGAGAATTTTGTCAGCCAACGGGTCCATGAGAATGCCGAAATTGGTGACAATATTTCGTTCTCTGGCGATTTTGCCGTCCCAATAATCGGTCATGCCTGCGGCCGAGAAAAGCAGCAGGGCCGCAGTGTCGCAATAGGTGCCTCGCAGGAAGATCGCCACCAAAAAAAAGAACGTCAGCACAAAACGGCTAACGGTCAGTTTGTTCGGGAGATTCATGAGTGCGATCTCAGGTGGCGCGGGCTATAAGATCGTAATCGGTGTGCCCCACGACTTCCACCTCGGCGAACTGGCCAATGGGCAGGCTGTCCCCCTGGATATAAACGCGGCCGTCAATATCAGGAGCATCCGCCTCTCCGCGAGCCACCAAAAAGCGGCCGCGCATCTTAGGCGATTCATCGCCGCCGCGCAGAAGACCATGTTCCCACGAGCTGACCTGGGCTGACTGCAAATCCTTGGTGTTGGCCAGTTTCTCGGTGAGCACCCTGATTTTTCGCCCGACCAGCGCGGCATTGAGCCCGCGCGCGACTTCCCGCTGGGCGGACATGGCCTGTTCGCGGCGTGTTTGCTTTACTTTGTCGGTGACCTGCTGGGTCATGGCTCCGGCGCGGGTACCATCCTCATGCGAGTAAGTGAAGATGCCCATGCGCTCGAATTTGGTCTCGTGGATGAAATCCAAAAGCGTCTTGAAATAAGCATCCGTCTCGCCGGGGAAACCGACGATGAATGTGGTGCGAATGGCGATGCCGGGAATGGCTTTGCGGATGCGGGCGATGAGATCGACGATGTATTGCTGCGAGGTCTCGCGGCGCATGCGCTCAAGCATGGTCCCGTGGATGTGCTGCAAAGGCATGTCGATGTAGCGCGGCACCTTGGGGCACTTCGCAATGGTTTCGATCAATTCATCCGTCCAATGGGCTGGATGGGTATAGAGCAGGCGCACCCAAAAATCTCCGGGCAATGCGTTGAGGTCGCGCAGCAAAGTCGACAGCGTAACCGCATCCGCCGGAAGTTCGCGCGTGGCAGCTGCAAATTTGTCCGGAGCGGCGATGGAACCGGTGCGTTTGGTGCGGAGGTCCAGCCCGTAGTAAGTCGAATCCTGCGAGATCAGATTGATCTCCCGCACCCCCTGATTCAGGAGCTCCCGCGTTTCAGCGACAACATCGGGCTGCTTGCGGCTGCGGTGGGAACCGCGCATGCGCGGGATGATGCAAAAGCTGCAGGGGTGATTGCAGCCTTCGGCAATCTTGACGTAGGCAAAATGATTGGGCGTGAGACGGAAGCGCGGCGTCTCGTAGTCCGGAATATACACTGGACGCGCATTCACGTTCATCAAAGGCGGTTGCGCGACAATCTTGGTGCGGTTCAGTTTGTCGCTGCCTTTTAGGGAGGCGGCGTCAGTGTGGTCAGCGTCAGGCTTGGCTTTGTCAAGTTTGGCAATCTCAGCCGCAAGTTTTTTGCTGCGCTTGGCCGGAGCGGGCGATGTGGCCTCGGCTTCAAGCCGTTGCGCCCGGTGCGCCACGGCGTCCCGGACAATTTGAGATACTTGTGCCACTTGATCGATACCCATGAAGGCGTCGACTTCTGGCAGCAACTTGGGCAGTTCCTCGCGGAAACGTTGGGGCAGGCAGCCAGAGACGATCAAACCCTGGCGACGGTTGCGCGCTTCGCGAATCTCGCCGGATTCCAAAATGGCATCCACGCTCTCTTCTTGTGCGGCGTCGATGAATGAGCAAGTGTTCACGATCACCACGTCGGCTTCGGCCGCGTCATTGGTGATTTCGACGCCATCCTTCATGAGCGATCCGAGCATGATTTCGGCATCGACAAGATTCTTGGCACAGCCCAGGGAAATGAGCCCGACTTTTACCGGCAATGGTTTTGAGGCGCTTTTGGTCACAATAACAGGTGGGGAGGCTACGCAGGCAGCGACTGAATGGCAAATCAAACACTTAAGCCCCATCCTAGACCCTCCGTGAGCATGGATTGGAGCTTTCGGGCTTCAGCACGTGAAACCGAAGGACCAGTCGTACGTCCTCCGGCTTAGACTTTCTAGTGCGTCAACCCCGCAGGGGCAGCTGGCGATCGTCGTGTCAGCTCAGTTCCGGGTGAAAATAAGCGTCTGGTTGTCCATGGTCAGGATCAGTTCGTCGTCTTCGATCTTGCCGAGGAATGAAAGGGTTTTGCCGTCGCCGCTGGGAATGGTCACTTCATAGCCACCCAGATCACCCGGTTTCCACGAACCATCGCCGGAGGCGGAGATGATGGGAGGTGCGGCCGGTGCCACGGGTTTGGCAGGCAGAATTGTGGCGGTTTCGGCAGGGCGCGTACCACGGCGAAGCGGTCCATAACGCTGCGTCAGTTTGGGATCCGCGACGGGTTGCGGCGCAGCGACAGGTGCTGCGACAGCCGCCACCGGTGCGGCGGGAGGTGCCGTCACCTTAAAGTTCGCTTTGCCACCCAGCATCGAAAGCATTTCCACCCCGGGCAGCGCCTCCACTGATTTCTTAAGATTATTCAGGTCGGAGGCTTTCATATCGGGAGCCATCTTGCGCACCCGCAGCATCACAGCGTCTTTGTCCAGAGTCCAGAAACCGAGGATTTTTTCCTCGTCATACTTGGGGGATTTTCCCGTCTCAAGGTAGGTGCGCAGATCTTTCAGATCGACCCCTTTGATTTCATTCAACACCTCGGTGTTGTTCAATAGGGCTTGTGTGCGGGCATGATCTATAAAGGCGCCCACGCTGGCCTTGCCGAAAATCAGATCGTTGTAATCCTTGTCCGCGCCCATCTCTTGAAACTCCGTCCGCTGGCCCAAGCTGAGAAAATAGGGATAGTTGGCCAACCGCGCTTGCAGGGCCGGATTGTGATAGATCAACCCAAGAATGTCGGCGCCCTGAAAAAACGCGGGAGGCGTCTTGTCCATCGAAGCTACTGCGCGGTCCAGCCCCAATTCCTTCATGTCATGTCGTGCGGAGGAGAGGAATTTGATCCACGCCGGGTTCGCCGCCTCTTCAGTTGAGACCTGATAAGTCAGGTAGCCCATCGGATAAATGACACGGCAAGATACGAGAAACAGCACTGACGCGATCGCTACGCCCACAAATACGCCCACCTTGCGGTTCATATCCTGCCAAGTGAGGAAATCATATTCGCTGCGACGCATCTTGAACATTTGCACCACGCGATAGTGGGCAAAAAACCCGGCTCCAAACAGGACAAGGGTAATGATGAGAAAGGCGGGTACAGGGGGAAGCAAATACATCCAAAGCGGGTTCTTTACCCCGGCAGAAGCAATCAGCCCCTTCAAGGCCGCGCCCAAGGGCGAACCCAAGGTCAGGCCGAGGATTACCCCGAACAATAGGAAGAAGGCGCGCAACGCCCCCACGAGGAGCCCAAGGGCGCCACACACCACTAAAAGCACGATGGCCAGCAACCAGATCGACATAATGACAAATAATAGCACGGATCGTGCCGATAAGGCACGCAGAAAAATTTTTTAGCGCCAAAAAGGCAGCGCTGCCTTGACGCTCCCTCCCCACGGTGCTACCACACCTTTAACAATGGTCCCCTCCCGTGATCCGCGCCGCCTCACCATCCTCCTTTTACTAAATTGGGGATTGCTGGCTGTTGTCTTGGTCCTAGTCGGCTGTAGTCCGGCTGGACCCCGCGCCTTGCTCGACGGAGAGCAACTCTTGCACGAAGGAAAAATCGATCTGGCCGTGGCGCGTTTAAGAACCGCCACCGAGCTAATCTCGACCAACGCCCAGGCTTGGAACCACTTAGGGCTGGCTCTGCATGCGGCGGGCGATGGCATCGAGTCCCAGCGCGCTTACCAGCAGGCCCTCAAGATTGACCGCAATCTCGCGATCGTTAGGTATAATCTCGGCTTCCTCTATCTTGAGCAGAATCGCCCTGCCGAGGCTGCTGCCGAATTAACGACCTTCACCACCCTCCAAGCCTATTCCGCGCCAGGATGGCTTCAATTAGGCATTGCCCACATGCGTTTGCGTCGCTGGGACGATGCGGAGCGAGCCCTTGCTATGGCTTATCGCATTCAAGCCAATGACCCTGAGATTATGAACGATCTAGGGGTTGTATTGCTGCAAAAGCGTCGACAGCGTGATGCCGCGGCATGGTTCAATGCCGCCCTCAAGGCCCGCCCTAACCACGGTCCGGCCCTGCTCAACTCCGCTGTGGTTAGTCAATATTACTTTAACGCTAAAGAGTTAGCGTTGGACCGTTATCGCCAGTACGTTGCACTGCAACCCGAGCCAGCTAACGCTTCCGCCGTTCGCGAGGTAATCGCACGGCTTGAGGCGGAACTGGCCCCCAAACCCTTGCCCGCACAAACACCCAATCTGGTGCCCACCGTTGTCACCAACACGCAAATTGCCCGCCCTCCCACCAATAATATCGCTTCCCAGCCTTCTCAACCCAGCACCCCGCCGTCGGTGGAATCGCCAGGAAAGTCCCCCGCGCCAATCGAGGAGTCTCCTTCGGCGGAAAGAACTGTCGCTCGACCCGTTGCCCGATCTCTCCCCGTCCTGCCAACTGAAGCCGCGCCCCAACCCCTGCAGGTTGTTCAACTCACGGATGATTCGACGCTTCCTCCCGTACGCGATGTTGCTCCAGAAACCCTCGCCGGGACCAATGCGGCAGCGGTTGAGCTGCCCAAAGTAACTGAAGCCAAGGTCGATGCCCCCCCCTCGGCCTTGATCAAACCGGCGCAGCGCGAATCGAAGTCCTCTTCCTTCTGGCAGAAGGCCAACCCTCTAGGGTGGTTTGGCTCGAAAAATGATGAAAAAGAGCCCAACAAAAATGTGCCTGCTGTCGCGCCGCGCAAACCGGTGGAAAAACTGGTCTTGGTTTCAACCAATGCGCCAAAAACTACCCCTCCCGCCGCAGTAATTGAGCGTCCCGTTTTTCCCAAGTACACTTATTTGCAACCTGCGAAACCCTCCGTAGGCAAAAAAGCTGAAGGCGAAGTGTTGTTCAAACAAGCCTTTGAAGCCCATCAGGCGGGGCGCATTGCCGAGGCGATTTCCGGTTATCTGGCTGCCACCCACGCCAATCCCGCCCATTTCGAGGCCACCTACAATCTAAATCTGGCCGCTTACCAAAATCGGGACTGGTCCCTGGCGACTCAAGCCGGAGAAGCTGCCATGGCCATTCAACCCAACTCGACCGATGCCCGCTACAATTTCGCCATGAGTCTTGAGGCAGCGGGTTACCTCCCTGACGCCGCCGAGGAACTCGAAAAAATTATCGCCATCGCTCCCGCCGACATTCGTTCTCATTTGGCCTTGGCCCAGATTGCCACACGCGATCTCAAGGACGATCGCCGGGCCATGTTGCATTACAAGATGGTTCTAGAGCAGGCTCCCGATCACCCGCAGGCCGAAGCCATCCGCCGCTGGTTGCTTAACCATTAGATGTGGAGTGCGGGAGCTTGCCCCCGCTTTTCCCCGCCAGAAACAAGGGGCCGTCGCCTTAGCAGATGGCAACTTGGGATCAGGCCCTGGCACTTCTTGTTATTTTTCTGCAACTTTCACTTCTGCTGCCGGGTAATCCAACTATCGCCTCCGTTGAGGGGCTTGAGAAATGACCGAAGCCGAATCATTCGAACAGTTTATGCGAGACTACCAGAACATGGTATTCAGCACGGCCGTGCGCCTTTTGGTGAACGAAGCCGAAGCGCAGGATGTTTCTCAGGAGGTCTTTCTCAAAGCTTATGAGCGTTTTGCGGAACTCCAACACAGCCCGACCGTCGGCGGCTGGCTCCGCAAAGTCACCACCAACCTCTGTCTCAATCATTTGTCCCGCTACCGCAACCGTTGGCGTTTTTTTTCGGAGATGTTCCGCGGCGACGATGGGGAGGACGAGACCGCTTTTGAGAGCACGCTGGTTGCGGATTCCTCGACGGACGGCGAAGTGCGCAGCTCGGATGATCGTGCGCAGCTCGAAGCAACCCTTCAGGAACTGCCGCCCGCCCAGCGTGTCCCTCTGGTGCTCTATCATTTTGAGGATTTTTCCTACGAGGAAATCGCGGCCATGACCAAGACCTCCCTGGCCAAAGTGAAGACCGATATTTTTCGCGGCCGGGAGGCGCTTCGAAAAAAACTGCGCATCCGTCTCGCCCGGGACGAGGACGGCTGCGGCGCGGTGGATATGCCACGCGGCGGCGTCTCAGTGCTCCGCGCCAGCCTGCTGAATTTGATGCCATGAACGAATCATACGAAAAACAATTGGAAGCGTGGGCCGAGACCGCGCTCAAGCAGTTGCCCCCCCGGACTGCCCCGGCCACATTGATTCCCGGAGTCATGCGCGCCATCGTCGAGCGCGAGACCCGCCCCTGGTGGCGCAAATCCTGGATGGGTTGGCCAACCTGGTTCAAGACGCTCTTCGTTGTTTTGTCCGCCGCCGTGGGTTTGACCATGGTCCGCCTCTGCACCGTGATAAGTGCTGAGGCCGTGCAGACGGTCACTTCCACTCGCCCTTATATTCTTGGTCAGAAATTTGTTCTGGCATGTTTTGAAATGATCGTGAGTTCTGCTGCCTATTTGTGGAACTCCATTCTGTCCTTACCCACGCCTTACCTCGTGGGCCTCGGTCTGATAGTGGCCCTGGCTTACGCCGGTTGTGTGGGTGCCGGGTTGGCCATTCATCGTCTGGTTCGCTCTGAACCCTTTTCTCAATAATTCTATGAAAGCATCCATTCCATCCACGCCCCCAGGCTTGCTGCTCAAATCCTGCGCGCTGGGCTTGTTGCTGGCCTTTGTTTGGCCGGCTATTGGGCCAATGCCTTACGCGGCGATCACGTTGCAGAACGCCCCGGCTGCTGCCGAGTCCCCGGCCGTTCCCCCAACCCCAGATGCTCCCCGGGAAGAGGCAGTTCCGGCCGTGCCTTCCGTGCCTGAGGAACCCGCCCAGCCATCAGCTCCGCCAGCCGAGCGTGCGGAGCGTGGATACCGCCACCACAAGTTTTACGGAGAGGCTGGCCACACGGAGATCGGGCACGACCTGGTGGTGGCCAAAGGGCAGAAGATGGATGACGTGCGCGTTATTGGCGGCGATCTCATCATGAACGGGGAGATCATGGGCGATCTCATCGTGGTGGGGGGCGAAGTCACCCTGAACGGACCCGTGCACGGAGATTTGATTGTGGTGGCCGGTTCCTTAACGGCGGGTCCAGCTGCCGTGGTCCACTCAGACACCGTGCTGGTGGCCACCGCCCGAACCATGGATCCCTCGGCTAAGTTTATTGGTGAAGTTAGCAACGTCGGCTGGGGCCTGTTCGAAAACCCTGGCCTCAGCCATTGGTTCCGTCACGGGGCTCTCATGGCCAGACCCATCGCCCCTTCCGTCCCCGGCTCTTGGCTCGTCATGATTATTCTGACTGCCCTGTTGGGTTTGGTGGCGGCAATCTTCCGCAAATCCACCCTTGCGGCAACCGCAGCCTTGGAGCAAAAACCCGTCAGCGCCTGTCTGGTGGGTCTGCTTACCCTGGCCTTGTTCCCCGTGGTGGTCACTATTCTTGCCGGAATCCTCGTGGGCATCCCTATCATCCCGGTCTTGGCGGTGGCCATGGTGGGGGGGGCCCTCATCGGCAAGGCAGCTTTGTATATCCTGATCGGACGCGGATTGTGCCGTATTTTCTCCGGTAGCTTCACTGTGGGAAACCGCTTGGCCTTCATCCTTGGGGCGCTTCTGATCCTCGGTTTCTACACCATCCCGGTCATCTCGATCCTTGTTTGGGTGGCTGCGGGAACGGTGGGCTTGGGCGCTTCGGTCATGGCTCTGGCAGCCGCCCGCAAGCGCACCCAGCAACAGGCGTCCACACCTTACATTCCTACCAGTCCCGTCCCTCCCGCCTCCGGCTCGCACGATCCCGGAACTGGCCCGACTGCTCCACTAGGCGGGGCCGCGCCTGAAGCGGTCTTCGGCGTTCCTCCTGCTTTGCCCGGCAACCCCATGGGTGTGGTTCTTCTGGCACGGGCTGGATTTTGGAAAAGACTGGTCGCCTTATTGCTGGATTTAGCCCTGGTCGGCATGGTCTCGGCAGCCGTGCACCCCCGGGGCGTGTCCTTTCTTCCTCTGCTCTTCGTCTACCATGTGGGCATGCTCACATGGCGCGGGGCGACCATCGGGAAAATGATCCTGAACCTCAAAGTAGTTCGCTTCGATGGCTACCCCATTGGTTTCGGGATCGCCATGGTACGCTCACTCTCCAGCATCTTCTCCACCATTGTCATGGCTCTCGGCTTTCTCTGGGTGATTTGGGATCCGGAAAAACAATCCTGGCATGACAAAATCGCCGGGACTGTCGTCGTTCAACTGCCTTCCTTCCGGAGTTCGTACCCGGTTCAGCCCACCACAACCGGCCCTGTTCCCTCCTCCAGTATCTCCGCCAACACCGCATCGTAATCGACCGGCCCCTCGCCATCGAGCCGCACGACCCGCGCTTCGCCCGCCTGCACAAAGGCGAGCAAAGCCGGGTCGAGTTCTTTTTCTGTCTGTAAAATCAGAGTCATCGAACGTTTCAGAATTCTAACACGCCCCGCGCTTTTCGCATTATATCCAGCCAGTCCGCCGGAGTGATTTTTTTCCATCCCTTTTCCTTCGGACCGCGTTTCCAGCATTTCGCGCCATTCTCAAGCAATCCCTCCAAATACTGGCTCCATTGCTCAGCTAGAGGATGGGGTAGGGGATTACCCTTTTCTTCTCCCTCCCATACCACACCAACCGGTTCGCTCTCACTCCACACTGACAGTCCCGCCGCCACCCGCAACCCCTCAACGCGCCGTTCACACGAAGGCGTCCGTATCCAAACTAACGTGCCGTGTCGTTCAGCCGCAGTGGTCATTTTTCCCCTCGGAGCGCGGGTCTGCGACCCCCAGCAGTTTCGGATACAGAGGGCGCATGCGAGAGGTTGGCATGTTTTGATTCCCGGCGTTGCTGCGACTCACAGAGTCGCGCTCCACGGTTATCCCTCCGGCACCTCGAAACCAATATGAGCTCATCAATGTGCGGCTTTCTTGAGCGTTGTTAGGTACTCCACCAAATCGACTAAATCCGCCTGCGACATCGTCAGTTGCAGACCGGTTGGCATGATCGAGGTCTTCATCTTATCGCGCTTCACGATCTCATCCTTCTTGTACTTGCTGGTGATGCCGTTCTGCGTTTTCAATGCCACCTCGTCCGCCGTCTCACTGGCGATAATGCCAAACGGCTCATCCCCATTCTTCAACTCCAACTGCCACGCCTCGAATCCAAACGAAATCCCCGCGCTCGGGTCTAAAATCGATTCATAGATCGCATCCTTGCCCAGCTTTAATCCGATCTCGCTCAACCTCGGCCCAAAATCCATCCCCTCCCCATTCACCTGATGGCAGTTGATGCACCCCACCTCAACCCGACGAAAAACTTGTGCGCCCTTGGCTCCGTCACCCTTCAATTTCACCAACTCTGCGATGGGCGGCAGCGGTTGGGCATTCTGCGAGCTGGGCAGTGGCATCAGCTTGGCCCCTTCCGCCTTCAAATTGGCCCAGCGCAAATTGTTCAGTTCCGTCATGGCCGTGAAACGCAGATCAGCGGGAAATTTATCTTCCTTGGCCAAAGCCACCAAAAACTGCGCGCCTTCCAGCGTTTGCGCGAGCCCCGTCAGAGCCGCCTTGCGCACCGCCACCTCGCGCGTTCCATCCGTCACCACCGGCTCCAGCAAAAGCGCCAGGGCCTTCTCGCCACTGTTGCCCGCCGCCGTGGCCACCCCTGCCGCTTTCGGCCCGCTCAATGCCTTCACCACCAAATTCGTCTGCCCTTCCGCTGAAATAATCCGCAATGCCTCTGCCGCCGCCGATTCAGTCGGGTGCTCCTGCGCATACTCCAAAAGCGGTTCGCCTTGGCCCTTAAGGCTGAAATCCTTCACCAACTCCACAAATTGTGCCGT
>JANYDC010000056.1 GCA_025359965.1 Pedosphaera sp.
CTCCAACGGTTTGGGGCTATCCATTGTCAAACGGCTTATTGAATCCATGGGTGGGACAATACGATGCGAAAGTAAATTAGGCGCAGGCACCACCTTCATCTTCAGCTTGTCCAAAGCCGAATCTCCTGTTGCTTCGTCAGAACCTTCAACAATCGGCCGTCCCTGGTTGGGAACCCCCAAGTTGCCCGTTGCAGAAGTTTTGCTCCGTGAACAGCAGCCTGGAAACACCCCCGCTTAAGTTTACGCTATCGTTACAGTTCCAATGCATCGATGACGCACACATTGTGCCTAAAAAAGCAGCTCGGTTTGCCGATGTATATCTCACCGTGCTTTAACTTGGCACGTCTGTATTCTCAAAATGTTGCTGATAAGGAACTTAACGGGTCCAAAGCCATAAAATCGGGCACACACGGCCGTAGTCGGCTTGACGCATTCGAAAGTCACGGATAGTTTGATCAAACGTCGGAGAAAGATTAAGCATGCAGAATTACTTGGTCCCAGTAGTGGTGGAACAGACCGGCCGCGGCGAGCGCAGCTACGATATTTATTCGCGGCTGCTCATCGACCGCATTGTCTTCTTGGGCACGCCTGTCGATGACGGTGTGGCCAACGTCATCATTGCACAATTGCTGTTCCTCCAGATGTCCGATCCCAAGAAGGACATCCATTTCTACATCAATAGCCCTGGTGGCAGCGTAACGGCCGGTTTGGCCATCTACGACACCATGCAATTCATGACCTGTGACGTTAACACTTACTGCATCGGTCAGGCCGCCAGCATGGGTGCAGTCCTGTTGTGCGCCGGGACCAAGGGCAAACGGTTTGCCCTACCGAACGCGAATATCATGATCCACCAAGTCCTTGGTGGTGCCGAAGGTCAGGCCTCGGATGTTGAAATCCGCGTGAAGTACATGCTTAAACTGAAGCAACGCCTCAACGCCATCCTTTCCAAACACACCGGCAAACCCATTGAACAGGTTGAGCGCGATTGCGACCGAGACAATTTCATGAGCTCTGATGAGGCCCGTGATTACGGCTTGGTCGATCACGTGGTTCAATCGCGCAAGGAAATCCCCGGCGGAATGTTGCCCACCAGCATGCCCATCCTTACAGGTGGCGGCGGAGGGAACATGGAACCTCCAAGTGCTGGCTCAAGTGCTGCTTAAGTCGAAATCGAGAAAACATGGCCCGCCCATCACAATTAACACTTTGCAGCTTCTGCGGGAAATCCCACGCAGAAGTGAAGAAACTCATTCAGGGTCCGGGTGTCTACATCTGCGATAACTGCGTCATCGTTTGTAAGAACGTTCTCGATAAAGAACTGCGTCTGGAACCCAAAAAGCCCCTCACAAGGCTCGAAATACCCAAGCCGGCCGAGATTAAGAGCCAACTTGACCACTTTTGCATCGGTCAGGAACACGCCAAGAAAACTTTGGCCGTGGCTGTGCATAATCACTACAAGCGGATTACCGGCCAGCTCAGTGCCTCTGGTAAAAGTGATCGGGGCGATGCAATGGGCAGCCCTTTGGCGGATGTGGAAGTCGAAAAAAGCAACATTCTGCTGGCTGGACCCACTGGCTCGGGCAAAACCTTGCTGGCACGTACTCTAGCTCGCATTCTGGACGTCCCTTTTGCCATTGCAGATGCGACCACTCTAACCGAGGCCGGTTACGTCGGCGAGGACGTGGAAAATATAGTCCTGCGGTTGCTCCAAAACGCGGATTACGATGTTAAACGCGCCCAAATGGGTATCGTTTATATCGACGAAATCGATAAAATCGCGCGTAAAACCGAAAACGTTTCCATAACCCGCGACGTTTCGGGTGAAGGGGTGCAACAGGCCCTCCTCAAGATTCTTGAGGGCACCATCTGCAATGTTCCTCCGCAGGGTGGGCGCAAACACCCCCAGCAGGATTACATCCGCGTCGACACCACCAACATTCTGTTCATTTGCGGCGGAGCTTTTGTGGGTTTGGATCGGATCATTCAACGTCGACTGGGCAATCGGATCATGGGTTTTGGCGCAGCCGAAGCAGCTGCCCGGGTGGCCGACCTCAACGCTCCTAATGTGCTGCGTTTCCTCGAACCAGAAGATCTGTTGGGTTACGGATTCATCCCGGAATTCATTGGCCGCATCCCGATGGTCACCGTGCTCGAGGAGCTGACCGAGGAGCAGTTAATCTCCATCCTGACCGATACCAAGAACGCCCTTACCAAGCAGTTCGCCAAACTCCTGGCTTTCGAGGGGGTTGACTTGTATTTCTCCCCGGACGCACTGGCCGAACTGGCCGCCGTCGCCATCAAAAAGGGCACTGGAGCCCGCGCCCTGCGTGGCATCCTTGAGCGTCTGATGCTCGATGTCATGTTCGAAATTCCAGGCTCTGACGATATCCAGTCCGTCACCATTACCCGGGCGGTAGTGCGTGAGGAAGCCCGTCCCATTATCACCCGTAAGGCAGCGCAGGCGGCAGCATAGGCGGCTCCGGGATCCTTCATTTCCCCGGGAGCTGCCCTCCCGGGTGTTTTCGTTTTCCCTTGCACACCCACCCCAAACCACCCTAAACCAAACGACTCATCAACAATATGTCTGAGCCCTTTCAACCCAACGCTTTTGTCGCCGATCACGTCAGGGGCATCGCCCGCTCCGGCATTCGCGAGTTTTTTGATATCGTGCAAAGCCAGAAATCGGTCATCTCGCTCGGTGTGGGCGAACCGGATTTTATGACCCCATGGCACATCCGCGAGGCTGCCATCTATGCTTTGGAACGAGGCCGGACCTCTTACACTTCGAACTTGGGCCTGTTAAGTCTGCGCCAGGCCATCAGTGCCAACGTCGAGAAAAATTTCGGCATCAGCTACGATCCAGTCAAACAAATCCTCGTGGCCGTCGGCGTGAGTGAAGCCTTGGATCTGGCATTGCGCGCGATCATCAACCCGGGCGATGAAATTATTTACCACGAGCCCTGTTACGTCTCTTATTCGCCCAGCATCGTGCTGGCTTATGGTGTCCCCGTGGCCGTGGCCTGTCGCGCCGAGGACGGTTTTTCCGTAACAGCCGAAGCCATCGAGAAGGTTGTCACACCCAAGAGCAAGGCCATCATGTTGAATTTCCCCACCAATCCTACCGGTGGGACCATGACCCGCGCCGAGCTACAAAGCATTGCCGCCGTCGTCCTCAAGCACAACCTGCTGGTCATCACCGACGAAATTTATTCCGAGCTGACCTTCGAGGGTGAGCATGTCAGCATCGCCTCCCTGCCAGGGATGAAAGAACGGACCATTTTCCTCCACGGATTCTCCAAGGCCTACGCCATGACCGGCTTCCGCATCGGCTACGCCTGCGGTCCTGTCGAGCTCATCGACGCCATGATGAAAATCCACCAATACTCCATGCTCTGCGCCAGCATCATCAGTCAGGAGGCCGCCCTCGAAGCTCTGCTGCGCGGCGAGCCGGACACTATTGAGATGCGCGATCAATACAAAGTGCGACGCAACTTTATCGTTACCGCTTTCAACAGCATAGGCCTGACCTGCCACATGCCGCGCGGATCCTTCTACGCCTTTCCCTGTATTAGTTCGAGTGGTCTGGGCTCCAAAGAATTCGCCCTTCGCCTGCTCAAAGAGGAAAAGGTGGCGGCTGTTCCCGGCAGTGCTTTCGGTGCCAGCGGAGAAGGCTACCTCCGATGCTGTTTCGCCACCGCGCTTGACCAAATCCAAGTAGCCACCGAAAGAATGGCCAACTTCGTCAAACGTACACAGGCCGGTTAATCATCATTTTTACGCAAGCACCTGAGACCCTATCCTAAACTTTGTTCGCTAACTTGGGCGATCGGTCGGTGGAATCTTCAAGTCGTTAAGATGATGGAGCAACATGGGGTGCCGGGAGGTTTATTCTCAAACCCCAGATGCCACGGGCATTCCAAATTGGCCGCCACCACCGATGAGTTGACGCGCGAGACGTTTGCGGAAGCGAACATGCCGCCAACGGGTTATTTCCACCAGGGGCGACCAAACCACGTGGACGAGACGACGTTTGATGAGAAAATGCCACAAACGATTCGAGCGTTTGTAGAGCATCGACATTGCCATATACGGCAGGACCGCCTCAGGTTGCGCCGGGCGGCGTGCCCAGATCGAGTTCAACGAAAACAGTCTTCGATAGAGCCAGTCGTATCCAAGCTGAAGTTCATCAGCCGTCATCTTTGCCGGGCGGAATACCACGTGCGCAGTGTCATACTTTTCCCAATCCCGGTGCAACAGCCGGCCTTCGCGCTCCAGTTGCCGAAATAGGGGCGTGCCTGGATAAGGCGTGAGGATGTGGAAAGTCGCGCACTCCAGACGATTCTCCTCCACCCAGTCAGCAGTTCTCTCGAAGACACTTTTATCGTCGCCATCAAACCCCAGCACGAAACTCCCATTCACTTGAATGCCATTCTCGTGAAAGATCCGCACCCGCCGCGCGTAATCCTCCGCGCGCGGAGTGCGCTTGCGCGCCTGCTGCAGATTTTCGTCAGCAAGCGATTCAAACCCGATAAATACACCCGTGCAACCCGCCAAGGCCATTTCCCGCACCACGCCGGGATCGTCGGTGATGTCCAATGTGACGGCCGCGCTCCAAATCTTCTCCAACGGCGCGAGCGCTCGGCAAAGTTGACGAAGATACTCGGGTTTTGATCCCAGGTTATTATCAACGAAGACCGCGTAGGGTTGGTCGTCATCAGCGAATTGCCTTCTCACATCGTCAGCGGCACGCACGCGATAGGGCATTTGCAATCCTTCTGTGGAGAGGTAACAGAATCCGCAACGGTTATGGCACCCTCGCGTGGCGATCAGGCTGGTGGTGGTCAGGAAGCTTTGTCGCGCCAAGAGCTCACGACGCGGCCTCGGGTCGAGATCATAGGGGCGCTCATACGTCGCGGCATAACGCTTCCTCAAAGAACCTCGTTCCACATCGCCCAAAATCTCGGGCCAAAGCTGGACGCCTTCCCCAATCGCGATTGCATCCGCATGCTCCTCGGCCTCATCTGGGCAGGACAAAACGTGCAGCCCGCCCAGAATCACAACGACTCCTCGCGCCCGAAACCAGTCCGCCAGCAGATATGCCCGTTTGGAGAACGTCAGATGAACCGTGATTCCAACGACACGAGGCATTTCCTCCACAGGGACAGGACCTTGCAACAGATTCTCATCCCAATAACGCACCTTCCAACGTTCTGGAGTGGCCGCTGCGACGCTGGTCAGCGCCAAGGTCGGAGTAAGCACATGTTTTCCGAAACTTGCGTGCGGATCTTTTGGATAGAAGGGGTTGATCAGGAGGATCAGATTTTCGTTGAGGGTTCCAGTTGCGGCAGGCAGAGGCGGCGGCACCCGCATTTCTTCCGGCCACCACAACGGCTTCCGATTCGGGTCAAATGGGTCATTTTTCATCGTCAGCTTTGTTAAACACATTACTTTGTAATACAAAGTGATTGACGAAAACAAACACATTTCGTTCAAAGAATCTTTTCGTAAACTTTTACTCCTCAACCTCCCAACAGACATCCTGACCGGGCGCACCAACGAAAAGACCCGCCGTGAGGCGGGTCTTTTGCGTTAAGTAATTGGCGTTTCGCCACCAACCCGCTTAAGGGATGAGCGGGCGGATCACACGATAGAACCGGGTGCCAGGTTTGGCTGGATCGCTATCGCGGAATTCGCCTGTGCGATTGACCAGTTCGATGGGAGCCAAGTCATCCCATTTGATTAAGTCAGTCGAGCGCTGGAGGGTGACTGTTCCAGAAGGTCCGGTCAGCGTCAGATGCACTGTGCCGCTGGTTTCCCATGCCACGCTGGCCACGCGGGTGGCTTTCAGGCCATTCGGATCTTCAGCACCTCCAAAGTCATCATCAGCGATTGTGACCGTCAGAGTGTCGTTGGACCCGATGACGTTTTCGCCGCTCGGCGCGCTCAGAACTACGGTGAAGGTCTCATCAGCCTCAGTGACGGCGTCATTGAGAATCACGACCGTGATGGTCTTGTTGGTCTCGTTGGCGTTGAAGGCCAGGTTGCCGCTGGTGGTTGTGAAGTCCGACCCAGCCGTGGCGGTGCCTGCTGTGGTGGCATAGTGGACAGTGCCTGCGACTCCCACACCACCGGTGCGGCGAACGTTGATGGTCATGTTGCCGACGCTTTCGGAGACCGTAGCGGCATTGGTGCGGAAGTTGAACAACCCGTCGTTGTCGACGATGGTGATCACACTGTTGGTGTTGGTCCCGAGGATGCCGCCGTTGATGGCGTTGGTCAGGGTCATGGTGAAGGTTTCGTTTCCTTCGATATTGGTGTCATTGATGATCGGGATGATCACTGTTTGCAGGATGACACCGGGATCAAAGGTGAGGGTCGTGGTGCCAGGCGTGGTGTAATCAACCGCATTCGTGGCAGTCACATCATTCAAGGTGAAGTCCACCGACACTGCGTAGTTCGTACCGCCGGTGCGTCGTACTTGCACAGTGAGGTTGGTGCCGCTTTCCACGATGCTATAAGCGTTGGTTGCGATGTTCACCAAGCTGTCATTTTCCAGAATGGTCACCACCGAGCTGGAAGGCGAGAGCAGATATCCGTTGGCGCTCGCATTGCTGAGCAACACCCGGAACTGTTCGTTGGTTTCAATGGTGGTGTCGTCGATGATCGGCACGGTCACGGTGAGCGTCGTCACGTTACTGGCAAAAGTCAGCGTGCCACTGGTGTTCGTGTAATCCGAACCTGCCAGCGCGCTCATGTTGGTCGTCGCGTAATCCACTGTGGCATCGAAGCTCAAATCACCTGAGCGATTCACGGTCAGGGTGACCAGGTTGCCATCCTCGGAGATGCTGTAATTGGTGCTGGCGAACCGGAAGCCCGTGTCATTGTCCACGATGGTCACTACCGTGTTGGTGTTGCCGGTGATCTTCACTCCGCTGCTGCCGTTGGTGAGATACACAGTGAAGGACTCGTTGGTCTCGACCAGGCCGTCATCCACAATCGCCACGGTAAAGGTCTGATTGGTTTCCGTGGGCAGGAAGGTGACTAATCCTGTGGTCCCGGTGTAATCCGCATTGGTAGCTGAGCCGGGGCGGATCACATACCTCAAGGTATTGGTCAGCGACAGCGTGCCTGTGCGGTCCACCGATAGAGTGACGATTCCGTCGCCCTCACCGACACTGTAGGTGGAAGCCGTGAAACCGATGTTCGAATCATCATCCACAATGGTCACCGTCATCGGTGAGTTGGTTCCAAGAACAGCCTCGCCGGTCGGGCTGCTGAGCGTGATGGTGAAGGTTTCATCGCCTTCGACCACGACGTCGTTGGTAATGTAGAGGGAGAAGGTTTTGTTGGTCTCACCTGCTGCGAAACTCACGATGCCGTTGGTAAGGCGGAAATCGGCGCTCGTGGCTGTCCCAGCCGTCATGGTGTAAGCCACAGTGGCTGCGCCAGACACACCGCCCGTTCGGGTCAAGGTGATGGTGTTGGTAAACACGGCCTCGGAGAAGCTGATGGCATTGGTTGTGAAATCAATCACCGCATCATTATCGAGCATGGTGATGGTGAGGTTCGTGAACGCTCCCAATGTCCCACCGCCTGTGGCGTTGGTGAGGCTGAGGGCGAAGGTCAGATCGCCCGCGATGTTGCTGTCATTAACAATCGGCACCAGCACCGTCTGCGTCGTCACACCAGGATTGAAGGTCACGGTGAGATTGGTGGGTGTCAGGTAGTTGGTGAGATTGGTGGCGGTTCCATCCGTCAGGTAGTAATCAACCGTGACTGCGTAATTGGTGCCGCCGGTGCGCAGGATTCTTACGCTGGCGTTGGTGCCATTCTCCAGCACACTCAACAGGTTGGTGGAGAGTTGAATGGTGCTGTCATTTTCCAAGATTGTAACCACCGTGTTGGTGATGCCGATGATCAGGCCGCCTGCGCTCGGGTTGCTTAGAGTGACGCGGAATGTTTCATTGGTTTCGACCGTTGAATCATCGGTGATGGCCACCGTAATTGTCTTGTTCGTCTCACCCGCATTGAAGGTCAGAGTGCCTGAGGTCGCCGTGTAATCGCTGCCCGCAGTGGCGCTGATGCCCGTGGTTGCATAATCAATGGTGTTAGTGCCCGAAATGCTGCCGGTGCGGTTCACGGTGAGGACCACATTGGTGGCTCCCTCGGAAACTGCGGCTGTGGCCGTGGCCATGGTAAAGCTGTTATCCGTCTCAGTGATGGTGACCGTGATGTTCGTGTACCCGGAGAGGACTGACCCACCGGTCACATTCGTCAGTGACACCACAAAGGATTCGTTGGTCTCAATCAGACTGTCGTGAATGATCGGCACTGTGATGGTCTTGTTCGTTTCTCCGGTAAGGAAGGTAAGAATTCCGTTGGTTCCACTAAAGTCTGCGGCCAGGGCTGAACCGTTATGGAAGGCGTAACGAACCGTGTTGGTATAGGTAGTTGTTCCTGTTCGGTAGACATCGAGTGTCAGCGACCCAGCCGTTTCGGCGACCGAGACAGCATTGGTGGAGAAGGCAATGACGTTGTCGTTATCCAGAATGGTCACTGTGACCACATTGTTGGTGGTCAAAACAGCCTCACCCGTGGGAGCGCTCAGAGTCAGTGTGAAATCCTCGGATGCCTCCACCAAGGTGTCGTTGGTGATGACGATTGAGATGGTCTTGTTGGTCTCGTTGGCCGCAAAAGTCAGGGTGCCCGAAGCGGAGCGATAATCACCCAAGGAGCTGGCTGTTCCATTGGCTGTCTGATAATCCACAGTTGCCGGTCCTGCGACACCGCCGGTGCGGCGCACCGTCACAATGTTGGTCCCGACACTTTCCAGAACACTGACAGCATTGGTAAGCAGATCAAACGTGCTGTCGTTATCAAGAATGGTCACTGTAGCGTTAGTAATCGTGCCGAGGATACCGCCACTGGCCGCGTTGGTCAGAGCCACAGTGAAGGTTTCATTGCCCTCAATGTTAGTATCGTTGTTGATGGGTATGACAAACGTGCGAGTCAGCACGCCAGGCCCAAAGGTGACGGTGGCGTTGGTCAGCGTGAAATCATTGGTTCCCGCCGTACCCACCACGCTTTGGTAATCAACAGTCACTGAGTAATTTGTGCCGCCCGTGCGCAGAATTGTGAACAGGGCGTTGGTGGCGTTTTCGAGGAGTGAAACGGCGTTCGTGGAGAGACGCAGCAAGCTGTCGTTCTCCAAGATGGTGACCGTTGCGTTGCTGGAAGTCCCAATGGCCGTGTTGGCTCCGGAGTTACTGAGGAACACACGGAACTGTTCATTCGTTTCAATCAAGCTGTCGTCGGTGATTGGAACCGTGAGCGTCTGAGTGAGCACGCCGTTGGTGAAGGTCAGGGTGCCGGTGGTGCTGGTGTAATCAGAACCCGACAACGCGCTGAGGTTGGCCGTCGCGTAATCGATGGTGGCAGTGCCGTTGGTATCACCCGAGCGGTTAACCGTCAGGACGATATTGGTTCCACCTTCGGAGACGCTGGCAGTGGTGGCGGCAAAGGCCACACTCGCATCATTGTCGGTGATGGTGACGGCTGCATTGGTGTAACCGATCAGATGTCCTCCGTTGGCCGCATTGGTCAATGAGACCACAAACGTTTCGGACAGCTCAACAATCTTGTCCTCCGTGATGGCGAAAGTAACCGTCTTGTTAGTTTCATTGGGCTGGAAGGTCAACACACCATTAGTGCCTGTGTAATCATTCGTGCCAGCCGTGCCGGGGCGGAAAACATACTGCACCGTGTTGGTGCCCGTCAGGATTCCACCGCGATCAACAGACAGAGTCACCGTTCCCGCGCTTTCCGCGAAGGTTACCGCGTTGGTGCTGAAGCTGATGTCGCCGGCGTCATCGTCCAAAATGGTAACAATCAAATTGGTATAGTTGGCGGGATGCCCACCGCCTGTGCCATTGGTGAGGCTGAGGGTGAAAGCCTCAGTGGTTTCCGCAAGCGAGTCATCAACCAAGGAGAAGGTAATGAGCTTGTTGGTCTCGTTCGCAAGGAATACCAGAGTGCCATTGGTGCCCACATAGTCGAGGACGGACGCGGTGCCTGGATGATAGATATATTGGATCGCGTTTGTAGTGGTGAGCAACCCAGTACGGTCCACACTCACTGTCACCGTCCCTGCCGTTTCATTGAAGGAAACCGCGTTGGTTGTGAAAGTGATGCTTGAATCGTCGTCAGTAATGGTGAATGTGACCGGTCCATTGGTTCCGAGCGCAGCATCCCCGGTGGGTGAGCTGATGGTCAGCGCAAAAGTCTCATTTGTTTCGATCAACCAATCATTGACCAGCACCAGGGTGATGGTTTTGTTGGTTTCGCCAGGAGCAAAGGTAATTGTTCCATTGGTCGCGCGGTAATCTCCCGGAGCCACGGCCGAGATGTCCGAGGTCGCATAGGCCACGGTTTGCGTTGCCGCCAGACCGCCCGTACGAGTCACCGAGATCAAATTGGTGATGCTCGTTTCAGAAAGAGTGACCGCGTTGGTGGTGAAGTCGATGATGCTGTCCGTGTCGCGAATGGTGATGGTGGCGTTCGTGACAGAGCCGAGAATTGCGCCACCGAGCTCATTGGTCAGGATCAGGCTAAAGGTGAGATCCCCAGAAATATTTGTATCGTTGATCAGAGGAACATAAACAGTCTGGCTAACAACGCCGGGACCAAACGTGACGGTGGCATTGGTCGGATCAGAGAAGTTGACCGTGTTGGTTGCCGTTCCGTCAAACAAAGCGACATCGACCGTCACCGAGTAATTCGTGCCGCCTGAACGTGTCACGGTGAGGATGGCATTAGTTCCCGTTTCGAGAACACTCAGCGCATTGGTGGACAACCGCACCAAGCTATCATTTTCCAAAATGTTGATGTGAGAGGTGTTGGTGCTGGTGATCACTGCGCCCAACCCCGGATTGCTGATGACCAGGCGGAAATTCTCATTGGTCTCCACCGTGGAGTCGTCAATGATTGGAATGCTGATTGTCAGGGAATTGGTTCCGGCATTGAAAGTAAGAGTGCCGGTGGTATTCGTGTAATCCGACCCCGCCAGGGCCGAGTTGTCTGCCGTGGCGTAATCCACCGTGTTGGTCGTGGCAAGATCACCTGTTCGTTGAATGGTGACAATCGCATTGGACGCCCCCTCAGAAACACTCAATTGCAGGGAACCCGCCGCAATCACAATCGAGTTGTCATTGTCCACAATCGTAACCACTGCGTTGGTGACACCGGAGGCCACCGCTCCACCCGTCACGTTGGTCAACGAGACTGTGAAGGTCTCCGAGCTTTCGACAATTGAATCGTGAACGATTCCGATGGTGACGGTTTTGTTGGTTTCAGTCGGGAGGAATGTGACCACGACGTTCGTCGCAATAAAGTCATTTGTGCCCGCCGTACCGACACGAGTGATGGCCCGGACCGTGTTAGTGGTGGACAGAGTGCCGGTACGATCAATGGAGAGAGTCACCGTGCCCGCCGTCTCATTCACGCTGTAGGCATTGGTTGAGAAAGCGTAGGAGGTGTCGTCGTCGGTAATAGTCACAACGTAGGGTGAATTGGTGCCCAAAACCGCTTCCCCGGTGGTGTTCGTAAGGATCAAAGAAAACGTCTCGTTAGTCTCCGTAAGGGTGTCGTTCTTGATGACCAAAGTGATGGTCTTATTTGTTTCACCCGCGTTGAAGGTGAGTGTGCCGCTCAGACTGGTGTAATCCAAACCAGCCGAGGCTGAGCCGGGCACTGTGGCGTAAGCCACCGTGGCAGGGGCGGCCACACCACCGGTGCGAACCACTGTAACCACGTTGGATCCGACCGATTCCGCCACGGTAATCGCACTGGTCACAAAATCAATGACACTGTCGTTATCGAGAATTGTCGCCGTCAGATTAGTGGCCCCGTTGAATGTGGCTCCGCCGGTCAAGTTGGTCAATGCGAACCTAAAGGTCTCATTCCCCTCGATGTTGGTGTCATTCAAAATCGGGACCAGGACGGTTCGCGAAGTGATGCCAGGCCCGAATGTCAAAGTGCCATTGGTGGCCGAATAGTCTGAAGCGGCCGTGGCTGTTCCATCGGAGGTGAGGAAATCGACGGTCACGGTATAGTTGGTGCCACCGGCGCGGAGCACGGTCACAGTCGTGTTGGTTGCGTTCTCCAGCACGCTTACGACGTTGGTCGTCAAGCGCACCGTGCTGTCATTTTCCAAAATGGTCACTGTTGCAGCGGCATTGGTGCCGAGTACTGCGCCGAGCGTTGGGTTACTCAGGATCACTCGGAAAGTCTCGTTTGTCTCAATCACGGAGTCATCCGTGATGGGCACGGTGATGGTCATTGATACCACTGAAGAAGTGAACACCAGGGAACCGGCCACGCTGGTGAAATCTGAACCACCCACCGCACCACCGTCCACTGTGGAGTAATCCACCTGCACGGTTGAATTCGTGTCGCCGAAGCGGTTCACGGTTAGTACGACATTGGTTCCACCCTCACTGATCGAATAACGATTGGTGGCAATGGTCACACCTGCATCATTATCGGTGATGGTCACATAAGTGGTGTTGGTCCCCAAAATTGCGGCGCCACCAGTCGGAGCGGAAATCACCACGCCAAAAGTTTCGTTCACTTCGGCAACGACGTCATCGGTGATGCCGACTGTCACTGTTTTATTGGTTTCATTGGGAAGGAAAGTAATCGTTCCGTTAGTGCTGACATAGTCGCTTGAGCCGGCGGTTCCGGCTTTCACGCTGAAAAGAATGGAATTGGTCAGAGTCAGAGTTCCGGCGCGCAGCAAGGTCAGCGAAACGGTTCCGGCTCCTTCATTGACAGTGGTGGTGTTGGTGGCCCAGGCAATCGTGCTGTCATTGTCGGAGATGGTGACGGTGATCACGCTGGTGGAGAGCACCGCCTCGCCGGTGGGGCTCGACAGAGTCACCGTAAAAGTTTCATCCCCCTCAATTATCGCGTCGTTGGTAATGGGAATGGTGATCGTCTTATTCGTTTCATTGGCGGCAAAACTTAGAATGCCGGAGGCTGCGGTGAAATCCGATCCTGCCACGGCCACCCCGTTGGTTGAGGTCCTGTATGCCACGGTGGATGCGGCGGCCAAACCACCCGAGCGTCTGACGCTGAGCAACAGGTTTCCCACTGATTCCGCCACCGTTACCGCGTTGGTGGAGAAGCCGATCAGACTGTCATTGTCCTTAATGGTGATCACGATGTTGGTGTTTGCACCAAGAACGGAACCCACACTTACATTGGTCAGAAGGAGGCTGAAATCCTTGTTCGTCTCAACTGTGGAATCGTTGATGATAGGGATCCGCACGGTCAGATTGGTCACACCCGCGTTAAAGGTCAGCGTGCCGTTAGTTGAGGTATAATCAGATCCGGTCAACGCGCTGTTATCCACCGTAAGGTAATCCACCGTCACCACGTTGTTCGTCCCGCCCGCACGGTAGACCACCACGGTCGCATTCGTGATGTTCTCAAGGACATACACCGCATTTGTTGAAAAATAAACCGAGCTATCGTTGTCCAGAATGGAAACCGTCGCCACGCTGATTCCGCCAATGGTCGAGCCTGCACTAGGATTGCTCAAACCAACCTTAAATGTTTCGGTGCCCTCGACCAGAGAGTCATCGGTGATGGGAATGGTGATCGTCAGTGAATTGGTGCCTGGATCAAAAGTGAGCGTGCCGGTGGTGGCATCGTAATCCGTTCCCGCAAGCGCGGTAAGATTCGTGGTGGCGTAGTCCACGGTCGCAGTCGCATTGGTGTCGCCAGTGCGCAAGACGGTCACCACCACATTGGTGGCGCCCTCCGAAATCGAAGCCGTCGATGCGGAGAAATTGAATCCAGTGTCATCGTCAGTAATCGTCGCTGTCGCAGTCACCAATGTCCCCAAGGACGAACCCGCTGAAGGACTGCTGATGCGGACGGTAAAGGTTTCGCTCGGCTCAACCACAGCATTGTTTATTATCCGCACGGTGATGGTTTTCGAGGCTTCGCCGACCAAGAAAGTCAGAGTGCCGTTGGTCGCGGCATAATCGGAACCCGCCAAGGCGGTGCCGGCGCTGGTGGCGAAGGCCACCGTGGCGTTGCTGGCAGTGCTTCCCGAGCGCAGCACAGTGAAGGTCACCGTGCCATCGCTTTCGCCGACGGTGGGGTTAACCCCATCAAAATTAAAGAGGGACGAGGACGAGCGGAAAGCCGCAACGGTGGCAGCAGTATTATTGATACTCGCCGCGTTGTCGGCGGAATTGGTCGACGCACTATCGACACCAGTCGGTGTGCCGTTGAAGCTTACGTTTGGGTTTGAGAAATAGGGAATGCGCGCGCCGGGAGCGTAGGCCATCACCGTGCGGTACTGGACATTGTTGGTGTCGGTGAAACGATATCCATAGGAATAGCTGTAGGCGCCCTGGCTTGTGGAGTTCTGGCGATCATGGGCGCAGCCCATGTTGTGGCCCAACTCGTGGGCGTAGGTGTAGGTGCCGGACATGTACGAACGAAGAACCACGTTGAATCCATAAACATCAAAGCCGCTGGATGGGGGTGACATCACATACCCAAGGCCCGCATAGGTGTTCATCGTCTCAACCACGAGGGTCACCAAATCCGCTCCATATTGAGTCCTCAAGGCATGCACCGAGTCCAACTGTCCATCGGAGGTCGATTGAAGATGAGTCAGGTCTGTGCTGGCGTTGGCTGTTTCCGTATAGGAAACCTCCCCCCTGTAGACCAGATTGAGCTGCACGTTGATCAAACTGTTCGAGTAAGCGGCGTTGGCTTCTGCGACTGCAAGGTCGATCAATGCATTCATTCCGGCCAACCCGCCAGCGCCACCTTTTGCCGCAGTGGTGTAAACCACCATCACATCAATGGTTGTCGGCGCATCACCTGCCGTGGCGGGAATGGCCTGCGCATGGACATGGCCTTCGAGACCGGCGCTTGTGGAGTCTTTGGAGGCGACAGCTTTCAACGCTGCCGGCACATCCAATCCCAGCGCAGTGGCCGCGGGATGGGGAAGATCGTCGGCGCCGCAACCAGGGATGTTGTTCATGTCCAACTCAGTAATGCGGTGAGCACCGTTGCCGGCGTAGCTGATTTGCACGGGCGGAGTGCCGGGAACGAACAAGGAAGCCGCCATTACGCCGCTATCAACGCTCAGGATCACCTGGCTTCGAGGTTCGCCAGCAACTTTGCCGTAAGAAACGAATTTAGACGCCCCGCGCACTTCAGTCCGTAGAATATTTACGGTGAGGGAGCGGTCGTTAAACAAATTGAGTTGCACCGTGGAGGGGGCTTCTCCGGCGGCGGCGGCCTGCAAAGCTCCGCCGCTCCGAACCAGCAGCGGCAGATTGATCCGCGCCAGTTTGGAACGAATCACGGCTGGCGACGTCGTCTGCTCCCCATAATAGGCGGCGGCGTTGAATCCATCATCGGGCGGGGGAAGGAACAGCGCGCTCGCGGCGCTCAGGTGCAATGGCAACAGCGCGAGCGACAGCATAATGAACCGCAACAGTGTTGCTGCGACCGCGCCGTGGCCTTGTCCCATAGTGGTTGTCTGGCTTCCGGCTTTGATTGTTTTCTGCATAAGGGTCATTTCTCTAAAGTTCATTGCGTCATCGCCTCGCGAGAGAGCTTCGGGCGCGAAAGTGCTATCGGTTGGAATTTTGAGATGCTTAAGGAGGGAGTGCCAAAGAGTGACCCTGTCGAGCACAAAATGCGACGGAATGCGCTAAAATCGTCAAGAGGTTTTTTTACACCGCTATAAAACGAAGCACCCGGCAGATGTTATCTGCCGGGCGAAGCCTGTTACTTACTCCCTTGTGTTTGAAAGTATTTGTCCATGTCCGGGATCGGACTCCTAAACAATGGCCATAACTTTTTATCGACTTGCTCCGGGGAAACTTAAGCAAAGAATCGTATCCACCCCGCTGCATGGGGTTATCCCCGGATTACCGCCGGCCTTTGCGATCTCGATCCTTCAACCCCGGCACCTTCATTGGGGCATCCAACACGATGGGGCTGGGTGTCGCCCAAGACACCTCCTGCAAATTGATGAACATGGCCCTGGGCAAAAATTCCACCTCGTGTCCGAACAAATCCAACACCACTCCTCCCGGAAGATAGGTTAAATCCTCAAAGCGAGTCCGACCAAACGGCACGGCCTTGCGCGGAACATCGAACACCACAGTACCCTCGTTGGTCGCCTTCTCCCCCTTAAAGACAATCAGCATATTAGTCAGTCCGTACGCGGCGTGGTTCACCAGCAGCGCAGGGGATCCGTTGGTCGAGGCAATGAACGTCACTTCCCACGGCCCGCGACGGTGACGCAAATACGAATCACACGAGAAAAAAAGCACGTAAGCGCCCACCGCCAATAGGAAGGCCTTGGCTGCGTGTTTAAGGATACTGTCGGATTTCATTCAAATTTCGGCCTGGAGAACGCAGGCATCCTTGCAGGCAAGTCAAATGGAGCCAACAAGTCCCCAACCGTCTGCGACTCGCATACCCCTGTCAAGCGCAGCGTCCCCTCCCTTTGCAAGGTCGCCAAATAGTTTCACACCTGCGTCCAAAGGGTTATGATGACGTCGTGCGTAAACCGATGGAAATATTGGTGGGTGACGATCAAGCGGCGATTATCTATGAGGATCGCACCGTTCTGGCCATAGACAAACCCGCCCGATGGATGCTGGCTCCCTCCCACTGGCAGAACACCGGGCGCAACCTGATGCTGGAAGTGGAAGGGCAGATTCTCATGCGCGCACCCTGGGCACAGCTCAGAAATATCAAATACCTTCGCTTCATCCACCGCCTCGACGCTGACACCACCGGTGTGCTCTTAGGAGTCAAAAGTGAGGGGGCAGTCATGCCGATGAGCAAACTCTTCGAGACGCGCAACGTGGAAAAATCGTACCTCGCAGTGGTGGAAGGATCTCCATCCGAGGACCAATGGACTTCCACCGGGCCCATCAACGAAGTCCCCGGCAAACCTGAGCGCATGTACGTGGACGTAAAGAACGGCAAGCCATCTGAAACTGATTTTAAGGTAATCGCGCGGGACAAGAAGCGGGCTCTCGTCGCTGTTTACCCGCGTACCGGCCGCACCCATCAGATCCGCGTTCACCTTCAGGCCGATGGACTGCCCATTCAGGGGGATCTCTGGTATCGAGCGGAGGGTGGGGCACTGCCCAGCGGCCCACTCGCCCTGCGGGCCGTAGCCTTGCAATATTTGGATCCCTTTATGAAACGCCGGATAGTGATCCGCGCCAAAACAATCGATTTCCTAAAACAGTTCGGGTTTGCCTCAGCAGAGGAGAGAGTGGATGCCCTCCTTCCCGCCATTCCCGGACGCCGGCCACCTCTGCAAGATGTTCAGCAACCTAAGCCGTAAACTTTGGGCGCTCAAAGACAGTGCCGCCAGTTTTGGCCTCGAAAAGTGGGCGGCCCGCAAACTTGAACCCTACGCCCGCATGATAGACCTTAAGATCGATTCCCAGACCAAAGCCGCAACCATCGTTCTTCAACCTCACGGCGAAAAGGAACCCATCCGTGTGGAAATAGAGCGGTACGAAATTCTCACCACAGCCGAGGGCACCAAACTAGTGGTCCGAAAAATCAAAGTTTCCCGGGCCTGGATGCAGCTTCTGGCCGAGCAATTTCTCCTCGGCCGATCCTTTGACATTCCTGCGGAGTACGCGTCTGGCCTCCGCCTTATTCTTTGAGCCTGGTCCCAAACGGGAAGAACTACCTCCGCTTCCGCCGCCCACCTGTTGGTCCGAAGTGGTACCCGCCGGAAAGCCTTACTTGTTTGGCCTTGCGTTCGTGCGGCTTCAGCGCGCCCGGCTTGTTCTCATCAAATAAGATGGTGAACTTGTACTCAAAGCCGGGGAGTTTGATCCGCTCAATTTTCTTCCCGATGAACCGTTCGATCGCGTGAACATGCACGGCGTCCTCCGCCACCATGAGCGTAAATGCGTCGCCAGTGCTTTCCGCGCGGCCTGTGCGGCCGATGCGATGCACGTAATCCTCAGGATGCTGCGGCACATCGAAATTAATGACGTGGCTGACACTCGCGATATCCAAACCGCGCGCCGCGATGTCCGTTGCCACCAAAACCTCGTATTTCCCATCACGGAAACCCTGCAAGGCCTGCTCTCGCTCGCGTTGGGTGCGGTTCGAGTGCAAAATAGCGACCGCATGATTGTTTTTCTTCAACATCGTGCCCACCCGGTCCGCGCGGTGCTTGGTGCGGCAGAAAACAATCACTGAATCGTATTTCACCTCTTCCAGAAGACTGCGCAACAAATCGCTCTTCTGGTCTTCTGCGACCGGATAAATGACATGTTTGACTGTTTCGGCCGGTGAACGGCGCAGGCCGATTTCCACCACTTCGGGCTTTTTCATGGCCCAGCGGATGAGAGTGTCGATCTCCGGCGGCACCGTAGCCGAGAACAATGCGGTGATGCGTTCCTTTGGGCAACGTTCCACCACTCGCTTTACATCCGGCAGGAAGCCCATGTCCAACATCCGGTCCGCCTCGTCCAGAACCAGATAACGGGCCTCGCCCAAACGAATTGTTCCGCGCTCAATGTGATCCAACAACCGGCCAGGTGTTGCCACGATGATATCGACGCCGCGTTTTAATTGGTCCATTTGCAGCCCGTAGCCCACACCGCCATAAACCACGGCCACGCGGAGATCGGTAAAGCGCGCATAATCACGGATGGCCGTTTCCACTTGAGCCGCAAGCTCGCGCGTCGGTTCCAGAATCAGACAGCGCGGCCCGGAGGCTTGGTGCTTCTCCAGCTTGGAAAGAATGGGGAGAGCGAAAGCGGCGGTTTTTCCCGTGCCCGTCTGCGCGCTGCCGATCATATCCTGACCGTGCATCAGCAAGGGAATGGCCCGCAATTGAATCGGGGTCGGATCCGTGTACCCCATGGCCTTGATCCCATCAATAATTCCCTGGGAAAGGCCGAACGAACTAAAACTCATGAGCCTTAGTCTAACCCCACCGAAACCAAAGGAAAGCGCGAATCCACTCGTTTTACCCCTCGCTCGTAGACTCTCGTGGAGATGAAATCAGCGCGTTCCTAAACGAATCCGCTCTGACTCATACCGTTTCCCATCAATGATCGGTGAAGATTGAGTGGGAACGACTGGCTTCCCAAGAACGCATGGCAGAATGATTGGTTAAACGCCATATTTGGCACGTTTTGCGTCGGCAATGCGGACTCTGGTTTCTTCGGGGGTGAGGGGTAAGGCGGTGGGAGGGCAGAATTTGAAGCCTGCGGCAGCGGGGAGGATGTGTAAGAC
>JANYDC010000057.1 GCA_025359965.1 Pedosphaera sp.
CGAGGACATCCAGATCACCAACACTCTGTCCGGTCAGAAGCTTGTGGTCACATAAGCCGACCGGACACTCCACCCAGCCACAACCCGCACCGGGGAGCCTTCAGAGTCGTTCCTGAGGGCTCCCTCCTTAAGCAAAATGCCAAACTGGTCAACGATCACACAGGCCGACCTTAAAGAGCGCTTCGCCGCGCCTGAATGGTCCGTGGTTTCCTCCGTCCTGCTCGTCTCCGGACAGGTTGGCTCCACGGTGATGGATGACTTGCTTACTGGGACGATGGACACCGTCCGTGGCTATGTCGCCTCCTGCCGCCGCAATCAGATGGCCGCAACCGGCATCCCGAATGTTCTGAAGGACACCGCGCTCGACATCGCGACGGTGACTGTTTATCGCCGCCTCGGTGGCAAGTTGGTTGATGTCGACGGCCAACGCGAGAAGGCTCGCAGTGAGGCAATCAGCCGGTTGAAAGACGTGGCTGCTGGTTTGTTTTTAGTTCCCGTTCCAGACACCGCGCTCGATACGTCCAACTGGAACCAAGGGTCGGGTTCCTACGACTATGTCGACCAGATCGCCATCGTGCCATGAGCCTGCTTTACACAATACAGGCCGCGATCAAGACCAAGCTCGATGCCGATGCTTACTTTGCCGACACCCTAACCGGGGGCGGAGCAAAGCCAATTTCCGTTATCATCCACCGCGCCGGGGACATTGTTCAGGAGGTCACTGAGGCCGTGGGTCGTTACCTGCTTTGCGTGGTGGTATTCCCGCCAAGCATCCAGGGCCTCGGAGCCGCGCCGCAGACCGCATTTCCTGCTGGGCCTGTTGAATGCACGCTGAACGTTCGCCTTGAGGTGATCGAGAACGGCGTCATGAACCGGAACAATACCGGCACACCGCAGCCTGGGGACGACGTGGCCGAGCGCATAGTCAAGACGCTCGTCGGCTGGTCGCCCGCACCAACAGCCCTTTGCTCCAAACTTCATCCGGTCTCGCTACGTGCGGAAACCGAATCACCACTAACCGTCCACGCCGTCGAATTCGCCGCCAAACTCAACTGGAAGCCCTGATGACACTAAGCATGAGCACTGACACCCAAAAGCAAGAAAGCGGAATGGACAAATTGCGAACCATCCTGCTGATCATCAGCCTCACTCTTGGAATTATTATGGGGATGCTGAGCCTTTCGCAAATGTTCGTGATCCTTCCCTACCGATTGGCCGAGGCGGAGAAGAAGATCGAGGTCCTCCAGATCGGTCGCAACGCCGACCACGAAATCCTGATCCGCATCGAGGAGCAGGTCGCCGAAATCAAACGAACCATCGTCCGACCATGAGAACACCCCTTTACCTTATAGCCATCGCCATCATCTGCCTCTTCCTTGGCGGATGCACCTTCCGCCGCGCCGACACGCAAGCCAAGCAAGCCGTCGTCGATGCCGTAGGCCTCAAGGTTGCCGAGCAGAGCCGGACATTGACCACGGCAATCGTGGACACCCTGGCAGTGGCTCCGCACAACCCGCCAACAGCCCTCGCTCAACGGTTCGCCAAGGCCGATCAGCAGCTTGAAGGCATCCCTGAGCACCGGATTGACGTTGTGGCCGCCCTCGCCGGGAACCAGACGGCCACGAATGACGTGGAAGCACGCCTCGCCAGCGTGGAGCGGTTGACCGCCGAGGTTGCTTCCTCGAAGGCCGCGCTTGCCGAAGCCAAGGGCAAGCTGGAGGACATGGGTAAACTGTACGAGGCTGAGCACAACCAGAGCGTTGTCAAGCGGGCATGGCGCTGGGCTTTGTCAACCCTCGGCATCGGCGGGATCATTGCGCTTTGCGTGTTCTGTCCCGCCGTCATCCCGATCTTCGCCCGAATCCTCGGCTGGATCGTGGCCAAGATTCCAAGCCTCGCCTCCGCCATCGGAGTAGTGAGCACCAAGGCGTTCGACTCCGCAGTCAGGGGCATTGAAGCCTTCAAGACCAAATCAACCGCGACGCCTCCTGCCGTCGAGGCGCTCCACACCGAGCTTTCCAAGGCCATGGATCAAGACACCAAGGACTTGGTCAAGGAGCGAAAATTCTCCGCAGCCACATAACCAACCAACCCACCCAATCACATGACTCAGAATCCAGTAGCCCTAGGCAATCACGTTCTTCTATTTCGCGACGCGGACACATGCACCGTCGCAGGCGATATCTACTCCGGCGGCAGCATCACCATCGGTGGCGCAACCATCGGAACCGCAGTGGGCCGCAACGTCCGCCCCTCAACCGCCGTCGGCGAGACGAAATGGGTTGATATCGGTGCCATTGAGGCGCTCGACATTGATCGTCAGAGCGATGAAAAGGAAGTGTTCGCGCCTTCCCCCGGCCAGCTTCGCCGCTACGACAAAATCCCAGTGAAGCAGTCGATGGACTTCAGCTTTGAAGCCAGGGAAATGAGCAACCTCGTGTTTGAGCTGGTTTGGGGATCTCAGAAGGTGACTGGTTCCGCCTTCAACTTCGCCCCGTTGTCCAACACCACGGGCAACATAACCAAGAAGTTTTGGATCCAAATCCAGCAGTACACCCACGCCGACGCCTTGTTCATGACCGCGCTGCTTTACGGATACCTAGACTTTGACGGTCCTGTGAGCTGCAAGGACGACGTTGTTAGCACTAAGCTGAAATTCTGCGCTCTCCACAGCGTTCTGAACAGCGGAACAGTCCAGTAATCCACAGCCAAAAGGAACCAAAATTATGGGTGATATTTATCATGACCCGATTGATTCGAGCGTCGCAATCAATCCTTCCTCGCTGGTCAGCAGCCCGATTCCGCCTCCGGTCACAACCGAGCTCGCTCGCCGTTACTCTCCGCTCCTGTTGGCGTCTGGGGCCGTGATGCAGATGGCAGGTTCGACCACCGTTGGCACCACTCCAACCGGCGTTTGCGTGGTCGCGAATGGAAACATCTACGTTTGCAACTTCGGCTCGTTGACCATCTCGGTCCTGAGTCCGTTGAACTACAATGTAATCAACACGATCATCGTCGCTTCCGCTCCTCGGCATTGCTGCTTCAATCCGGTCAGCAACCGAGTCTATGTCACCACCAACAGTTCCGCGCTGCTGGTCATTGACCCTGACGCCAATGGTGGCGCAGGCCAACAGGTGGGCACGATCACTATTCCCTACACTGGCGGAACTCAAATTCCGATGGGGCTTTGCTGGTGTCCGTCGAACAATCAAATTTATGTCGGTTACAGCGGCTCCGCCGCAGCCTTCATGCAACTGATCTCGGCGATGACCTCGACTAGTGGAACCGTGACAGCCCTGAGCACGAGTATGCAGGCGGACCAGATGTATCCATTCTATGTTCCGAGCGTGGACAAGGTTTGGGTGGGTCGCAACGTCGGCGCATCGCAACAGATCACGATCATCACCTGTGGCGCAACCCCAGTCTACAGCTCTGCGCCCACAGCCTCGGTTCCGATCAAACCGTCCTGCGGCGTCTACTGTCCCATCACTGACCGCGTTTACATCTCGCATTTTGATGCGGGTACCGTGGCGATCTACAACCCCAACACCCCGGCCTGGCAGGCGAGCATCTCGCTGTCGTCCAGCCGCCCCTTGGGTCTCGCGTACAACCCAGATAACCTCCAAATCTACATCCCGTGCGACGTCAGCGCCAGCGGTGGATCGGTGAGCATTTTGAACCCTGGAGGAGCAGCACTGAACTCCTACGCTCCAATCGTGACCACCAGCACAACTAAGCCAGTGTTCTCCGCTTACTCGCCTCACACCGGCTTCACGGTGGTCACTCAAAGCGACGGAAAACTCCTCTGGCTTTCATAACCTATGCCAACACCAAAGATTGTGATCGTCACGGACGACACCGGAAAGATTCTGGCCTATGGCTATGACACTGAACTTGACGGAGGCATCCCCGCGCCAGTGAATCTGCCTCCTGACTTCGGCAACATGTTCGGACTTGAGAAGTATTCCGAGGACGCGGGCGTTATCGTGGCTGATCCTGACTTCGTCGCGCCGCCACCCAGCGTCAGCCCAGCTCTGCTTGAGGCTGTCGCGGAGCCGGTCCTTGAAGCGCCTGTCGTTATTGACCGCGCCGACGAGATGGCCATCGCGCCAACGCCACTGTCCGCATCATACGGAGGCGTCGTCGATCCGGACCTTGAGCCTGAGGCCAAGGCTGCCGAAGACGTCAAGCCAGTCGAGGACGTCAAACCCGACGAAGTGAAACCCATTGACGCCGTCAAGGTTGAAGCCGTGGCAGCGCAAGTTGAAGCAACCCTAATTGTAGAAACCCCATAGAACGACCATGATCCAAAACGCATTCACCACCCTCCTCGGAGGCCAAGACATGATTGTCACCAAGCTGGATGGCACAACCGAGGCCGTGAAAGTCATGCAACTCCCCATCCGCTCGATGGGTGACTACCTCGCCGCCATTGACGACGAATCCAAGCTCGTCGAGCTGGCAGCAAACAAGGAAGCCGGTTGGTCTGACAGCCTGACGGAAGAATCCTTTGAGGCCGTCATCATCAAGATGGAGGAGCTCAACGCTGATTTTTTCTTCCGGTGGCTGAATCGCCGCGCAAAGCGAATGGCAGGCCTCGCAGCGTTCCTTCCGCAAGGCACCAGCGTCACATCGCCGACTGGGTCGCTGAAGTAGCCATCAGTTCTGGCCTCACCCTCGGTGAAGCCTGCAACCATTCGCTCGCCCAGCTTAAAATGTTGGCGCGAGCCGCTGAACGATTGAGGGCTGGCCAAGCCCTTCAAAACATGGAGACCACCCTCGCAGGGGTGGCTCCTTGCATGACCAAGGACGGCGGGAAAGTCCTCGAAAAGACCCGCAAACGATACATCGACACCATCCAAAGCTGACGCCATGTCAATCCCCATCAAGATCACCTCCGAGTTCGATTCAAAGGGAATCGACGCCGCCAAGCAGGGAATGAAGGAGCTCGGGGCTGCCGCGCAAGCTGCTGGCAGGCAAGTCTCCGGAGGTGGTCTCGCGGACACGAAGGGTGTCGATGAATTACGGAAGGCGCTCGCTGGCCTTCCGTCCACTTTTGACGAAATTAAGAAGGCCGCTAAGGACACGTCCGGCGTGGATGCCGCCAAGAAGGCCATGGACGCCGCCGCCGCGTCCGCTAAGGCGCTCGCAACCCAGCAAGCCGACGCCGCCAAGCAGTCGCAGCAGTTCAAGGACGCCATCGCCTCCGGCCTTGGCTTCGCCGCCTTCACCACGGCTGCCGGGGCGGTTGGTAAGCTGGCGTTGGAAATGTTCAACGGGATCAAGGCAGCCGTTGCCTACAACGCCGGGATCGAGCAGCAAACCATCGCCTTCAAGACGTTGCTCGGATCGATGGACCTGGCGCAGGCTCGCATGGCCTCCCTTGTGCAGTTCGCGGCTGCAACACCCTTCCAACTGCCTGAAGTGGTCAAAGCTTCCCGCTTGCTCCAAACGCTCACAGATGGAGCCCTCGCCACAGACAAAGGCCTCCGGATGGTCGGTGATGCCGCCTCCGCCGTGGGCGCTCCGTTCGAGGAGATTGCAATGTGGGCTGGCCGACTGTATGCAGGCCTCAAGGACGGCGAGCCGGTTGGACACGCCACGATGCGCCTCACGCAGCTCGGCTTGATATCCGGAGAGACGAAGCAACGCCTTGAGGACATGGCCAACAGCGGAGCCCTCGGGGCCGCAAAGGCGATGCAGGTTCTTGAGGCAACATTCGCCAAGACAGGCGGAGCCATGATCCAGCAGAGCACGACGCTCTCGGGCTTGTGGACAACGATGAAGGACACCGTCTCGCAATCGAGCGGCGAATGGTTCAAGCCACTCACGGACGGCCTCAAGGAAGCGCTGAAGGTTGCATTGCAATTGCAGGGTGCGCTGCCTTCAGACAAAGGCATCCACGATGAGTCCATGATGTCTGCCATCAAGGCTGCACGCGGCCAGATGAAGTCAGCGGGGAGCAAAGAATCTGAGGCGGAGAATCTCAAGCGGCTCAAAGCTCAAGCAGCAGACCAGCAGGCCATCATGGACCGGGAAGGCGTGGCCGTGACTCCGAATGGCGTTCAGTACCGGACATCGGAGTATAATAACGCAGCGCAGACCAAGGCACAGCTTGAGAAGCAAATCGCCAAGTATGGCGCAGGTGGAGAGGCTGACAAGGCAGTGGCCACGAATCAGGCCGCTGCCGCTCAGGATAAGGAATTTGCTCTACGCGCCGATCAGGCCAAGAAGGCGGACGAGTGGCAAACCAAGTCAGCCGATGGGCTGCGCGAGAAAATCCAACTATTGGAGCACGCCAACGATCCTCTTTCCGCGCAGATCGAAAACCTTAGGTCGATGAGGCTTGAGGCAGAAAAGGAGCTTGATCTAAAGCGGCAGAACGTTTGGACGGATCAGGAAGGTGAGAAGGTGGAACTTGAAGGCAGGCATAAGATTCTTGAGCTGGACAAACAGATCGGTGTCCTGGGCAAGCAGTTGGTCGCCGAGCGGCAAGCTGCCGAGGAGCAGTCCGCCAAAGAGGAGGAAGCCGACGCCAAGACGATGATCGAACTTGAGCGTGAGAAGGTTCAAACGATAATTGACGGCCAGGAGCGAGTCGCAAAGTACCGGAATCAAAAGGCCGAGATTTCAAACGATTTCCGACTGACCAACGTTCAGAAGCGAGAAAAGGAAATGGCCGCGCTGCAAGCGGAGAGCGCAGGCATTGACGGGCAAATTGGCGAGCTTCAGGGCGAGACCGTCAACGATCCGGACAACCAGCGGATGGTTAACTCAAAGGTGAACTCGCTACAGAACCGGAAGGCGGGCGTTCAAGGCCAACTGGGTGGATTGCAAACCCAAGCCGATCCGAATTCCGTTGGGGATCAGATGACGCTTCAGATGACTAACCTTCAGAACCAGTGGGGCACGATGGCTCAGCAGATGGGGCAGACTTTTGCGGACACGATGAATTCTGCTGTGAGTTCCATTTCTAATGGCATCACGGGATTGATTGACGGAACAAAGACGTGGGGTGAAGCTCTGAGAAACATCGGATCAACAGTCATGCGCACCCTGATTCAGAGCATCGTGGAGATGGGGGTCAAGTGGGTCGTGACACACGTCCTGATGGAGGGCGTGTCGGCCGCGTTCTCCGCTTTCATGGGCTTGCTCCAGGCCAAGGACGCCGCTAAGACCGTCGCAGTGGAAGGAACGAAGACGCCAGTCCTTGCAACCAACGCAGCCCTCGCGACGGTAGGATCATGGGGGGGGGCCTTGATTGCGCTCCTACTGCTCGGCGGTTTGATTGCTGCCTTCGCAGGCGGGTTCAAGGAGGGTGGTTACACCGGCGACGGCGGAACATCGGACGTGGCTGGCGTGGTTCACAAGGGCGAGTTCGTCATCCCCGCCAACAAAGTGAAGGAGTTTGGCATCCCGTATTTCAATCAGATCATGAACGGCGGAGCGCAGGACGCACCAACGCCGCTCGCATCCGTGATGGCCCAGCAGGGGTCAACCACGCCGGGGGCGAACAACATCAGCTTGGCAGTCATGAACAGCGACGCTCAAATGCGGAACTGGATGAAATCACAGGAGGGCCGCAAAGCCTTCGTTGACCTCGCCCGGGAACACTATCACGAATTCGCATGATCTTTTATTCGACAGTTTACCCCACCGGCGTCCCGCCCTTCCGTGACTTGCTCGCCCTTTCCACCGGGAGCATTTCGGACTTCTTCATTCTGAACGACGAGCCGGATTGGTCCAACCCAGTGGACATGAAGATCGAAGCGGTGATCGGATCAGAGCGCAGTCTTGATGCGAAAGAGGCTCGCAGGCCGCACGCCTCCACCGCACGCGTAAAGCTTGGTTACAGCTTTATTTCCCAAGGCGCCTCGGCTCGGGCTGCCCAAGTCGTTCTTCGGTCATGGTTCGACCAACCAATCTTTTGCCCGGTGTGGCCAGCCGCCGTCGAGTGGCAGAACAGGGCGAGCGCAACCATCACTGGAGGGCTTTACATCGTATGGAATGCCGAATGGCTACAGTGGCGAATCTACGAGGCGGCGTCAGTGCCTACGGTATACGCGATGGAGATCGGATATACTCAGCGCACGTCCAACGTGGCCACAGTTGGCACCACGAACGGGAAGCCGCACAACCTGCGCGTGGGCCAAGTGGTGTCCATCACAGGTGTCACGGATGCCACGTTCAATGCCGCCAGCGTCACGGTGACCTCCACGCCAAGCAGCTCTTCGTTTACCTACGCAAACACAGGCTCAAACACCAGCCTGACAGCTTCAACCGCTGGCTTCTACACCATGACAATCGGTGCGAATGACATGGTCGCGCCTCTGCTCTGGGGCCGCATGGCGAAGCGTGACAGCGATTGGATCAGTGGCGATGTCGGTAAGTTCATCGTGAACTTTGAGGAAGACGGGCCAGCAGTGTTCGCCATGGGGGCCGCAACCCAGACGTGGGCCGCTTTGCTATCTCCGACACGATCTACTTGGATTTCGTCAAGGACGCCACAGGAGCATTGATCACCTCCATCAATGCCGTCCAGACGGTGACAGGCGTCACCGCAACCACGATCACCTTCGCCAACACCGGGGCCAACTTCGCCACCGTGACTCAAACCACGGCATTCGTGAACAAGACCGGAACGACATGCGATTGCGCTACTCCGGATGACGCCTCGGAAACCCTCCAGATCACCCTGCCGAGCGATGCGATCCAGACGGACATGGATCTCCGATTTGTTGGCGTGTTCAGCGACGACGAGATCAATCATCAAACCTACCTTTGCGTTATTTTCTACGCCTCCGCCCCAGCAACGAGCGAGGTCATGACGGTCCGCGCCTGCCGGTTGGTTTCAGGAACGACCTACGCGCTCAAGGTTCGCCGCCAGCAGTTCGGGACGGCGCAGCTCAACTTCGCTTCCGGGGACCGCGCCTGGATCATCGCCAAGTCAGCCGTGGAGCCGTTTAGCCACGCCATCGTCAAGAACGGCATGCTGCTCGCCGACTGGAGCGCTTACCGACTGTCGGCCTTCACTGCGTCGAGCTCGGTGGCTCCGGACGCCATCCTGACAACATCAACTCGCTCGATCACGACCAACGTTGCGACCCTGACCTGTTACCGAGCTCACGGGTTCTACACTGGCCAGAAAGTCCTAATCTCCAACATGGGGAGCACGGCTTACAATACCGCCTCACCGGTTGCCATCACCGTCACGAGCACAACCGCATTCACCTATGCTTGCGTCGCTGCCAACGAAGGCACCACGGCGGACGTGGCTGGCATTGTGGACACCACGCATCGGTTCTATGACCCGTGGCCATCGACCATCACTTGGCTGGTCATCCAAAGGAACGGAACCGACATGGGGTCCGGTTACGGCACCGACTCGTCCACCGCCGATGTTCAGTTCATCTCGTTCCGGATCGACGACGGGAACGCCGACATTCTTGACGTCAGGCTTGAGGCAAGACAGGGATCACTCGTGTCGCCAATCTACAATAAGTCATTCGGAGGCATCGGCAGGGCCGTCACTAGCGCAAGCTTCAACCTGGCCTTGGGGGCGTGGTCAATCTACGCGGTTGTCACGGACATGGCTGGACGTGTTACCGAGCAGCAGCTCGCGCCGGTCGCCGGGGGGTCGCCTGTCGTGTTGAGTTGCACCGTGGCCTTGACGTGCGCGGCTCCTTACGGGTCCGGAGGAAGCCTGCTATGCGCCACCGCAGGCGCGACGCTTTACTACTATCTCGCCGCAGGCTATGCCGCCGCTCCTCCAACCGGAGCGTTCGGGGGAGTGTGGACAAGTGGCTGGACCCTTTACACCGGAGGGACGGTCAACATCCCCTATTTCCACTATTCCCTCCACACTGTCGCCACCCACTCCGGTTATACCACTTCGGCGGTTGTCTCTTACTACGCATGAGCCTTGCTTTCATCCTGCCGATCATCCACTTGGTCGAGTGCCTTCACCCTGACCTTCGGGGGAAGTGCGAGGCTATTAGAGCCATCATAAACGATAAATAACCTATGCAAATCTGCTACCCAAATGAATCCGGAACACGACTAGTCTTCATGTGCCCAGGCTGCAAGTGTGGTCATTACGTAAGGGTGAAACAAGAGGGCGATGGCACCCCTTGGAGCTGGAATGGAAGTCTCGAAAAACCAACATTCTCGCCATCGGTTTTGACGTGGGGACCGGGGCTTGGCGATGCGGTTGGGGCTGAGGAGGGGCGTTGTCATTCATTTGTGACGGATGGCCAGATTCAGTTTCTTTCCGACTGCACCCACTCGCTGGCCGGTCAGACCGTCCCGCTTGGGCCGTGGTGATCAACCATTTTCCCGAGGCTGGGAGGATGGTTAAACAACCCTGAAACAGCCTTATTTCCCACACCCTCAGCAATCTGAGGCTTGCAGGCACTTCACACGGTAGGGGTCGCAGGTTCGAAACCTGCAGTGTCCACCATCTTTTCTTCCCTCCCCATAAAACGGTTAAGGCAAAGACCAGCGTTTTACTTTCAGCGTGTTGTCGCTATTCTGAGCGCGTGCCATCGGATTATCTTCATCAAATTTTAAGTGAGTTGCAGAGCGGTCAACGCACGCTGGACGAGACTGTGCGCCGACTGCAAAGGGCCCCGTTGGAGGATCTTGGCTTTGCCACAGTCGATACTCATCGTGCGCTGCGCAACGGATTTCCCGAAGTGATCTTCGCCCAAGGAAAGACCGCCGAGCAAGTCTGCGGGATTGCCGAAAGACTGCTGGTTGCGAACGGCCGGGTTTTGGTGACTCGATTGCAGCACGGCCATGCCGTTGAACTGCTCCACCGTTTCCCTCAGGCTGTTCATCACGTTTCGGCACGTTGTCTAACAATCGAAACTTCCTCCCGCCCCTTGCCTCGGCCAGGCGAAATAGCAGTGGTATGCGCCGGCACAAGTGATTTACCAGTTGCCGAAGAGGCGGCGGTGACAGCCGAGATCATGGGCAACCGGGTGGTGCGTATCACCGACGTGGGTGTGGCGGGCTTGCACCGACTCCTGGCACGGCTGGATGAAATTCAAAAAGCGAGTGTCGTGATCGTGGTGGCGGGGATGGAAGGTGCTCTGCCCAGCGTGATTGCAGGACTAGTCTCTCATCCGGTCATCGCTGTGCCAACCAGTATTGGGTATGGTGCCAACTTTGGTGGCCTTGCCGCGCTACTCGGGATGCTGAACAGTTGCGGCAGCGGCGTTACGGTAGTAAACATCGACAACGGTTTCGGCGCCGGTTACGCCGCGAGCCAAATAAACCGACTTGCCTCCACTTTTTCCCCAGCAATACATGCTTAGGTTCTCCATGAAAAATCTCCTTTATCTTGATGTGTTCAGCGGTGTCAGCGGTGACATGTTCAATGGCGCGCTGATTGATCTCGGTGTTGATCCCCACCATCTCGAGCATGAATTAGCCAAGCTGGGGCTTCACGATTACCATCTGCATATTGGCCGAGCCAAGAAATCCGAGATCGAGGGCGTGAAATTTGACGTTCACTGCCATTCGCACAAACATGCAGAGCATGCGCACAGCCATGAGCCTCACTCCCATGGCCATTCTCACAGCCACTCGCATGACCATGAGGATGAAAGCAGTCATTCGCACTCCCATCCGCACGAAGCGGGGCATTCCCATAGTCATACCCATCCCCACAACGACGACGATCCCCGCCCTGAGTTGGATCGCTCCTACTCAGACATTAGGTCATTGATCGAGAGCAGCTCGCTTTCTCCGTGGGTCAAAGAAAAATCACTGGCCGTATTCGCTAGGATTGGTCGAGCAGAAGCCAAAATTCACGGGGTAACCCTCGCCGAAGTTCATTTTCACGAAGTCGGGGGGATTGATTCAATTGTTGATATCGTCAGTGCCTGCATTGGATTGGAAGCCTTGGGCAAGCCGACCGTCCATTCCTCCGCGCCGCTGGATGGCACCGGCTGGATCAATTGCGCACACGGCCGGTTCCCTATCCCCGCCCCTGCCACTCTGGCCATATTGGGCGAAGCCGGCCTGCCGCTAACCCAGTGCGAAGAACCGAACGAATTGATCACTCCGACTGGCGCGGCCTTGCTGGCTGAATTCGTGGAGGTCACTGGCCCAATGCAAGGCGTGGTCGCCCGTAAGATCGGGTATGGACTTGGCACCCGGGACAACGTAACGCGACCCAATGTATTGCGGGCCATTTTAGGCGAACGGAGTGAACCATCCGCTAATTCATCGCGCGCATGGAATCGCGATGAAGTGATGGTGCTGCAAACCAATCTTGACGATACATCCCCTGAAATCCTCGGACACTTCGTTGAACTGGCTCTGGAAAAAGGGGCATTGGATGTGTTTTATACCGCCGTGGCCATGAAGAAAAACCGTCCCGGCACCCTGCTCTCTGTCCTTTGCACCACTGAACGCGCAGATGAATTCTCCGAGCTGATCCTGCGCCAGACCTCGGCCTTCGGCGTGCGGGCGTCCACCGCTTCCCGGCGAAAACTCCAACGGCGTTGGGAAACGGTCACTACTCCTTACGGTGAGGTTTTGATCAAGCTTGGCCTTTTAGGGGAAGAAGTTTTGCATCGTTCGCCCGAGTACGAATCCTGCAAACAACTCGCAACGAAGGCTGGCGCCCCACCCATTGTCGTGATCTACGAAGCTGCCCGCCAAGCCGCGCAGCCTGTTCAAAAGCCATGATTCACGCCGCGCTGCTGGCCGTTTTACGCTGCCCTGAAACCCGCCAACCCCTCCGTCAAGCGGACGAGGGTTTGGTCAAAATCTGCAACAAAAAGATCAGCCTTGCAGGGCTCATGAATGTGCGCGACGAATTAATCAAACGCACCCTTGAAGGCGGATTGGTTCGCGAAGACGGCCACATTCTTTATCCAATCTTTGAGACCGTCACCGAACTTTTGGTTAGCGATGGAATCCCGCTGCCAGCACCTGATAATTCTGACTGAGACTGACTACTGGTCGTCCGGCCCTACCAATGAATCTCCCGGTCTATCGATCCATGCCATGCTGGATACCGAACGAGGAGTAATACGCATTTTACCAAGGATGGGATGCGTAGCCAAAAGCCCGGCAGCTGTCCATGAGTCCAATTTCAAGCGCAATCGATTGACTCCGCCCAAACGTGCCATCACAAAGCCATCCAAGGCGCTACGCTTCGGAGCCTCGGCGGGAAACTCCACCAACGCCACCCGTGCCAGCGGCGCCTTAACTTCCCTTGCGCTTGTTGAAATCACCAACTGCTCGCCAGCCAGCGATAAAAGAGATCCTGCGGTGCGATCTCCATTGCGGAACTTCACACGATCTTCCTTCAGGTCAAAGGCTGGCTTATAGCTTTCCTCAAACTGGCCGTCCCAATCCGAAACTTTCAAATCCGAAAGTTTCACCGACCCCTGCCCCTGATGCACGAAGCGCAAGCCGCGCCCAGTCCCTGCAAACTCCTCGCTGTCAATCCATTGCTTGGCCAGCACTCCATCCACCAGCAGGGCCACTATGCGCTTTGTTTTGTTGTAACGAATCTCAAAATGGGCCGATGTTTTTTGATTCAACGAGGTCAACGCCGCCTGCCCTAAATATCGGATCGGTTCACCCTTCCGGACGGGGAGCAGATTAGCCGTAAACCCATTGATCTGCAGACTATAAAACCCGCCAAAATCCCCCTCATTATCCTTGTTCACCAGATTGACCGGCTGCAAATAATCAGTGGCCACCGCGATAGCCAGATGGAAGTACCCCTTCCACGCCAGATTAAATTGAATACTTCCCGAATCGGGAAGCCCCACCAACCTAGCGATGGAAGCGGAGCGGTTGGCCAGAAACGCACCATTCCGATAAATCCAATCACCGGTCTCACCCACCACGGCTGCGCTCTGCACCTTGCCCATGGTCCACCCGTCCAATCCGTCCGGCCCTGTAAAAATCGTCTTGCTGGCCGCAGGGATTGGGGCCAGTGCGGCAACTGCCGACCGCGGGATCGTTAGCAATCCTGCGAAAGAGGTGTCCGCCACGATCTTCGCAGAGTCAACCGTCACACTGCGGGCCTCGAACATCTCGCCGCTGATAAGATGCACTCGGGTGATTGTCCCCGCTGGAATCACAGCTGCGTTCGTTTGGCCCAACTCGACCACGGCAATCTGATCCAGGGCGAAGCTCATGGGAGCCAAGCCTCCGGGATGAGTCCATCGCATCCTCCCGTCGGGATCAATTGCTTCCAACGTGCCACCCAGACGATCTCCCGACCTGAACACCAGTCGATCCAGCCCATTAGCCACGGCGTTGGTTTGACCCTGTGCCGGGATAGAACACAAAATTGCTCCCAACACCAAAAAATATGCAATCAAACGATTCATGGGTCGATATCCAGTGGTTCCATTTGCGCAGCCTCAAAATCATCAGTGGCGGAGTCGGCTTTCCCGTTGCGAAACTGCAACAACCGGATCGAATCGCTTTGAAAATTGATGGGCCCAAAAATAGGACTGGTTCCGGAAACCGTTCGATCCGACCAATTCTCAATATTGAGCGCCACCGATTCGCCACCGCCAAAAGCGGCCCGCACCGACCACGAGGATGTTGCGGGTGCAGCGTTGGTTGATTTCCCTCCCAAAACCACCTGCACCACACGCTCCAAGGGAATGCTCAACTGCGCCACCTTGGTCTTGATGGAAAATTTCCCCCCCGACAAACCCTCCACCTTCCCGCGAACGCGGTCTTGATTGGCCAAAAAAATAATATCCTCGCCATTGCCGTCCGCAGGCATTGGTTCCGGCTCGTACCGGCCATCTATTTCAGTCACGCGAATATCAGAAAGCTTGATCTCAGCGCCATCCGTCTGCGAATAAAAAACAAAACCCGTGCCCTTGGCCGCAAAACCCGTGGGATCCTTCCATCTCGCCAGAAAAGCACCATCGGCATAAACAGAAACAGTGGCCTCCTCGACATTGCAACGAAACTCCAACTGCATTCTGGATTTCTTCATCATGGCGGGTATGGGCGCGCTCCCCAGCATCACCGCGCCCTGCACTGGGGTGTTCTTTTGCAGGCTGATCGCACCCTGCCGAATATAGGCAATGTATCCGCCATTGTTGTAATCAAACCGATCCATCTGCTGCGCATAGAGAGTAATGCTGAGGCTGAACGGCGCATCCCACGCAATGCTGAACGAGAGCGTTGAAGAACCCTTGATGCCAAAATCCCTGCCCAAACCATCCGGGCCTCTGGCGATGAGTGAACCATCCTGATAACGCCAGGGACGCGGATTTTTCCCCGTCTTCCATCCCTCCATAGAGGTTGGCCCCTCATACAGCACTCGAAATCCCCGTGTTGAAAAACCAATTGCCTCCACACCCGTCTCCGCGGCGGTGAGAATCCCTCCGAACCAAGTCTCAATCGCCACTTTGCCATCCTCCAAAGACTTCAAGTTACCAAGAATTTCGTCGCCATTTCTGAAGCGAATTCGCGTGCCGGGATTGAAATTGGTGGGTTGCCTCGAAGCTTGGGAGAACCGCAGCAAGCCTACTGCCTCAGGCTTAAAACGGAGTGGCTCACTCGATGCCGAGTGAGTCCAAGCCAATCCATCCTTAATGCTGGCAGCAGACAATCCCCCCCTAAGGACACTTCCATCAACCAACTGAATTTCGCCTTGTCGGGGCTGCTCCACCGCCGAAACTAAAATCATCGCGCAACACAGGAATGCGATTCCAAGCGCCAACTTGACCTTACCTCTCATAAATGGGGAGATACCTGTAGTTCAGCGCCAGCGAAAGCAGGGAGCCAGCCGTTGAAAATGTTGCTCCAAATTGTCCTTCCCAAACACCATCAGAGCTTTGCGAAGCCGCAAGAGACTGGATGTTCTTACGATTCCAATCCTTCCACAATTTCGGCGAAGCCTGAAAATAGGCCTGTGCCGCATAATACAAATAATAATGCTGGTAACTTGCATCCTGCGGCGCGCGCTGGACATATTTGAAAGCTGCGTCGAATGCAGGCGATTTCTTGTCCTTGGCCAGCGCCATCACCAGACATCCAATGGCCGTCCGCGTACCGTTGGGCCCTGCGGCTGAAGTATAACCAAAACCGCCCTCAGGTGTCTGACACCGAATAAAAAATCGAATGCCTTTTTGAATGGCATCCTCCGGCACCGCGATCCCTGCATTCCTCGCTGCGAAGAGCGCCACCAACTGCGCGCCGCTCACGGTAGTGTCCGCATCAGTGCTCTCGGGTGAATAACGCCAGGCTCCCAAAGGATTTTTGGCCTGCGACTGAATGATCAATCGAACCGCCTGTTCCAAGGCCGGCCCAAGGCGAGAGTCCTGAATCGCCCCGTATGTCTCAGCTAAGGCAAGAGTCGAAAATCCATGGTTGTACATCGTTCGCCCGATATACCCGGTGGCAGGATTGCGCTGCTTTAGTATGTACTCAATGCCCCTTTTGATGGACTCAGCGTAAGGTCCATGATTTGGATCGTCCCCATGAGCCAGCATGCTGACAATACTCAAGGCTACCACGGCGGGCTCGGCGCCGTAAGGCGAATCCGGCCATGAACCGTCAGGCCGTTGTGTGCGGATCAGAAATTGCAGGCCTCGCGTGTAGACCTTCTCCAAAAGCTCCGGAGAGAAATCCGCTGCCTCTTGAAACAGCTCTTGGGCGGACGCTTTTGGAATAAGGACATGCCCCAGCACCAGCCACGCCGCCAAAAAGAACCGCGTGACCGTCACCCCACCGGGCCAGCGCTTGCTGCTGAAGAAACGGACCATGAGTCGTTAACCTGCCCTGAACCCGGCCCAGCGTCCAACAAAAGCCGCCGAAAAAACGTGCGCGAACCACCAGGATCAGTTAGTTGATCAATGTCTCAACAACCAACGCAGTAACTTTTTTGTATATGCCAGAACGTATTGGAGTGGTCGGAGTCGGACGCATGGGCGCCAACATGGCAAAGCGTTTGAAGGAAACGGGCTTCCAAGTGACCGCGATCTTTGATCCCCGCACCAAACTGGCCAAAGAGTTGGCCGCTGAACTCGGCGCCGAACACTGCAAATCTCTTGCCCGCGTCACCGAACTGAGCGACGTCATCATCACCGTCGTCCCGGACGACGCAGCCATGGAGAAGATCTTCGCTGAAAAAGGAGCCAGCCTCCTGAAAGGAGCCACCGGACGCCTCTTCATAAACTGCGCCACCATCTCACCCAAAACCCATTTGGTGGTCGAGAAACGCGCCAATAAAGTGGGCGCTCAATCCCTCGAAGCCTGCATGGCCTCCAGCATCACCCAGGCTCGTGAAGGCACTCTTTACCTGATGATCGGCGGAAGCGAAGTCTCCTACTCCCGCGCCAGCTCGATTCTCGAAAAACTGGGAAGCACCATCCGCTTCGTCGGCCCCACCGGTCAGGCCGCCAAGGTCAAGGCCGTGGTCAACATGATCATGAACATCAACACCGCCGGCCTCGCGGAAGGCCTGGGTTTGGGTCAGGCCCTGGGATTGGACCTGGGCATGCTCCGCGAAGTACTCAGTCAGACCGGGGCAAATTCGCGCGTACTTGCCACCGATGGCGAAGACATGCAGAACCGGGATCACGGATGCTTCTTCAGCGCCGCCCACGCCGCCAAGGATTCAGGCATCGCCCTGAAGCTCGGCCAACAAGCCAAACTGAACCTGCCCCTCGCCGCCGCCGCCAAGAAACAATACGACCTCATGGTCAAGGCGGGCATGGGCGGCCTCGACAAATCTGGCATCGCCGAACTGACCTTCAAGGACCGCCATTTTGCCAAAAAGAAACCCTCAAAAAAGTAGGGCCACATGAGCGAACGCCCGGTCATCCGCCACATCCTGAACCTCTGGTCGCAGCGCGATTATCCCACGCGCAAAAAACCCTGGGGCGTGGAGGGAAAACTCCGGGCGCTTGCCGAGGCGGGCTTCGATGGATTCAGCGAGCTCCCCACCGTGGAGCATCGCAAATGGGCGGACAAACTCGGACTCATTCTGATTGGCTATTTTGCCGCATCCAACGACGCCGATATCAAGCGCCTCATGGAGCAGAACGCCCGTTTGGGCGCGGTCCATATCAACGTCCAACTGGGCGACCACGACACCGAGCTTCGCGAAGCCTTGCGCCTGACCAAGGTTGTTTTCAAGGAAGCTTCCCGGCTCGGTGTAAAGCCCGCCATTGAAGTCCATCGCGATACCTGCACCGAGACGCCCGAAAAAACCGAGGCCCTGGCCAACGCCTACGAAAAGGCCACCGGACGGATGCTCCCCATGACGTGGGATTTCAGCCATCTCGCCGTGGTCAAGCACCTAGCCCCGCCTTATTGGGAGCGTCTTGGCACGCGCCCCGATCTAATCCGCCACGCGCAACAATTCCACTTCCGTCCCTTCAACGGCCATCACTGCCAAGTCCCGGTCACAGATGCCGCCAACAAATTGACTCCCGAAATGGAGGACTATCTTCCCTTCGTGCAAAAGGTCATGGAAACATGGCTCGACGCCGCAACGCCCGGTCGCGAGATGTTCGCCATGCCCGAACTGGGCCCCACCAGCAGCGGTTACAACCTTAGCACCATGAAGAACAGCTGGGAGGAGGCCGTGATCCTGCGCGCAGAGTTGGAACGTTGCTGGCGGCGCGCCCTAAAAAAATGGAAAAATCCGATGTCCAAAGAGGTCTCCACTTGAATGACCACCGACTGGACCCCACGTTCACCGAACGACTGACCAACCTCATTCCCTTTGGCCTGGGCCAGGACAAGCCCAAGCATTTTCGCGACATGGCCAAGGTCATCTGGGCTAACCGCGACAATCTCCCCTACGCCTGGAGAGTGCTGAGCCGGGGCGTGTGCGATGGCTGCGCCTTGGGCGTCGCTGGATTTCACGATTGGACCATCTCCGGCGTCCACCTTTGCATGACGCGGTTGAATCTCCTCCGCCTCAACACCATGCCCGCTTTGGATCACTCCCTCCTTGCGGATGTGTCAAAGCTGTCCGCCCTGACCAACGCTCAACTCCGCCAACTGGGCCGGCTCGCCCACCCCATGGTGCGTCGCAAGGGCGACCACGGCTTTCGCCGAGCCACCTGGGATGAGGCTTATGACTCCCTCGCCAATCGCCTGCGGAAGCTCGATCCAAAACGCTACGCCTTCTTCGTCACCGCTCGCGGAGTGACCAACGAAGTCTATTACATGGCCCAAAAGGCCGCGCGTTTCATCGGCACCAACAACATTGATAACGCGGCTCGCCTCTGCCACGCGCCCTCCACCGCCGCCATGAAGCGCACCATCGGCGTCGCCGCCACCACTTGCAGCTACAAGGATTGGTATGGCACCGATCTCATCGTCTTCTTCGGCTCCAACCCGGCCAATGACCAACCGGTCAGCACCAAGTACCTGCACGAAGCCAAAGCTCTGGGCACCAAAATCATCATGGTCAACCCGTACTTGGAACCGGGTATGAAACGCTATTGGGTGCCTTCCAACGCCGGCAGCGCCGTCTTTGGCAGTCCACTCACCGACTACTGGTTCCCCGTCAGTCAGGGCGGCGACATCGCCTTTCTCTGTGGCACCATCAAAATCCTCAACGAATGGGGCGCAATTAACCACGAGTTCATTGCAAGCCATACCGTAGGCCTGGAAGACTTCATTCAAAGTGTGGGCCAAATGCAATGGGCCGACCTCGAACTCCAGGCCGGACTCCCCCGCGCCAGCATGGAAGCCTTCGCCCGCCTCATCGCCGAAGCCAAAAATGCGGTCCTCGTTTGGAGCATGGGCATCACCCAGCACACCTATGGAGCCGACGCCGTCCAGATGATACTCAATCTTGGCCTGCTTCGTGGCTACGTCGGAAGCGATCTGAACGGCCTCATGCCCATCCGGGGCCACTCTTCCGTCCAAGGCGGCGCCGAGATGGGTGCCTACGCCACCGCCCTGCCCGGCGGCAAACCACTTACCCCCGAAAACTGCGCTGAACTTTCCGCAACCTACGGCTTCCCCATTCCCGAATGGACCGGCCTGACCGCTCCCGAAATGGTCGAAGCCGGCCATCGCGGCGAACTCGATCTCCTCTACTGCCTCGGTGGAAATTTCCTGCGAACACTCCCCGATCCCGCCTACGTTCAGGAGTCCATGAGCCGCATCCCCGTGCGCGTCCATCAAGACATCATCCTGACCGATCAAATGTGGATTGAACCAAGCGAGGAAGTTTGGCTGCTCCCCGCCAAAACCCGCTACGAACAAGACGACGGCGGCAACGAAACCACCACCGAACGCCGCATCATCTTCAGCCCCGAAATCCCCCGGCAACTCGGTGATACCCGCGCTGAATGGAAAATCCTCCGCGACCTCGCCGCCCGGGTCTCTCCTGAACGCGCCCATCTGCTCGGCTGCCAAACCGGCTGGGACATGCGCGAAGAAATCGCCCGTGTCGTCCCCTTCTACGCCGGTGTGGAGAAACTCCGCAAGACCGGTGACGCCATCCAATACGGCGGCCCACACCTCTGCGACGGCGGCATTTTCCCAACCAAAGACGGCAAAGCCCATTTCCATGCCGTGTCCCTCCCGAGTCTCGATCGCTCTCCCGGCCGCTTCGAAGTCAGCACCCGTCGGGGTAAACAATTCAACACTCTCATCTACGCCGAGATCGATCCCCTCAACGGCTCCAAGCGCGAAGCCGTCCTCATGAATGCCGATGACGCCGCCCGCCTCCATCTCAAACAAGACGACAAAATCGAACTCCAAAGCGCCGCCGGAAAGTACATAGGCTCCGTCCACCTCGCCCCCATCGCCCCCGGTAACCTCCAAGTCCACTGGCCCGAAGGCAACATCCTTTTGGCCACCGGCAAAATCGACCCCGGCGGCGGCGTCCCCGACTACAACGCCAGCGTAACCGTAAGTCCCTATATGGAGTGCGGTGGCAGAGCGAATGCGTCGACACCGCTTTCGAAGGTGACCGACTGAATACGCCGCCCCCATGCCCACCCGCAATCAATCCCGCCAAGTCGAGATCCTCCGCCTAAATCCCACCACCAACGCCCTCCAACCCCACCTTGACCACATCGCCATCGAGGAACCCCTAGAAATCCGCGTCCAAGGCCAATCCATCGCCATCACCATGCGCACCCCCGGCTACGACCGCGAACTCGCCGCCGGATTTCTCGCTTCCGAGGCCGTCATAAAATCCCCCGCCGACATCCTCGCAATCGCACCCTGCACCCAAGGCGAAGCCGCCCTCCACGGCAACATCCTCAACGTCTTCCTATCGCCCAAAGTCGAGTTCGATCCAGCCACCCTCGCTCGACACGTCTTCGGTTCCTCCAGTTGCGGCCTCTGCGGCAAAGCCACCATCGACTCCATCCGCCAACGGTTCCCGCCGATCACCACTCCCCCACCCTTCCCTTGGTCCGCCATCCCCGAAATGCCGACCACCCTGCGCAAGGGTCAAAAACTCTTCAACCAAACCGGAGCCGTCCACGGCGCCGCCCTACTAAATTGGAAAGGCGAAACCGTAGTAATCCATGAGGACGTCGGCCGCCACAACGCCGTCGACAAAGTCATAGGCAGCCAACTCCTGGCCAATCACTGGCCCCTAACCAACCACATCCTCGTAGTAAGCGGCCGCGCCTCCTTCGAGATCGTACAAAAAGCCCTCGCCGCCGGAATCCCCGCCGTAGTCGCCGTATCCGCCCCCTCCACCCTAGCCATCGAACTAGCCCGCGAAAACAACCAACTCCTAATCGGCTTCCTCCGCGCCCCCCAATACAACTGCTACTCCCACCCCGAATGGGCAGATCGCTTCCATTCAAGATAAATTAAGCTAAGTGCAATCCAAGCCCCAGCCTCAACGCGGCGCACGATGATAACCAAGGCATAGCTCGTCCTACGAACGCAGCCCTGGGTATTTGATTCCATTGACGTTCGAGCCCTGTAGAGCCGAAAAACAACCCGTACCCTGCGCCTCCTCAATGTGTCCATCAGACCGGAGGAAGCCCATAGTTTCCATATTTACACCCACCACTCACTCCGCGCGAAAGCACACTCTTTGGCAAACGCCGGTGGCGCATAAACATATTTCGCGCCTGTAAACGGCCAAGTGCATTCAATTAAATGACTTATACCATTTGCCATCAATGATCGGTGAAGATTGAGTGGGAACGACCGGCTTCCCAAGCAGGCATGGCAGAATGATTGGTTAAACGCCATATTTGGCACGTTTTGCGTCGGCAATGCGGACTCTGGTTTCTTCGGGGGTGAGGGGTAAGGCGGTGGGAGGGCAGAATTTGAAGCCTGCGGCAGCGGGGAGGATGTGTAAGAC
>JANYDC010000082.1 GCA_025359965.1 Pedosphaera sp.
CGCCATGATCATGCGGGCGACCCAGAAGAAGATGATGTCCGGGCCGGTGACGAGATCGGTGGTCGGATAGAATTTGTTGAGAGTGTCGGTCTTGGCCGGCCAACCCATGGTGGCAAACGGCCAGAGCCATGAGCTGAACCAAGTGTCCAGCACGTCGGGGTCTTGAGTGGCTTGGCCGGACGCCTGACTAGCCATGATACCATAAGCCAATTCCTTAGCCCGTGGTGTTGGAAAATCCTTGATTAGGCTTTTATCATCTCCAGGAAGCACGTAGAAATCATTTAAGTTTCGCGCTGCTTCCTCTGCCTTGTCACTGGTTGTAAGGAATCGAACCTCTGGGCCGCGATGTTGCGAGGGTTCGGTTCTGTCGATCAGAACTTCCTCGCCAAGTCCCCATTCCGCAAAATACTCCGTGAGCTTGCCCTGCACCTCGTCGACGCAGTCATAATGCAAAGGGATCGACCACACGGGAATGCGATGGCCCCACCAGAGCTGGCGGCTGATGCACCAATCCTGCAAGCCGCCCATCCAATAGTCGTAGACCTTGGCCCAACGGTCAGGGAACAACCGCATCTTGCCGTCGGCCACCACATCGCGTGAAGCTTTGGCGCTTGGGTACTTCAGGAACCACTGCTCGCTCAGGCGGGGTTCGATGGGTACTTTCTCGCGTTCGCTAAAGCCCACCTTGTTGACATACGGCTCTTCCTTGTCCAGTAGGCCGAGCTCCCTGAGTTTTTCGCAGGCTTGTTTGCGCGCTTCAAATCTGTCCAATCCGGCCAAATCTATACCGGCCAAATCATTCATCCGTCCATTGGCTGTGATGACTTCAACCACAGGTAATGAATGGCGCTGGCCGATGTCGAAGTCCGCTTTGTCGTGAGCCGGAGTGACTTTTAGCACGCCGGTGCCGAATTCGAAATCCACGTGATCATCGCCGATGATGGGGATGAGTTTTTGATCGTCGGGAAATTCAGAGGGCAGGGGACGCACCACATGCTTCCCGATGAGATGAGCGTAGCGCGGATCTTTTGGGTTCACCGCCACGGCCGTGTCTCCAGGGATGGTTTCGGGGCGTGTGGTGGCGATGGTCAGGAACGTGCCGGGTTCCTCCGCCACTTCAACTTTGAAGTAATAGAGAAATCCCTTTTGCTCGGTCATTATGACCTCTTCGTCCGACAGCGCGGTTTGAGAGGACGGGCACCAATTGACCATCCGTTTGCCGCGATAAATCAGACCTTTTTTAAAGAGATCAACGAACACCCTCTGAACGCAGCGCGAATACTCGGCGTCCATGGTGAACCTTTCGCGAGACCAATCGCATGAAGCCCCCAGCTTTTTGAGCTGATCGATGATGATGCCGCCGTGCTTTTCCTTCCATTCCCAGACGCGTTTGAGGAATTCTTCGCGGCCTAAGTCGTGGCGGGTCTTTTTTTCTTCTTTGCGGATCTTTTTCTCGACCATCACCTGGGTGGCGATGCCGGCGTGGTCGGTTCCCGGAAGCCAAAGCACTTCCTTGCCATCCATGCGGGCTTTACGGGCCAGAATGTCCTGGATGGTGTTGTTCAGCACATGGCCCATGTGCAGGATGCCTGTCACATTCGGCGGAGGGATGACAATGGAGTAAGCCGGTTTGGTGGAGTGTGAATCCGCGACAAAGCAGCTCTGGTCCATCCAAAACTGGTACCACTTGGATTCGACTAATTGGGGCTCGTAGGTCTTCGGAATTTCGGACATGGCAAATAGTGAGTATCTCAACCGTTTTCAGGAAGTCCAAGAACTTCGAAGCCGCCAAACTGGCGGAAATGGACATCAAAACTCAGCACTCGCCGTATGCCAAGCCTTTGCATGACTGCGAAGGATGTGGCATCAGCCAGCGGGTAGTCTTTGTCGTCGTGTTTGCGTAGCAAATGCACGGCTGCATCGCGGTCGGAGCTGGTTACGTCTTCAAGCCGCACCACGGGGTTCTCCAGAAAATCCCGGAGAATCTGCTCCCGCAACGGTTTGGAGCGGGAGAAGTAAGCATGTGTTTCAGCAAGGATTAGCAAGGTGGCCACCAATGGCACTCTCTGACGGATGGTCTCCATCATGATCACTCTGGCCTGCGCATGGTATTGCTCCCGGCGATCCCGCAATGACACCCAGAAAGACGTATCTACAAATATCATCCCGCAAAAGGGTCAGGAGGCACCCGCTGGTAAGGGCATCCATTTGCCTAGCATTTTCCCGAATCGCTTAGGCGTTCCGGAAATGTAGTGATCGTGGTTGATGGCGCCATCCTCGCGACCCGCAAAGGCTGGGTCCTCCACCGCGGGTTGCAGCAGAGGGTTGTTAAGCCATGCGTCTTCGGGGATCTCCATTTTTTCGTCGATGTATTCGCGCACGATTGCCGCCATGGGCAGGTTGCGCCGGTTGCCTTCGGCCATCAGGAAGTCGTGTTCCGTGCGTGTCAGGTAGATCTGAGTGCGCACCATGGCCTCAGGCGGCGTGTAGTATGATTGTGCAGGGGCAAAGTCCCTAACCTCCAACGCTGCGCTGCTCGTACCTGCCTGCGAGTAATTCACCGGCTGCACCTGCATTTTTGATGCCGCAGCTTTGGAGTTTTTTTTCTTTGTGCTGACACGTTTCATAGTTAAACTATACATCGCGCTGTATATGTGTCAAGTCGTTTTAATCAATCTGTATTCGAGGCTGTCCACCAAGGCTTGGAGGCTGGCTTCGATGATGTTCTCGCTCACTCCGACGGTGTTCCATTCCTCACGCCCATCGGTAGATCCGAGTAACACGCGCGTGCGGGCGGCTGTGCCCGTGGCCGAGTCCAGTATCCGCACTTTGTAGTCAGTCAGGTTCACATCCCCGAGCACCGGATAAAACTGGCTCAAAGCGGCACGCAGTGCTGAATCCAGGGCGTTGACCGGGCCATCGCCCTCGGCCACGGTGTGCGCGCGTTTGTCGCCCACCCGTACCTTGACTGTTGCTTCACAGACTGATTGGTTGCCCTCGCTTCTCATGGAGACATGGTAGGCATCCACTTTGAACGGTGCTTCCACATGTTCCATGCTTTTGCGGATCAACAGCGACAATGACCCCTCGGCCGCTTCGAATTCGTAGCCCTGATGCTCGAGATCTTTAATCCGCGCCAGTATGGCCTTCAGCTCAGGCGTCTCATTGCTCAGGTTAAACCCCAGCTCACGCGCTTTCATCACGATGTTGCTGCGCCCGGACATATCGCTAACCAACACCCGGCGATGGTTCCCCACTGATTCTGGAGTGATGTGCTCGTAACTGCTGACCACTTTATCAACGGCATGCACGTGCATCCCGCCCTTGTGGGCAAACGCCGTCGCGCCCACCCACGGTTGCCGGGGATCTGGCCTGAAATTCGCCACTTCATCAACGAAATGCGAAAGCTCGCGCAACTTTGGCATCGCCGCCGCCAGATGCGGGATGAGTTTCATCTTGAAATGCATGTTCGGGATCACGCTGATCAGATTGCAGTTCCCCGTGCGTTCCCCGTAACCATTGATGGTTCCCTGCACCTGCATCGCGCCGGCCTCGATGGCTGCCAGAGCATTCGCCACCCCCAGACCTATATCATTGTGCGTATGAATTCCCACCCGGGTTTTCAGCTTGGCCACCGTCAAAGCTGTGATCCGGCTGATTTCGGCCGGCAGGCATCCACCGTTTGTGTCGCATAACACCACCGCATCCGCACCCGCTTTTTCCGCAGCAAGCCACGTGGCCATCGCGTACTCGGTGCTGTCCTTGTACCCGTCGAACGAATGCTCCGCGTCGTAATAAACAATTTTGCCATGGTCCTTGAAGAAACGGATTGTGTCCGCGATCATCGCGATATTTTCATCGGGCGTCGTTTTCAGCACCTCCAGCACATGCAGCATGGAAGTCTTCCCCACGATTGTGATCACCGGAGTCTCCGCCCCCAACAACATGCGCAGCGACTCATCGTTTTCCACCGCCACTCCTTTGCGGCGTGTCATGCTGAAAGCCGCCAGCTTCGCATGCCTGAACTTGCGCCGCTTGGCTTGATCGAAGAACTCCATGTCCTTCGGATTGCTTCCCGGCCAGCCGCCCTCAATAATATCAATCCCGAATTGGTCCAGACGCTCGGCGATACGGACCTTGTCCGCCACCGAAAAATTGATGCCTTCGGCCTGGCTGCCATCGCGCAAGGTCGTATCGTACAATTCGACTTCAGGATTCATTCAATACCGCGTATTGCGGAAAAATCAGCCTAGCCTGCTTCTGCCGTGAAGCAAAGAGCCAAAAGGACGGAGGTTAATCGGGGGTGTGTGGAGCAGAATTCTACGCGTCGCTAAAAACCGGAGCATCAGCCACAAAATGTGTATGCGTTTGGCCTTTCAAGTAGTGGAGGTGTATCCCAGGCCCGCCGGAGCGCGGGTCCGTGAGCTGCAGCGGTTTGAGCTACCAGTGCGCAGAGGAAGGGTTGGTCCGTTTTGAGTTCCGGCGTTGCTGTGACTTACAGAGTCGCGCTTTGCAGCGGAAGATACGCGTTTGAGGCCCCGTCAAGAATTTCGTCTTTCACCCGACAAGTTTCTGAGTGTTAAAGCTCTTGAGCAACCGATTGATCGAATACGCCTCGTCCATTTTAGTGGTGGCCCTTTGAATTATGAGGCTTGACATTTCCCTCTGTCTAAGATTGTTTTGTCTCAACCCCGGTATCGTTCACACGCTATCGGGCTGTCCCTAGGTATAAACATTAACATCAACAGTATAAATGAAAACTCTATCCATCATCCTGTCAGCGGCCCTTCTGGCCCCCCTTGCAGCCAATGCTGCCTTCTTTAGCATTGATGACACACGCCCGGACGAAACTATTTTCATCACGGCCAATGACTTCGAATCGGGCCTCTCAGTGAACGGTCTGCCCTTCCAAGTCGGTCTGAATTCACCTTCAAGCGGCATCTTCACTGAAGCTTCACCCATCAGTTTCGATGGACAATGGATCACCCCCGGATTTGTGGCCAACTTTAACCGCACCATCTACTTTGTTGAGGGTCGGCAATCGACTCTCGTCAGCGACATCCTTGAGTATTCAGTGATCGCCAACGGCCAGAGCGCCCGCATTGTTGGGCGCTTCACTTCCGACGTTACTGGAGATCTGGGCCCGCTTCCTGCCGGCATCAGTCCCAACGACATTTCCTTTGACGAACATTGGGATTTTTCTCAGCCCTTCCTCACCGCTATCGCGTTCTCCGATTCTAGCGTCGAACCCGTCCCCGAAGCCTCCACATGGATGGCCGGAGGAGTTATGGCTATCTTGGTGGGTGCTCGTCAGCTCCGCCGCAAATTAACGCCGGCCTAATTTTCGGATTGCTGCTGTTGAAATCGGTTTCATGCGGGCGGTATGGAGGCATCATACCGCCCGTTCTGTATTATTAAGTCGCAGAGAGCATCGGATCCCTTGTTCATCACATAGAAATTCGTGCCTTGGGCCTTATTGCCATCGCGCAAGATCATGTTGCCCCATTCGATTTCAGGATTTATCTAACGTCGCAAAAAGTCTCCTCCTGCAACCACCCTTCCTGACTACAGCCGAGCCAGCAAATCCATCACTTGAGCACGTCGTGTTCTGGTTAGCACGCGGCTCTCCCCGTTTTGGAGCAGGATGGTCATGTCACCGTGGGTTTTGGGATGAATTGATTTGATTTTGGATAAGTTTACCGCCTCGGTCCGGCTGTTCCTAACAAATTTGTCCGCAGGCAGCCGGGAAAGCAAATCCCCGAGGCCTTCATTCGTCCGCATGGTGCCGGTAGGAGTATGGATGATACTACGGTTGCCCTCCGAAGCCACAAACTCAATGTCAACCAAGTTAACAAAAATAAAACGGATGCCTACTTTAACTGCAATTCGGCCAAGAGCAGCTGGGCTTTTTCTCGTCCCATTCGTTGAATCGGGGGATTGGAGAAGTTTCTGAGCGCGATCAAGTGCCTGGTCGAGTCGTGGCGCATCGAACGGTTTTAAGAGGTAGTCGATGGCACCCACTTGAAATGCCTCCACGGCCTTATCCCCGCACGCTGTCATAAAAATGACCACGGGTGGAACCTCGGCGCCCAGCGAGGAAATGACACCAAAGCCATCCATCCCGGGAAGCCTGATATCGAGCAGCACAATATGTGGACGCACCTTGCGAATGAGTTTCAAGGCCTCGTGGCCATCACCCGCTTCGCCCAACACAGTGAATTCGCTTCGCTTTCCAATAATTCTGCAAACATGTGCCCTCGCCAAGGGCTCGTCCTCCACCACAACAACGGAAATCTCTTGTCGCGTGCTGTTTTGCGGCTGTCCAAGGGCGGGCGATCCTTTCATACGAGTGAAAATCCATCGCTGTTTCGATAGCAATGTTTCTGCCAATTGCGAGGATCGTAACTTTTCCTCTCCATAAGATTCTGGTTACGCTTTCCGTTCACTTGGCACTCAGCGGCTTTAAATCAGTGCGTCCCGCAACCTTCTCCTGTTTGAACTCAATTCTTTTCAATTCAAGGAGGCGGGCTTTATCCGAACCTTCCGTAATTTCGTAGGCATGATCCATTTCTAGACCTTGGACGACCTGTAAAGTGCCTGACCCAGGCCAGCGAATTTCCAATCCTGTGATAGCTCTGGCTTGACCCAGCCCCAATTGCTGTCGGAGCGGGTTGGCCCCAAAACTCCCGCCACTGTTGACCGTTTTGTAGATGTCGCGAGTTCCTGATGCATTTTGCACGGTCACTTTAAGCCTTGCTCCAATGGCAGGCTTGTTTGCCTTCACTCCGACCAATTTTAATTTCACCCAATGGTTTGTATTGATGGGGTTCAAAAAAAGAGCGTTTCGAGCAGTGTCACCGCTGAATGCCCCTCCCATCACCGCGTATATATCCTGGTCACCATCGTTGTCGAGATCAGCAAACGCCACTCCGTGGCCCTTTTGTATATGTCCGGTGCCCGTGGCAGTCGTGACGTCCTGAAACACCTTGCCCTCGCCGTTGTGAAACATGCGGTTGGGGATTAGCGTCGTGAAATCCGGATCCCCCGTGCCGAGGTAAAAATCCAGCCAGCCATCATTGTCCAAATCCCCAAAATTTGAACCCATGGTGTGGCAAACCCTATCCATGTGTGTCTCAGCTGATACGTCGGTGAAGGTCCCATCACGATTATTCCGATACATTTTGGCCTTGGCCGCCGTGGTCGGCAGCCCCAGATAATCCGCCGCAATATCGCCTACATCTCCTGTCAGATATCCTGAGCAGAATAGATCTTCCCACCCATCATTGTCGTAATCAAAAAACCACGTTGGAAAACTGTATTTGGGTTCTGTCACGCCCGCCTTGGCCGCGACTTCTGTAAATTTCCACGCTCCAGTATTGGCTGCCCCATCAACCCCGGGTGCGGGCCCGTCATTGTGGAAGAGCAGATTAAGGTCGTTTCGGAGTGAAAGATACAAATCGGGTCGTCCATCGTTGTCGTAATCGGCTGTCGTGACCCCTTTGACAAACTTGGCCACTTGCACTCCGCATAATTTGGCGCATTCCGTAAATGTGCCATCGCGGTTGTTGTGATAAAGCTCTGAATAATCGGGGTCTTTGGGATCAGTGGTTTCATTTCCAACAAACAAATCCAGCCATCCGTCCCCATCATAGTCGAACCAGCTTGCCGTTTGAGTCGGCCGATAACTCAAGAGGCCGGCCTCCTCAGTCACATCTGTAAAAGTGCCGTCCCCATTGTTGCGCAAAAGTGAGTTTGGGATTCGCCCCGCCTTGCTCAACCAACCGCCTCTTAGCACCAGTATGTCCGTCCACCCATCGTTGTTGTAATCCGTCTGTATAATGTTCAAACCACTGGTCAGCCCAACTAGTCCGGCTTCGCTGGTGCGCTGGGTGAATTGGCCGTTGCCATCGTTGTGGAAGTATCGCAGCTGCCCATCCAAGCCCCACGCAGAGGTAACAATATCAAGAAAGCCATCATTATCAAAATCATCCGTAATGACACCACCTGCGAGATCATCGACGTCAATTCCCAAGCTTCCAGACACATCAGGAAATCGGGGCATATCGTACTCGGATTCAAATACCTTCGGCGGGATCAAGAACGTGGGGGGCACCTTATCGGGGTATTCACCCAAGGTCATATGGGCCAGATTTAGCAGCCAGCGCGCAGATAAATCATTGGGATTCTCGGCCAGAGCTTCATTAAACAGGCCAACGGCCGCCCTTGAGCCTCTTGGTATCAGGTGAAAAGCTGCGGGACGAAGTGGAAAGAGGCAGGATTCCGCGTTGTGTTGCAGCAGGCAATTCTCCTGCTCACCCAACCTTAGAAATGCCACCGCCTTACGCATGCGGAGCTCATATTTAGTGGCTGCACTAAGTTTGATCCCTTCTTTCGCCATGATTTTTTCCAAGGCGGTAAATGTGTTAAGGCCTGCGTCAGGCCTCCCCGCTTGCATCTGTTTTACTCCCAGAGTGAACAGTATCTGAGTCTTATCCTTGGTGGTCTGTGCCATGGTGAGTTCATTTTCCATTTGCCCAACCAGACGTTTCGTCAAGAAACTCATCGAGTTTGCTTTTGCCCGATCCTTAATCTCAGTCAGCCGTTCTATCATTTTAAGGGTGCTGGCGGCAGGATGCCCGGGATTCAATGGAGCTTTAAGCGGATCAGGCATCGCACATACCGCGTCGAGAATATAAGGTTTTTCCTCAGCTGCCAATCCTTGGGCCTTTCCACTCATGGATTGCCCCAACCACCAAAGTGGGACAACAACCAGGCATCCAAAATTCTTGAACCATCGCAACATGCCATCACCTTAACCGCTTAACCGTTGCGGGGCGGGAGTTTGGGACCGATTATCGAAGTGGGAGTACGAACTGGTGGTTAAGGAGTTTCAACCGGTGTATCACGGCTTCCCACTTACCATTTTTTGCGGCAGCGAGGACAAAAGGGAGCTTTCTACACACGTTCCTTTTTTGGACTCAATTTCTTCATTTCCAGCATGTACATCGAATCCGAGCCTTCAACGATCTCATAAGCATGGCTGAGACCGATCCCCTCCACTCCTCAGCGCGTAAAACTACTTTCCCAGACCCCCTTCAGATCAGTTAATAAATAATGATGCGCAACCCATCCAAGACTGATAGAACCTCCTATAGAAGAACCCATACAACACATATCTCATGAAGGCACTATCCAACCACGAAGGTTCACTCATTTGTCAACAAGGGGGTAAAAAAGAAAAAAGGCCGTGCGAAACGGCCGTATGGAAGTCATCGTTTAATAGGCAACTCAGCTCTTCCCAACTTTAACGCTGCCCCGACTGGTTTTGATCCACAACCATCAAAACACATCTCAATATTTCGGTCAATTGATTTATGAACGAACGCGAATTGAAGCAATTAACTACCAACTGGCTAGGCAAGGATTTCTACAACTCAGCCGTGGTGCTTGGTATCGATATTGGTCTTGAAGGCATCGGGCTTTATCTGCGTCGAGGCATGGAGGAGATTTTTGCCAAGACCATTCTGTTTGACACACCTGAGCCTGCACCCCTGCAAGGCCGAAGGGCTGCACGTGCCGCAAGGCATTGCCGCAAAAATCGCAAGACACGCATGCACCGCCTCAAACTGCTCTTCGCCAGGCACGATCTGCCTTGGCTGGATGCGGAGCGCATGAGCCGTTCAGAACCCTATAAACAAAGGCACCGCGCTCTCACCACTGGCATCGCTTCCAAGGAAGCCTTGAGTATTTGTATTCGCAGCTGCGTCCTCCACCGTGGTTACGATTACGGCTTGGATGATGAAGGCCAGTTCCCCTGGGGTGAATCCAACCAACTCTCCGAAGCTCGCAAATGGGTGGAGAGTTCCTACATCACCGAGGAGATTCGCGATCTATTGGCATCAAGGTTGGAGGAACTCGTTGCCAAGAAAAACCCGGACAAGGCCCGCAAAGATTTTCTCGACGCATTAAACGACCGCTATGCGTGGTCCTCCCAAAACACCATTGAGGCTCTGCTCGAAAAACATTCCAAGGGTGGCCACGACAACCTGCGCGAACGCGCGAGGGGCTACAATTTTCCGCGCACCCAAGTTTGGGAACACTTGGTTAAAATCATCCGCCATCCAAGGCATGCCGCTTTGATTGCCCACTCCGAAAAATTCATTGAGGAACTGGGCATCAATCCCAGCCAACCCAAGTCTGCTCCGGCAGATAGATTCAAGGAGTCACAGAAGCTCCGCCGCAAAGCCATCTTCTTCTTTAACCGGAAATCCCGGCTAGAGATGGAAAAACATTGGGAATCCAAGGTCAAGACCTGCCCTTACTCCGTCAAATTGGGCCTCCCGGAAACCCCTTGTTCTCCCCATGGCCTCCCTGATGTGCGTCGATGGAAAATGCTGGAGTTCGCCTGCACGCGCCGAGTCGAGTTGACCGTTAGCCTTGGCAAAGGCCCCACCAAAACAACCCGCATGCTCCTTCGTGCGCTGTCTGCCGAATGCGTCGGCAAACTAATGGACTTGGTCGAGCGCGATGTCGCGGCCCTCGCGGCCAACCCTCCCGCCCAGCGGCCGGAGACAGAGGAAATAATGGCCATCTTGAAGTCGGATATCCCTCCTCACCCGGACGCCAAAGTCGAAATTTCCCCGCGTACCAAGAGCGATTGGAACGATGATTTTCTGGAACAATTGAAAAACCTGGCCCTGCCCAACCGCGCTAATCAGGCGGGCCGTGCTTCAGTCTGCCATCAGGCCGCCAAGGCTCTCTACGAGGTTGCCACAGCGGGTGGAAAATCCATTGTCCCTGATCAATTTGCCCCGCGCCTCAAGGCCATTGGTTTTTACGATTGGCGTCGCCAAGCCTCGGTGGACTTCAATCCTTATCGTCAGGTCGAGTACCTGCTCGGCCACCGCATCAAACGCGGCGCCAACCAAGGCGCCCTGTCTGAATCCGCGCAGGGCTTTCTGCGGCGAATCTTTGCCGAGCACAGCGAACTGCTCGAGGGCAAAGCCGCTCCCGACTACTGCGTCATCGAAGTCATCGGCGATATCCCTCGCAACACCCAACAGCGAGCCGAGCTTCAGGCCGAGCAAAAAGAGAGGGCCGAAAAACGCAAGAAAGCCTTCGAGAGTCACAACATTGAGGATAGTGGTGTGGCTTCCCGTCGCCGCCGCATCACCCTTCATCAACAGCAGGATGGCATCTGCCCCTTCACCGGTGCCAAACTCCCCGGGCCTCTCGATCCCTCTTTGGAAATCGAGCACGTCTTTCCCCAATCCTTGGGCGGCCTCAGTTGCGATGAGAACTTGGTCCTCACCTGGCGGGAAATCAACAGCCGCGCCAAAGGCGAGCATACCCCGCTCCAAGCCGTCGGCCGCTCTGCCAAAGTCGGCCCTGATCAATTACAAATCCAGACCATGCCGAAAATGGTCGAAATTACCTCCTCCATGCGCTGGAGCCCGCGCAAACGCGAAATCTTTGCTTGGGGAACCAAAACCGACCCCACCCTCCCCGATAGCCATTTCCTGCCCAATGGCAGCCTCAAAGTTCCTTCCTTTGGCACTCCCACTCGGGTCGCCCAACTCGCACGCCAGTTGCGGGCCGAGGTGGCTCGCTGGATGGAAGTAGACGGGCCCGATCAGGCTGATGAAATGACCCGTCGCATTGGCACTCCCTCCGGCTGGCTGGCTGCGCAGGCCCGCAAGTCTTGGTTGCCGAACGAGGACTACACCAAAATCAGGTCCAACCTCGTCCACCACCTCATCGATGCCGCCATCCTTGCTCATATTCCTCCACGTGAGGGCATGAACCATGTCCATTGTGGCGGCATTTTCTTCACCATGGATGTCCGGGTCGGTGCTGGGCTCGGTGGCGTTCGGGTCGAGACTCATGCACTCGAAGGTCTGTCACCCCTGCCGCGCATTCGCAATTGGCTTTCCGCGACTGCTGAATATGCAGAATGCCCGGTCTTCAAACCAAGGAGCCAAAGCAAAACCTCGACTCTGGGGGATTCTACCTTTTGGCGACAAGTCGACCCGGCCGAGGCTCACGTGGCCCAGCGTACTGCCCTCAAACCCGAAAAATTCGCCGATGGCGAGGAATTGCACAAAGCCCTGGTGGATATGAAAGTGGGTCGGGACAAAGCCACTGAGAAGGATCCCTCTCACCGGCCCAAGTTTGATGACAAAATTCCATCCATCCCCCAATTGCAGAAATGGTTGGATCACGTCCAGGAAGCCTCTCAGCAGGGTAAGCCTTACGATGCCTTAAAACTCCGTGATGGCACGCCCGTCAAAAACATTTGGAAATGGGATAGCAAAGGCACCCTCGGCTCCATCCTCGGATGGTCGGGGTCTCAAAACGCCTCCGGCACCCTCGAAGGTTTGCGCAGCTTGAGTGACAAGTTTGATCGCTTGGAACTTTGGCTGGGTTACGACCACGACCTTGCCGACAAAGCCCGCAAAAAGAAACTACCTAACCCGGAGGCTCACGGCTGGGTCTATCAGAAACGGCTCATCCCTGATAAGCGGAGCTTGCAACACCTCAAACAGCTCGGCTTCACCTTCAGCCGTGATAAGCGCAAAAAAGCCCCGATTTTTTGTCAGGACAAACCCGAACAACTCGATAAACACGTTTCGCTTCGTGAGCTGATTATTGGGGAGCCGCTCCTTCCATTCTCTGTCGAGGTGGGCCGCATCCGAAAAGGTGATGTACTAAGAGTGCAGCTTTCTAAGGATGGAGAAATTGTGTCAAAGAAAGAACAAGCCGTCTGGTCCGCCCAGTACGGAGTCACTGCCATTAACACTAACACCCAAGTGGAGATGAAATGTCTTACTTTAAAGGACATTCCTTTGGGATGTTCATTTCCAGTGACAGAAAATAAATTAACCTTAAGTCCAGCTAATGCTGGTGTCCTAGCTTCCCTCACGGGCTTAGGGACACCATCGGAGGAAGCCGATACGCGAGGAAGAAGAATTCCCTCTCGGCCACCAGAAACGCCAAAGGAAGCCAAACAAAAGCCCAAGAATCCTGATGGGCAGTCCGGACTGAACTTGTGATTTGCTCAAGATTCACGCGTTGCCATGATCAACCACCTCATTCTTTTAACCGAGGAGCAAGACCTCCATATTGCTGATGGGCGGTTGGTCTCGGGCCAGCGCAAGATTGCCGTGCAGACGCTCGGAAGCGTGCAGTGTTTCTCTGCTGCCTGCCGGTGGTCCCAAACATCCTTGGAACTGCTGGCTACCCAATGTCCGGTGGTGATGTCGCGTTGGGATAAGCAGCAAAAAAAATGGCAGACCTTTGGGCTGGCCCCCAAGGCTCGCTACGTCAATCCCACTGCCATTTGGAGACTATGCCGCCTTTCCCCTCAGCGGGCCACTCAACTTGCCAGTGGTATGCTGTGGACCAAGGTCTGCAATCAGCACGAAATGCTGCGAAGCTTTGATCCTCGCCTCACCGAAAAACCCCAGCTTCGCGAAAATTCGTTCAGCCGCATTCTCCGCTTGGAATCCAGTTATGCCCGCTTCTTTTGGCCGCGCTATTTTGCCGCTTTGGCCGACGACCTTTTCCAACGGGAAAAACGCAAACCCACCCACCCCCTCAATGTCGCTCTTAATTACGGCTACGGCTTCCTATACCACGCTTTGGAATGGCAGTGTTTGGCCAGCGGGCTTGACCCCGGCATTGGCATCGTCCACAAACTCCGCAAAAGCCGCCCCAGCCTTGCCTGTGACCTGATTGAGCCGCTACGTTGTTTGGTCGAGCTGGCCGTTGTGCGTCACATCGAGGACATGAAGGAGCCGAAACGCATGGCCGGGCACTTCGCCGAAATGTTCGAGGAGCAATTCACTTACCGCGAGGGTCGCTTTCGGGTCCGCTCCATCATCCGCCTAATGGTTGATTCCTTTGTCCGCGCTTTGGACGGCCAACAAACCTTCCACCCTTTTAAACTCCATGCTCGTGATGCTTGCCTATGACACGCCGGAGCAGAAGGACCAGAATTTCCTGCGCAAGGAATTCGAGCGCATGGGCGCGCAACGGGTCCAGTACAGCCTTTACCTTTTTTCAGGGGAACCACACGAATGCGAACGGGTCATGCGTTACATGCAGCGGGTGGCCCACGGAATTCCGGGGGATATTCGCTTGCTTCCCATGGAAGACTCCACATGGGCCTCTCAAATCATCATTTCAGAAGCTTTGGAAAGTGGTCGTAGATTGGCTGAATTGAAGGAATTCGTGAAGGTATGGTAGCTGGAAGAGGCTCTTAACAAGCTACTTCCAGCTACCTATTACCAAATTGCCCTTGGGGGGGCGAGATCAAAACAGGCTGCTAACGCTCTGTATGTCCTCAGCGGGATTACCAAATTGCCCTTGGGGGGGCGAGATCAAAACTAAAGAACTAATCCGTTTATTGCGCATCCTGAATTACCAAATTGCCCTTGGGGGGGCGAGATCAAAACCGGGAGGTCGCTTTGGTCAATATCGCCCAAGAATTA
>JANYDC010000084.1 GCA_025359965.1 Pedosphaera sp.
ATTCAAACGGGCGGGCCAACAACCTATGCGGGTTCCAAATGTGCCTTTAGGATAGCCTGCTTTTAAAACATGCCATTTTTGGAAGTGCCCTTTATGTCGCGCTCTGTGTTTCCACACCGAGTCGGCAACAATTCGGGCGTCAGTGCCACATTCAAATTCTTGCTGTAGCACTTTGACCACTCGGTGGAACATGCCGAATTGGAATGCCGATAATACAAGCATGGAAAAGGGAACGTCATCAGTCATGGCGATCGACATCGGGTGAACCGCTCAAGCTTTTTATCCCCATCATGCCATGCTAAAAAAGGCTATGGGCCATTTTTGCAGCTTGACCTTGGCCACGGCCAATGGATTACATAACCATGACACGTCGGGATTAAGCGCGGTTGTCGATCTGTCAATCCGATTGTGAGGCCCAAACGGGCCAAACTACAATCTATGCAACTTACTGGGTCGGCCCCTTGGTCGTCGTCCAGGGCGCGGCGGCATATTACCATTGAGCCTGGAAGTGATGGCCTTGATCGAGGACGGGTGCTCGCGGACGCCGCATTTGGCTCGGCCTAGTGCGACCGCTGCAGGTGATTTGTAGACGGCCAGATCGCCGCTTTTGACCACAGCCACCTTAACGGGGTCGACTGAGTATGGATCGTGCCAGCGCACAATCACTTGGCCACGCACCGCCCCATAGACCTCAGCAACACGGCCATCTGGCAGCACCACACGCCGTCCGCGCCAGAGATGGTAGCCGTTAGCCCAGCCTGTCCACTGACGTCGCTGCTTCTTTGGCAGAGAGCCTAGGACAAATCCCGCAATGCTCGTATCCTTCGATGTATGGTACTGGCGTGGCAATGTTTGCACCTGATTGTCCTCGTTCATGCTTTAACTACTCACATCGTAAACGCTTTTGGTTTGTGCTACCATAATGGCTCGGGTCGCTGCGCTCTGATAAGTCGTAAGCACCTCAAAATGAGCAGCAAGGTGGCCGAACTTTTTAAGAGCTCTCTGAGCCTGATCCCCTCGAATTGTGCTCAAATCAGGGCAATCTCAACACAGTTACCGTTCGTCGTAGTTTAAGCACTCTACTTTTGATCGAACGTGAGTGCTGTGCCACTATTTGTGCCACTACCATACATCGGACCAAGGTACTCAACTTGAAGAAACTAGCGGCGGAATGCCTGCTTTTATTAGTGTTTATTGATTTGTGTGAATGGTTGTGAAATGTCGTGAATGCCTGAAAGAGGCATTTTTAAGTCCTGTGCGTCTGCCATTTCGCCACACCGGCTGAGGTGTTGTTCAATACTTTGCCTGCCCGGTCTTTGTCGATCTTTGTCGATCTTTGTCGATCTTTGGTTTGCTGACATGGACAAAAGGGCAACCTCCCGTAAGTCTGTCGGACGATTCGAAAGGCAGGCGCAAAGAACGTTAACAAGACTTACCCTAACTTAAGGCGGTGAGCTGTCGCAAGCAGGCTGTTGGTGTTTTATGGCCGACTCACGCAACGGCTTTACAGAGCGATTCAGGAGTTTATTCTGCAATCGTGAACATTCGGTTAATCGCCAGAATTCTGGTTTTTATCGCAGGGACGCTTTTTCAGGCCCACGGGTATGAGTTGAGGGACGGCGCTTACCATGTGTTTGTTTCGGATGAGATTCAGGAGGTGCTGAACATGGCGGCCACCAATGCCTCGGTCAAAACCATAAAAGTCCACGAGGGTCTCTACTTCCCAAAAACGCAGCGTCAGGCACTGATCTATCTGAACAGAAGACACAGTGGCATTCATTTGCAGGGCATCGGTCACCCGGTGTTGAGTGCGGCCAATCCAGAGATTGCGGACCGTTCCAGTGTTTCCTACCCCGCCGTTGTCAACCATGTGGTGTATCTAGGGGATGGGCTTTCCACGAACACGGTCTTGGAAGGGTTTCGGCTCACCGGGGCCAATCATTATGTGACCAACTCGTTGCAAAATGAGATGGAGCCTGATCAATCCGTCAGAAAGGGACGGTTCTATTTTGGGGATGGCGGCGCGATTAAGATCTATCACCGGTCTTATCCTGTGCTGCGGGATTTGGAGATTGTTGATAATTACGCCAGTCCTTGCGCTGGGGGAATATCGATCCAGCAGGAGGGCGCGAATCAAGACTTTGTGACCATCGAGAATTGCGTGTTCAAGAACAACCGATGCGAGGTCACGGGGGCGGCGTTGGATCTTCTTTGGGGAAGCGCAGCGCGGGTGATTAATTGTTTGTTTGTGGGGAATTTTTCCAATACCGGTCCGGACATTGGTTACAACCCCTACAAGAACAACGGCGCACTCACCGTGTTTCCGCGCTCCAAAGTGATTGTTCGACGCTGCACCTTTACGGGCAACCGTAATGGGGTGGATGATATGGGAAATGCGAGCGAGTACCTGCAGAGTCTCTTTGTTGGAAACACTTTGGAAGCAGGCACTCCCGGGCAAACGCGCTTTGAACTGGATCTGCAACACGGTGCGACCGTGCGCGATTGCGTGATCAGTGGACGGTTGGCCGACCCGTTCAACTCAGTATCGGCCACCAATAATCAGGTCAACCCACCTGGTCTTGAACTGGATGGCGGTTTTACGCCCAAAGGTGATCAATTCAAGAACTTGGGGTATCGATAGGCGATATCTTTGGCCGTTCTGCAACAAAGCAGCTCTTCAAGGCGTTGGCTCCCGCCAACCCTTTTCGTTGATGCGCTTGAATATTGCCGGGCAATACCGCATCAATAGGGGCGTGATTCTCAACCATTGCCGCTTTTGGGGCCTCAGCCTTGCCCTTGCCATGCTGGCTGCCCACGCCGTGCAAGCGGCCGCGCCCGTGACAATCCATATTTCCACTATCCACGGGAAGATGAAGTATGATGTGGAATCCTTCGAGGTCGATCCCGGGGCGGAAGTTACGCTGATCTTCAAAAACGAGGATGAGATGCAGCATAATTGGCTTTTGCTGAAACCGGGCTCGAAAACGCTCGTGGTGGCACAAAAGGCCTGGGCTTTGGGCATCGAAGCGGTGAAAAAGGATTACGTCCCTGATATGCCGGAGGTGCTGTTCCACACCAAGGTGGTCAATCCGCGCGAAACCACCTCCATCACGTTCACCGCTCCGATGGAGTTGGGCCAGTATCCCTACGTTTGCACGCTGCCCGGGCATGTTTATTCGATGAAAGGCATGATGCGCGTCGGCGGAAGCCCCATCGCCCTGCGCGATCTCCAGTACTCATATTATGAAGGCGAGTGGACCTCGCTGCCTGATTTTTCAAAGTTAACTCCGAAAAAATCCGCCGCCATACCATCGCAGAAAATTGACATTGCCGTGGCCGAACGCGCCGATCATTTCGGCATGACGTTCAAGGGTTCATTGGTCGTTAAAAAGGCGGATGAACTCACCTTTAAACTCAGTTCGGATGACGGTTCCCGACTGCTGGTGGATGGCAAAGCGGTGATTGAAAATGATGGAATCCATCCCGCTGGTGATCCCAAAACAGGAAAGGTTGCCTTTGAAGCCGGCATTCACGCTTTCGAGTTGCAGTATTTTGAGGCGACGGGCGAGCAGGCTCTCATTGTTGGAGTAAGCGGTGCTGGCGTTCCCAATCTTCCCTTGAGCGTCTCCCGCGATACAGGCCCCAAAACCGTTGATACCAGTTTTCACCTCCATGTCATGGATAAACCTCTGGTCATCCGCGCTTTCGTTGATGGCGGCCCGGCTCGATCGATCTCGGTGGGATTGCCCGGCGGAGTGAATTATTTGTTTGATCCTGAGAATTGTGCGGTGCGATTTGGTTGGACGGGCATGTTTCTGGACGTGGGCCCCGATCGCGGTCGTGGCGTGGATCGGGGTGGCGGTTGGTGCAAAATCCTCGGGCCCAAATTCTCCGTGGGCTATGATGGACCGGTTTTCGCAATGGGTTCAGCCACGACCAAATCAGTTATGCGTTTTGGCGGTTACAAGAAGACAGGCACGCCCGAGTTTTATTTCTCGGTCGACGGCCGCGACGTAACACAAAAGATTTCCGCGACCACGGACGGACAAGGGCTGCAGTATGACTTTCGTTTCCAAGAGCAGCCGAAGGAATCCGTATTTTTTCACATTAAGAAGGACGGTCTGAAAGTTGTTTGCTCTGCAGGGCAATGGCAGGGCGATGTTCTCCAACTAAAACCTTCCGAAGCCGCCGCTTTCCAAGTCACCGTCTCGCCCACCGCCCAACCTTAAGTCTGTTATGAAGCGATTTACACTATCCCTCGCTCCTCTATTTCTGTCTGCGGCGGCTTTGGTTGCGGCGGACATGCGGATCCCCCAAGGCTACCGGGTTGAGACCATCGATATCCCCAAGAATATCACCCTTGGCGTGGGCGGCCTGGCGTTCAACCGCGCGGGTGAATTGATGATCTCCACGCGCGAAGGCGAAGTGTGGCGCTACGACACCGTCAAAAAAACATGGAACCTCTTCGCCGAAGGACTGCACGAGGCACTCGGCATCTATGTCGATCGCAAGACTGATGAAACCTGGGTCATGCAAAGGCCTGAGATGACCAAACTTATCGATACCGACGGTGACGGCAAGGCCGACATCTACAAGACCGTCACTGCTGCCTGGGGTCTGACCGACAATTACCATGAGTACGCGTTCGGGCTCGTGCGCGATGACGCGGGCAATTTTTACGGCACGTTGAACACTACTCTCAGCTGGGTTGGCTGGGCTGGGTCGGACCGCTGGGATATTGGTCGAGTGCATGATTCCAAAATGGGGCGCGCAGCCAAGTACCGCGGCTGGTCTTTTATGGTCACGCCACAGGGGGAGTTTGTTCCCTTCTCCAACGGCATGCGTTCGCCCTGCGGGCTGGGCCGAAACAAAGCGGGCGAGATTTTTTACACCGACAACCAAGGAGATTGGAATGCCAGCTCAACTCTCCAACAAGTGGTGAAGGGCCGTTTCCATGGACACCCTTCGTCGCTGATGGATGACCCGAAATTCGCTGGCAAAGACTTGAACCAGATTTCCGTGGAGGAATACGACAAGATGCGGACCCGTCCCGCCATTTGGTTCCCACATGGTGAACTGGCCTCCAGCCCAGGCCAGCCGGAATTCGATGAAACCGGAGGAAAATTTGGCCCTTTCGAAGGCCAGGTCATCATTGGCGACCAAACCCGCTCCAACCTGATGCGCGCCGCGCTGGAGAAAGTGGACGGCGAATATCAAGGAGTGGTTTTTGATTTCATCGATCCCCTGCAATGCGGCGTTGTGCGTAACATTTTTGGGCCCGATGGATCCCTTTGGACCGGAGAGACTGGACGCGGATGGCGAAGTGTCGGCGAAGTGCTGTTTGGCTTGCAGCGCGTGGTGTGGGATGGCCAAACCGTGCCGACGGAGATGCATCACGTCAGCCTGACCGCCGACGGTTTCGAGATCACCTTCACCCAGCCCATGAAGCGCGAGCAGCTGGTGGACGCGGCCACTTACGCCGTGAAATCGTGGGGATACCTGTATCAGGGCGAATACGGTTCCCCCAAGCTTGATGAGACGTCCTTCCCGGTTACCAACATCAAAGCCTCGGTTGACAACACCAAGGTCAGCTTCACCGTCCCCCTTAAGGAAGCGAAGGTCTACCAAATCACCCTGCGCAACCTGAAATCACACGCCGACCAACCCGTCACCAACCCCACAGGATACTATACACTCAATCACCTGAGGAAGTGATTGGGCAGCGAACGGCTATTTAGTGCTGAGAGCAGTGTCTTGGACCGTTTCTGTCCTCCGGAGTGTTTGACGGCGTAAGGATGTTTTGCAGCGAGCCTCAATCGGCTGAGGTGAACGGAACATGACCGGCCGATTCTTATGAAAAGCTTTCTATTGATGCTAACGACCTCGCTCTTGGTCATTACGTCTGCCGCAAAAGAGCCGCCCCCCATCCGTCGTCTTGATGGCACCACCATCACCACGACGGAGGCTGAATCGTATGCCAGGAAAACCCTGGAAGATGCACACGTCACTGGGGCTCAAATTGTCATTCTAAATAAAGGACGAATTATTTGGAGCAGTGCTTTTGGCAACCGCCGGCTTGATCCCAAGCTTCCGATGGATCGTGAAACAACCACTTGGGCGGCATCAATCACCAAGAGTGTCTTTTCCACGTATGTCATGCTGCTAGTCGAGCGTGGGGAGTTTGATCTTGATGTGCCTGTGGTTAAACAGTTGGCCCAACCGCTCAATGCCTACGAAGTCTATCGCGAAACTGCATCCGAAATCATAAATGATCCGTCGTGGTCGAGCGTGACACCCCGGATGCTTCTGGCTCATGCCTCCGGTCTAGCCAATTTTTCATGGCTCGAATCGGACAAGAAAATGCGCCTGCATTTCAAACCGGGCACACAGTTTCGGTATTCGGGCGAAGGCATCAATCTAGTGCAGTTCATCATCGAACAACAAAAACACCAATTACTCGACCAACTGATGCAGGACGCCTTGTTCACTCCGCTGAAGATGACGCGCACTGGAATTATCTACCGCCAGAAATTTGCCGATAACGTCGCGGACCGCTACGATCTTAACGAAAAATTTCGCTCCCAAACCAAACGTTTTCCGGCCCGTGCGGCCGGTTCCATGACCACCAGCGCGGAGGATCTGGGACGATTCGTCTCCGCTCTCTTTGCCGGCAAAATCATTAAGCCGGGGACTCAGAAGGCCATGCTGACACCTTTCATAAACCTCCGCATGCTTCACCAATTTCCATCCCAAGCCGCCGAACCCGAAGGCCAGGAAGGTCCATCTGTCGGCTTGGCTTATGGAGTTGGTTGGGGGCTGCTCACGAAAACCAAATTCGGTCCGGCCTTCTTCAAGGAAGGCCACGGAGATGGCGCGCAAAACTATATGATCTGCTTCCCACGCAGCCAAACCTGCATGATTATTCTCAGCAACAGCGACAACGCCGAACTCGCTTTTCGGCCGCTGCTAGAAAAAATCCTAGGCAATACGGTGACCCCTTGGGAGTGGGAAGGCTACACCCCCGAATACATTCAGCGGAGCAGACAGACGCAGTAAGACTGTTGAAGCGATACGGAGCGTTGTGGCGGCAACGTTGGGTTTCATCCAGGTGTCTCACTCTCAGCCTCGGGTGTACGGTAACCAAATTGGGTTAGACGCTCGCGCATGGTCAGGCGGGAGATACCTAGCCAGCGGGCGGCTTTGGCCTGATTGCCGTTGGCGAGTTTGATGGCCTGGCCGAAGACTTGACGTTCGACTTCCTCCACAGCCACGGCGTGGACGCGCTCCAGTTTTCCCGCCTGCGCTTCCAGCAGAAGAGCGGCCACGTAGTCCTTCAGACTCTGCCCATCCTGTTGTGTTTGCTGGGATGGTTTTTCCATGACCTTGCGCACATGCTCTTCGGTGATGGTATAGCCGCGTGCCATAAGAATGGCCTGCCGAACGGCGTTCTCCAATTCACGAACATTTCCGGGCCATTGCTGGGTGACTAGGAAATTGAGTGCCTCGGTGCTTATGCCTGGAGCACTGTCCACCAGTTCGGTTCCATATTTATTGAGGAAGTATCGGACTAGGTTGGGAATATCCTCCGCGCGTTGGCGCAAGGCCGGCAGGTTGATCACCATACCGCTGAGTCGATAGAATAGATCCTCGCGGAACGTTTTCTCGCGGATCATGGCGTCAAGATCACGATGGGTCGCGGCGATGACCCGCACGTCAACGGTGATTGTCTCTCTTCCGCCTAGGCGCTGGATGACGCGCTCCTGCAAAACACGAAGGAGTTTAGCCTGGGTGGTCAGTTGCAGATCGCCAATTTCATCAAGAAAAAGGGTGCCCCCGTGGGCCTGCTCAAAGCGTCCAATTCGCTGCTTGTCTGCTCCCGTGAACGCGCCGTGCTCGTGGCCAAAGAGTTCGCTCTCCAGCAGGGTTTCCGGAATAGCCGAGCAGTTAATGGCAACGAACGGTTTCTGCGCGCGGTCGCCGTGCTGATAAATCGCTCGCGCCACCAATTCCTTCCCTGTGCCGGTCTCCCCGCGAATCAGTACATTCACCGGCTTGGTGGCGATGCGACCAATTTCCTTGTAAACGCCCTGCATGGGTCGGCTGTTGCCCACAATGGCATTTCGGCCCGGGATGGGCTGGCCCAGATCAACCACCTCGGTCATCAAGCGGCTGCTTTTTACGGCCTTGGACACCAGATCAAGCAACTCCTCCATCTCAAACGGTTTGAGCAGGTAGTCGTAGGCGCCCAGTTTGGTGGCCTCAATAGCTGTCTCGGTGGTCCCGTGCGCCGTCATGAGGATTGTTGGCAGCCGGGGATGGGTCGCGTGAAGCTGTTTGACCAAATCGAGCCCGCTGAGGCCGGGCAGCTTGAGATCGGTCAGAACCACGTCGAATTTGCCGGTCTGCGCTGCTGTCAGGCCTTCGTTGCCGCGGCTCACAACAGTCACTTCATATTTTTCATCGCCCAAAACGCCGCGCAGGGCATTGGCAAGGCCGGAATCATCCTCAATCAACAAAATTCGCGCGTTCATTTCTTTTTTTCCTTGGGCAGCACCACGCCAAACACAGTGCCATGATTCACCTGTGTTTGAAATTCCAAAGCACCTCCGTGTCGCTCCACGATGCGCGCCGCTATGGCCAGCCCCAATCCGGTCCCGCTTTCCTTGGTCGTAAAAAAGGGATCGAAGAGCCGCTTCTGCACTTCAGGGGTGATTCCTTTTCCCGAATCGGCCACCTCCAAAATGACGACAGGCCTCATACGTCCTCCGAGGCGCTGCTGTCCTTCCCGGACTCTTAAAATGATGGCGCCCCCTCCATCAATGGACTCGGCGGCATTTTGCACCAGGTTGATGAGCACTTGTTTAATCTGGGCTCGATCAGCCATGACGCAGCTGACTGCACCGACGTCCAGCGAAATGGTCACCCCTTGCCGCTGCAGTTGGGGGCGCAGCAGTTCCATCACGTCGCGCAAGGGAGCCTCGGCAGGCATCTCCTCAATTTGCGGGTCGGCGGGACGGGCGAATTGAAGGAAATCCTTCACGATGCGTTCCAGCCTGTTGATCTCCCCGCCAATGACCAGCGCGTCCTGATATTCCTTTGAATCGGGAGCGAACCCCTTTTGATGGCTGAACAAGCGGGCCTTGATGGCGGTGAGCGGATTTCTGATTTCGTGGGCGACACCAGTGGCCAGCACGCCGAGTGAGGCCAGTTTTTCCTGTCGTTCCAACACAGCAGCGGTCTCCACCAGTTGCAGTTGCAGCGGCATGATCATCTCCCGGTACACCACCCACATCAACAAGCCACCCAGCACGATCAATGCAGAAAGGGAAGTGAAAATAATCACCTGCAAACGATGGAGAGTGCTCTTGGACTGGCCGATGAACTGGCTCAGTGATTCGTGGTGGGCGCGGACCAATTGAAACCCAAGATCCATCAAATGGCCGGACTCCAACTCCACCTTGGCCAGATCGCCCACTTGAACTTGCGAGCCAGGAGTTTCGCTAAATCTTTTGGAGAGGTTGCGGGAGGCCAGTTGGTATCCATCGTACGCCGTGTTGATCGCGCCTAGAGTCCGCTTTTCCTCGGGCGAGGTGAGAAGGAGAGTTTGCTCGTCGATCCACTGGTCGAGCTTGCGGCTTTCCGTCTGGAACCTTTCCCAATCCGCTTGTTCGCGGCCAACAGCAAACCGAAGAAGCGTGTAGTCCAGTTCCTGCAAGTAAGCGCGGAATTGATCCGCGGTTTGAAAGCTCTCAATTTGCTCCCGGGTGAGTCGGTCGCCCAAGGCCGCCGCCTGATTCCAAGTGGTATTGGCCGCCCAGATGGTCAGCACGGCAACAATTAAGATACCGCCAAGAAATCCAACCAGACGAAGTTTAAGAGCAGGGGTCATTGAAGTGGAAGATGTCTTACCACATTCAGCAACAGACTGACCACCCTCATTGGCATTAAAGGACTCATTGTATATTTAAAACGTTTACGGACAGCACTTTAGGGAACGCTAAAACAGGCTGGCACGCTTCCCGCTAAGGCAAACTCAGTGCGATCAAAAGATCATGCACGTTTGATGCCACGACCACGAAATACCACAATGCCAAGTCAGAAATCAGGCTATAGGAAAGTAGTTGCTACCGTTGTGGCGGCGTTGAGCCTATCTGCGTTCTCAGCCACAGCTCAAACGAACCTTGTTCCCACATTATCCCTCAACGACGCCAAGCAAGTGGCTTTTTTGCGTAACTGGGATTTGCTCGCCGCTCAGAAAGATGTGGATCAGGCCACAGCACAGCGGTGGGTTGCCAAAGAATTTCCCAATCCCACTCTTTCACTTTCAACCACTAAAATTTCGACAGATCGCGGCAATGGCACCTCGCTGGGAAATGGATTCGGAGACCGTAGTTACGACAGCATCGTCGCCGTCAATCAACTGTTTGAAATCGGTGGCAAGCGCACCCACCGGAAGGAGTCAGCCGCCGCCGGCGAAGCCGCCGCCAAAGCACGGTTTGCCGAGGCGCGACGGCAGTTGGATCTGGCTGTGACGCGCGCTTATGTGTCTGCGCTGCTGGCAGGGGAAAACAGCCGCATCCTGCGGGAGTCTGCACAGAGCCTGCGCAAAGAGGCGGGCATCGCGGAGGTACGCTTCAAAGCTGGCGATATCTCCGCCGCCGACAAGGCGCAAATAGAGATCGCCGCCGAGAGACTGGAGATAGATGCCGAAAGCGCCGAGGCAACTGCACAGGCCGCCCGTCTTGCGGTGGAAATTTTGCTCGGCGAGAAGTCGCCGGGCGGCCATTGGGCGCCGGGTGATTCCCTGGAAGGATTGGCGGGGACTCCAATCATGACCAGCCAGGAATCGCCCGGCGCGCTTCGCCCTGATTTGGTCGCCGCCGAAGCGGCCGCCCGCAAGGCGTCCGCCGATCTAAGCCTTCAGAAATCCCTGCGCTACCCGGATCCCTCCCTATTCGTGCAGTACGAGCACGAACCAGCTGACAAACCCAGCACGGTTGGCGTCGGCATCTCCATCCCGCTTCCCTTGTGGAATCACAACCGGGGCGGAATCGCCGGAGCCGATGCCGCACGGGAACAGGCTGAATTTCAAGTCAATAAACTGCGGGCGCAAATCTCGGCTGAGATCAGCTCGGCAGAACTGGCGTACGCTGATGCCACCAGCCGTTTTGACCGTTACCACGGGAAAATTCAGCCACGATCCGAGGAGATAAGAAAAACTGTTTCCTTCGCCTATTCCAAAGGAGGGGCGTCATTATTGGATCTGCTCGCCGCCGAACGCAGCCATAACGAAGCCCGACTTGCCACGACTCAGGCCGAGGCTGATGCGGTGGTCGCGCGCACCACCCTGCAGAACGCCCGCTCTTTTCCCTCTCCACCGAAACCCTGAACAATCTTTCCTCACCGCCCTATGAAAACGAAAATACTCTATGTGCTGCCCGTATTGGGGTTCGCTTTGGCCGGCTGCCATTCGAAGAATGAAGTCACCGCGGAGGTTGATGCCCCCAAAGTGGTGGGATCCCAAATTCAACTAACTCCAAGCAGCGCTCAAATTGATTCACTCCAATCCGCCGCTGCCGAGGCCCACCCTTCGCTGGTGCTTCGCGTCAATGGACGCCTTTTATGGGATGACGGGGTGACGGTCCGCATGTTCTCGCCCTTTGCCGGCCGCGTTTCGCAAATCCAGGCCGAAGCGGGTAAAAAAGTAGTTCAGGGCGAAACCCTGGCCAGAGTGGTGTCGCCTGATTACGGCCAGACCCAGGCGGAAGCCCGCAAAGCGGACGCGGATTTACAACAGGCGGACCGAACTCTCGCACGACTCAACGAGTTGCTCAGCCACGGTGCCGCCGCCCGCAAAGATGTCGAGGCCGCCGAGGCGGATCTCGCCCGGGCCAAGTCTGAACACGATCGCACCGCAGCCCGTCTCGCCATGTATGGCGGCAACTCTACCAGTGATCAGGTTTACGAATTCAAAAGCCCGCTCGACGGCGTGATTGTGGAGCGCAACCTCAACCCCGGGCAGGAAGTTCGGCCCGACCAGATGCTGGCGAATGCACCCCAGCTTTGCGCTCCTCTTTTTGTCATAACCGACCCATCCAAGCTGTGGATCCAGCTCGACGCGACCGAGCAGGATCTGCCGTTTCTAAAGCCGGGAATGGATTTTGTTCTCCGCACTCATTCATTTCCAGACAAGGTATTTCACGGACGCATCGATGTGGTTTCCGATTCGCTCGATCCCTCCACAAGGACAGTCAAAGTCCGCGGCAGCGTGGACAATACCGAACGCCTGCTCAAAGCAGAAATGTTCGTGACGGTAGATGTGGCTGCCGGACAAAAAGCAGGTCTGGATGTCTCGGCCAAATCAGTCTTCCTCAAGGGCGACAAACACTTTTTGTTTCTGGAGGAAAGTCGTGGTCAATACATCCGGCGTGAAGTCAATGTGGGCAGTGAACACGACGGAAAAATTCTTGTTACCGCCGGACTCCAGCCAGGTGAAAAGGTAGTCACCAACGGATGCCTGCTGCTGGATCGCATGATTGAGGACGGCACCGGCTCCTGATCTGCTTTTCAACTACAATAAATTTTATTCCAATCAACGGCACACCCTGATGCCGCCTGATTCAGGCCCTTCGCGCGTCGATTGCCCCCTCCTACATCACAGCCATGATCAAACGCATCGTCTCCTTCGCCCTTCATCAGCAATTGCTGCTGAGCTTCTTTGTGCTGCTGTTTATCGTGGCCGGCGTGGCCGCCTTTAAGTCGCTGCCCATTGAGGCGTTCCCGGACGTTTCGGACATTCAGGTTCAGGTCATCACCCTTTATCCTGGGCGCGCCCCCGAGGAAGTCGAGAAGCAGGTCACTATCCCGGTGGAGATCGCGCTTAGCGGATTGCCCCATTCGGTGCGCATGTTTTCCCACACCCAGTTTGGCCTCTCGTTTGTGGTGCTGACCTTCAATGACAAAGCGACCGATTATTTTGCACGCCAACAGGTGCTTGAACGTTTGGCAACGGCCGACCTGCCCCCCGGGGTTCAACCGCAGCTTGCTCCGCTCTCCACGTCCATCGGGGAGATTTACCGCTTCCGCCTGAAATCGGACGGTCTTTCTTCCACTGACCTGCGCACCCTGCAAAACTGGGTGGTGGAACGCCAGCTAAAGATGGTGCCAGGCGTGGCGGACGTGGTCAGCCTAGGCGGATTTATAAAGCAGTACGAGGTTCACCCTGACCTGGCAAAACTGAAATATTACAACCTTACCCTTCAACAAGTATTCACCGCCCTTGGCCGGGGCAACGCCAACGCGGGCGGTAGTTATGTGGATCGCGGAGTGCAGCAATTTCTCATCCGCGGCATAGGACTTCTGAATTCTGCGGATGATATCGGCAACATCGTGGTGGCGTCGCACAGCGGCACTCCAGTACTCATCAAAAACATCGCCGACGTCTCCGTTGGCGCAGTCCCGCGCCAAGGCGTGGTGGGACAGGATGATAATGACGACATCGTTTCGGGCATTGTATTGATGCGCAAAGGGGAGAACCCTTCCGATGTCCTCAAGGGTGTCAAGGAACGCGTGGACAATCTGAATCATTCCATTCTTCCCAAGGGAGTTGAGATCAAACCTTTTTACGACCGCACGTGGCTGATTGGGACAACGCTCAAGACGGTTTTCAAAAATCTGGCTGAGGGAGCCATCCTGGTCACGGCTGTTCTGTTTCTCTTTCTCGGAAATGTGAGGGCCGCTGCCATCGTGGCGATCATGATACCGTTGTCACTGCTCGCAACCTTCCTCGGCCTGACCTGGCGCGGCATTCCCGCCAACCTCTTGTCTCTTGGGGCGATGGATTTCGGCATCATTGTGGATGGCGCGGTGATCGTGGTGGAAAATGTTTTCCGCAAACTCAGCGAGCGCGGTGAGAATAAAGATCTGGCATCGCTGAAAGAAGCCATTCTGGAGGGCACGGTCGAAGTGGGTAGGCCGACGTTCTTCTCCATGCTGATCATCATCGCCGCGCACATTCCCATCTTTACGCTGCAACGCCATGAAGGACGGATCTTCGCCCCGATGGCCTGGACGGTCACCTCGGCGCTGGTGGGTTCCCTGATTTTTTCCCTCACCCTGATTCCGATGCTTTGTTATTGGCTCCTGCGCAAAAAACTTCCGCACGAGGAAAATGCCCTGGTGCGAGGATGCAAACGCGTGTATGAGCCGATTCTTGCCTGGGCATTGAGTCATCGCCTTTCCGTGATTGCCATCGCGATCATCGCCCTCCTGCTGAGTCTTTCGGTCGTGCCCAGGCTGGGCAGTGAGTTTTTGCCCGAACTCAATGAAGGGACCATCTGGGTGAACATCAACCTGCCCGCCGGAATTTCTGTCGCGGAAACCACCGCGCAAGCCGCGAAATTCCGCGCCGCCCTTGGAAAGGTCGATGAGGTATCAACGGTGATTTCCAAAGCCGGCAGGCCGGAAGATGGCACCGACCCCAAACCCATCAACATGATGGAAATATTCGTGGATGTGAAACCGGCCACCCAATGGAAGCAGAAACTGACCAAGGAACAGTTGCTCGACAAATTGGATAAGGCATTGAGCGCGTTTCCCGGCATTGAGGCCACCTTCTCACAGCCCATCCGCGACAACGTGCTGGAAAGCATCTCCCAGATCGACGGGCAGATTGTGGTTAAAGTCTTTGGCGAAGACGCCGGCATTCTCTCCACCAATGTTGAGCGCATCCTTCGATCCATCCGCCCAGTGGCTGGAGTATCTCGCGCATTCATTGACCGAGCTGGTGATGTTCCGCAATCGCTCATCGAAATTGATCGAGCCACCGCTGCGCGTTACGGCCTGAACGTGTCGGACATCCAGGATGTGATAGAAATGGGGCTCGGCGGCAAGGGTGCCACGGAACTTTGGGAAGGTGAAAAACACTTTAGCGTGGTGGTGCGCCTACCCGAGGCGGAGCGCAAGCTGGGCAACCTCAGCAAAGTGTTAATCGACACTCCTGAGGGCATGCACATACCGCTGAGCGAAGTGGCAACCTTCAAAGTGGCCAGCGGCAAGATGAACATAAGCCGCGAGAACGGCACACGCGTTGTCGCAATCGGCGTGTTCATCAAGGGCCGGGACATGGGGAGCGTGGTCAAGGACATGCAGGGCCGAGTGAAAGACCTGAACATGCCGCCCGGTTATTTCGTCACTTGGAGCGGCGAATTCGAAAACCAGCAGCGCGCCATGCAACGCCTCGCCATGGTGGTGCCGGTCAGCGTGCTTTTGATTTTTCTGCTGCTCTTCAGCGCGTTTGGCTCTGTTAAAAGCGCCGCGCTTATTCTTCTCAATGTTCCCTTTGCCCTCATAGGCGGCATTTTCGCCCTGCTCATCACAGGAATTCCGCTCAGTGTCTCGGCTGCCATTGGCTTCATCGCGCTCTTCGGACAGGCCGTGCTTAACGGCGTGGTGGTGGTGAGTTACTTCAACCAATTGCGCGAGGAGGGTGTTCCTCTTCTTGAAGCGGTCACGAAAGGAGCGCTCACCCGAATGCGTACCGTTCTGATGACGGCCCTTCTGGCCATGCTAGGACTTTTGCCCATGGCTTTGGCTCACGGAATCGGATCGGAAACACAGAAGCCTCTGGCCATCGTCATCATCGGCGGTCTCATCTCGGCCACTCTGCTCACCCTTGTGGTCCTGCCTTCGCTCTACGTCATGTTCAATTGGAAGGAAGCCAATAACGACACGCAAAAAGAAGTCTGGCCCAACACCGCATGCGTCCCTCTGCCGGAATAAATTTATGAAGATGTACAAAACCAGTGTCCTGACACACTTAACGGCGACTGCCTTGGGTCTGTTCATGGCAGAACACTGCCTTGCCACTCAGCATGTACCGGACGTTCATATTACCACCACAAAACTGCTGAACATCGAGCCAGTGGGCGTTCACGTTGATGTGGATGGGTCAGGAGCCATCATTCGCGGTGCTGTATATCGCGGGCCCGGATATGAGATCGGGCAGAAAAATCACCTTCTCGTAGAGGTTGTTGAGCCCAACGGCCACACCAACCTTAGCCAGATGGTCGCATTTTCACCCGCAACCATTCACAAAGTGGGCCGAGCCAGCGGGCGTTCACACTTCTCACTTGCGTTGAAGGAGGTGCCTGCATCGGGGAGTACCATCCACATCATACCCCAAGAAGGCGAATACCCTCAAATCGTTACCGGCGAGAACAAACGCTAACAATTTTGAGGTAGTCCTCTATTCGTAGTGGGTCCACATACGCAGAACTTTAACGGCCTTTTCGGGGGGATAAACTTGATAAACCAAACGGTGCTGAATATTGATTCTTCTGGAATAAGCGCCAGCCAGATCTCCAACCAATTTTTCAAATGGCGGCGGGTTTGTAAAGGGATCACTCCGTAATAAGGCCAGCACTTTTTCCGCATGTGGACGTAAGTTGGAGGAGGCAATCTTTTTCGCGTCCTTCTGTGCCTGCTTGGTGAAGTAAAGCTCCCAACTCACCACTTTAGTGTTTTCGATAGCTTGCCCAGCGGTTCAGCCATTCCTTCCCGAATGGACTCCGGCATCCCGGGGATGGAAAGCAGGTGCAATGTCTCTTGGATGCTTCGCCAATCCTCCTCAGACAGCAATACCGCGTTACCACGCTTGCCCGTGATACACACGGGATCATGGCTGGCGGCAGCTTGATCAATCAAGTCGTACAATTGAGCCCGCGCTTTGGTGACCGGAATCGAAATCATAATCGAAGCGTACGCTACAACGTACGCGTGTCAAGTCTTGCGCACTCACCATCACAAGGCACCCGACTCCAGTTCTTCGAGGTAGATGAACTCCGGTGCTTTGACTCCAGCTTCTTTACGGATCTGGACCAGTCTTGGTGATTCAAAAAATGCCTTGGCATCAGGGATGGAAGTCCACACCGAAAAATGAACGATCCGGTTCGGCTCGTTCTCATAGCGCAAGACTTGGTAGGAGCGCTCGCCCGCCTCTTTGCGGATCGCGGCGGCGTTGTCGAAGACGATCTTCCAAGCGGCGTAATCAGCAACTTCATGAATAATCAGCACGTGGGCCATAAAGGATCATGGTAGCCGCATCAGCCCATACAGGCCACCTTCTTCAATCACTCGTCTTTAGCTAATCCAACGTGCGATTCCGAATGCAGCGGCAGCAGCGAGCCCGCCGATAATCGAAGTTTGGAGTGCGCTGCGAATCACTGGCACGCCCGTAAATTTTCCTTTAATACCCCCAAATATGGCAAGTGCCACCAAGGTCACCACCACGGAGAGACGCAACGCGCTATGGGCGTTGGACAGCAAAATATAGGCGCTAAGCGGAATCACGCCTCCCACGATGTAGGCGATGGCAATAGTCAGAGCGCTCTTCCAGGCGCGGCTGGGTTCGGGGCGCTCGAGACCAAGCTCAAAGCGCATCATGAACGCCACCCAATCCTTGGGTCGGCGACGGAGCGATTCGACTACAGTGCCGCATTCCTCAGCGGACAAGCCGTAACTCTGGAAAATCTCCCGAACTTCCTGCGCCTCGGCCTCCGGCATGGTCACGATTTCGTTTTCCTCTCTCGCCTGCTCATGGGCGTAATGCTCCGCATCACCGCGAGCGGCGAGATAACCTCCGAGGCCCATGGCAATGGAGCCCGCCGCAATTTCAGCGAAACCCGCCGTCAAAATAAGATGAGTCTGGGAGATGGCCCCGGTCAGCCCTGCAGCAAGCGCGAACGGAACGGTCAAACCGTCAGACATGCCAATGACCACGTCCCGCACCGCGTCACCGGCCGTGAAATGCTTCTCGATATGTGGCTTCACATAAACATGTTAGCGGAAAAATTCCATTGGGGCGAATCTCCTGTGTCCGTTGCGCCGAGGTTGCATATTCACGGAAAAGCATGACTGTGCAATGCAACCGAGGGGGTATCCATCGTAGATCGAGAATTTGCACGATGGGTCCGAGGGAAAACATCGAAATTTGAACTGAAATACGAATATGAGCAGCAGCACACAAAAACTCGCAGGAAAAGTGGCCGTCGTCACCGGGTCATCCAAAGGCATAGGAGCCTCCATCGCCAAACATTTGGCTGCGGAGGGCGCATCCGTTGTGGTCAACTACGCATCAAGCCGTGAAGGTGCGGAAAAGGTCGTGAGCGAAATCACCGCCAAAGGCGGGAAGGCCATTGCGGTTCAGGCCGACGTGTCCAAAAGGGCGGAGGTTGAGCGACTGTTCGCCGATACCAAAAAAGCCTATGGCCAAGTTGATGTGCTGGTCAACAATGCGGGTATTTATGAATTCTCACCGTTGGAAACCATCACCGAAGAGCACTTCCACAAACAATTCGATTTGAATGTTCTCGGCACCATTCTTGCCACCCAGGAAGCGTTAAAACATTTCAACCCCGCAGGAGCCAGTGTGATCAACCTCAGCTCAATCGTCAGCACATGGGCCCCGCCGAATGGTTCCGTCTACAGCGCAACCAAGGCCGCCGTGGACGCCATCACCGGTTCATTGGCCAAAGAATTGGGAGCCCGCAAGATTCGCGTCAACGCCGTCCGCCCCGGCATGGTCGAGACGGAGGGAACCCATTCAAACGGCTTCGTCACCGGAGATTTCCGCAAATCGATAGAAAGCCAAACTCCGCTTGGCCGCATTGGCCAACCTCACGACATCGCCACGGCCGTGGTGTTTCTTGCTTCATCCGATTCCGCATGGATCTCAGGTGAGACACTTTTGATCGCAGGTGGTTTAAGGTAAGCATCCCTATTCCCTTGAAAATCATCACTCCATAGTGGGCACACGGGACTAAGGATGGGATGGAACAATCGTATGCCGCCCCTTTTTCCAAACCCTCAAGACTGGGGTGTCAAATGCGCTTGCGCTTGGCGGGAATCTTCTCGGTTTCCTGACAATTCAAGTTGAGCATTTTCCGCGCTTATCCCATCAAAAGCTGCTTTTACAATACTCGTCTGGTCAAATATCGATTTCGAAGTGCCATGTGACACCGTGGGCGGCGGCAGAGGTGAGAATGCGATCGCATTCACGCAGGTCTTCGGCGACTCCCTCGGCTTGTGAGACCTCATCTGCGGCGAGGGCTCTTACCGTTTCCAAACCTTCTTGGGCTTCGAAATTTTCCAGCGGAGGCAAATCATCTTCTCCAGTTTCCACGCCTTCGCTCTCCAAAAAATCAGCCATCTCATCCGGGTCGCCGCTGTAAAACTCGGAAAGTGGGCGAACTCCCAGTTGACGGGCGGCTTCATCGAGAGCTCCGATGTTGAGTGAAAGGCCCTTGCCGTCCATGCCGGTGTCCAAGCCTCTGATTTTGCGTTCCAGAACGATGAAATATGCCATGGTATGGCTTCAGCGGTTATATTGGTTTCAAATTAAACTCTGAAAACAAGTAGCGTTTTCATTGACCTGCCCCACATCCTGATCCGAAAAGGGGCCGTAAAGCAAAGATTTAATGGCGAAGTTTGGAGTTCGGCGCGACTAAGTCATCATTACTGAACCAAGCGAATCACCTCAAAAATCAGGAAGGCGAGGCCACCGCTGACCGGTAGAGTGAATACCCACGCCCAGAGCATTCGTTCCACCACACTCCATTTGATGGCGTTGAATTTTTTGGCGGCTCCGACACCCATGATCGAGGAGGAAATGACGTGGGTGGTGGAAACGGGGATGCCGAAATGGGTGGCCATCCAAATCACAACTGCTGAACTGGTCTCCGCTGCAAAACCGTTGATGGGATGGAGCTTAACCATTTTATGGCCAAGAGTCTTTATGATACGCCAGCCCCCGGCGGCAGTGCCAGCCGCCATGGTTAGCGCACAGGTGACTTTAATCCAAGTGGCAATCTCAAGATCCTTGCCGGGCAGAGGAGCTGGCAAATGTAGGAAGGATAACCAGGCCGGGAGCGCATCAAATGCCCCAGAAGTGGTCCCCGCAACGAGGGCCAGGGCAATAATACCCATGGTTTTTTGGGCGTCATTGGTGCCGTGCATCACACCCATTGCTCCAGCACTGATGATCTGGGCGCTGCCAAAAAATTTATTAATGAAACTGGGCTTGGTCCTAAGAAAAGCCAGATAGAGCAGAACCATGACCGCAAAACCAATGGCAAATCCCAAGATCGGCGAGCTCACCATGGGCACGATCACTTTCCAAAGAATGCCTTTGCTGTGATACCAATGGTCAGTCGCTCGTTGCGCCCAAATGATGGCCGACCAATTTCCGTGCGCAGCCGCCAGGGTGGCTCCGCAAAGCCCACCGATCAAAGCGTGGCTCGAACTGGAGGGAATACCAAACCACCACGTGAGCAGGTTCCAAATAATGGCGCCAATGAGCGCGCACATCAGCACCTGGGAATCGACGATTTTGGGATCGACCAGACCCGAGGCGATGGTTTTGGCCACAGCTGTGCCCACCAGAGCACCGAAGAGGTTGGTGACGGCCGCCAGAACGATGGCCTGGCGGGGGCTCAACACCTTGGTGGAAACCACGGTGGCGATGGAATTAGCGGTGTCGTGGAAGCCGTTGATATATTCAAAGACCAGCGCAACCAGCACCACCGTCAAAATCAGGGTCATGCGTGATTACGAGTTTTTCAGGACAACATGCGAAATGACATTGCCCGTGTCGCGGCAGCGGTCAGCCACTTTTTCGAGCAGCTCGAAAATGTCTTTGAGAAAAACCACCTGCACAGGACTGTGGGATAGGCTGTAAAGCTCCCTGAGCAGTTCGAGCATCAATTTATCCGCCTCGCCTTCAATGACTTGCAAACAATCATTATGCGCTTTGATCTTTTCCAAATCCTCGCCTGCCCTCATTCCCTGCAGCATTGCCAGCAAGGTTTGGGTCGCCTTGTCCAGCATGACCACCTGCCGGGAAAGATCTATGCCCTTGATAAAGTGCGGTGCCAGCAAAATACGCTCGGCTATTTTCTCCACCGTCTTGGGGATTTTGTAAAGGCCCACGGACAGTGCCTCAATATCCTCCCGCTCCAGCGCGGTCACAAAAGTGGTGCAAAGGGCCTCGCTAATCTCATCGGTAATCCGCTTCTCCTTGCGCCGCGACAGGATAAATTCATCGAGGGTTTTGAGGCGGTCAGGATTTTCCAGAAATTTGGCCAGAGCCTGCACACTGGTGCAAGCTTCGCGCGCACTGGCTTCCAGCAAGTCAAAAAACTTGTCTTTCTTACCGAGCAATTTTTGCAGGGAAAACATGGTTCCCTGTTTGGTACCAGAACCATGACGTTCCGCAAGACGCGACTGCTGACTTGGAAAGGTGCGTCGAGCTGAGGAATCCAGCCAAAAGCAGATCCGAGCAGTGCAGGCCTTTTCCTGGTTCAGCGCAGAATTTGGCCCTTCACCACATTTCCGGGCACATCCAACAGCTGGATTTGGTTGATCGTTTTGAAATGGGCGTGATCGTTGAACTGCCAAACCACTTTCTTGGCGCGAGTGACTTCCAAAACCTGCGATTGTTCACCGATGTGGCCGTGCCCAAGATAGTTGCACAACACGGTGTTGCCGTTGGGCAGGCGCTGGCACCCGGCCATCAATCGCAATGGATTGCCAGGAAGGTCATTTTCATTCAGCTCCCACACAGTCTGGTCATGCCGGTCCACCTCCATGACTTTGTGTCCATCGCCGCAGGTGATGAGCTTGTTTCCGTTCGGCAACAACACCACTTCATGGGGGTCACCAGGGACTTTGAGTTCATGCAAAATTTTTCCTTCGCCGTCCAATTCCACAATTTTGCCCTCACCTTTGAAGCAGACCAAATAATGGCCGCTTTTTGTTTTTCGGGTTCCGCGGAATTGATTATGAAGCTGGACGCTCGCCGCAGTGTTTAGCTTGATCTCCTTGGCCACCTTGCCAGTGCGATCCACCTCAATAATCCGGCTTGTGCCACCTTCCACAATCATCACGCGCCCGTTGGGTAATGGCTGGCAGGCATGGACTTCGACTTTCTCGGGTGCTTTGTATTCCCAGACCGTCTTCTTGTCCGGCGTCACTTCGAGCGCGCCGCTCACAAAACAGAAGAGGTAATTACCGTTGGGAAGCCGCCAGCAGTCTTGAGGGTTCTTGCATTGGAATTCCCACTCAACTTTCCCCTCTGCTGAGACCTGGCAAACTTTCCCGCCATTATAATCGCAGGCAAGAAAGGGGTGAGCGGCGTGGGCTGGGTGGGTGGAAAGGGCTGCAACGAGAAGAACAGCAGCCAAGTAAATCACACGGATATGGTTCATGGTTGGCATTCTGCATGAATCCTGCCGGAATTCACGCAGAAATTGGCCAACTCGCGGAAAAAAAGGTTCTAAGCCGTTTCCGGCTGCGCCCAACTCTGGGGGGGCTGAAGCACACTGTCAAAAGGCTGGACCACGCCATTAAAGGTTTTCCTAAGTGCTAAACGGAACGACGTGTCTTCTTCCACCCGCACTTTAGGCGCTGGTGAAGCCAATATTTTTTCGCGCGACAGCTCCCACTCAATCAGCTCCCTAAAGCTTTTTACCGCTGCTTTCGCTCTGTCTCGTTTCATCGGTGTTGCTGGGTTCAGGTTGTGGTTTCTAACGTCGATCAATCCCCATCGACCATGCCCGCCATATCTTTAGCAAAAATCTTCAACAAAACCAGCTTTTGAAGTGTGACAATGTTGTTACTAAAACACGCGGAACCGTAAACCGTTGATTAATAAGGCTCAAAACTGGGTATGTCCCCACTCTTTAGGACAACCTGCAAGGCTTCCACCGGCAACCCCATCACATTGCTATAAGAACCCTCAATTCGTTCAATAATCAGCTCGCCCTGTTCTTGAATGGCGTACCCGCCCGCTTTGTCCATGGTTTGAACTAGGGAGAGGTAATCCTCGATTTGCGCCTCGTTAAGAGTGCGGAAGGTCACAAAAGTCATTTCCGCAAAAGCCCTCTGAAACCGTGCCGAACGGCACATCAGACTGACGGCGGTTACCACTGAATGGGTTTGCCCCGAAAGATCGCGAAGCATCTGGCGAGCTTCCACACCATTAGCAGGCTTCGCGAAGAGCCTGGTGCCAAGATAGACCAAAGTGTCGGCGGATAGAATCAAATGATCCGGATGCCTGGCTGCAACGGCCGCCCCTTTTCGCAGGGAGTTGATGATGCAGACTTCTCGCGCGGTGAGGTGTTCATCGTGAAGTTCCGGCGCATCGCTGGCAACTATGATTGGCACAATCCCGAGCGTGCTGAGAAGCTCCCGGCGGCGGGGAGACGCGGAGGCCAATATGAGCGGCAGCCGTTTCACAAGGCCAAAGCCTGTTCAAATTCGCTCAACCGCAAGCCGAATTGTTCATCACTCATCACCGGCTCAGCCTTTGAAACGTCAACCTCCATTTCAAGATCAATCCACGATTTGCAACCGCCGTATTGCGGGAGCATTGGCAATTCGACCGAACAGGGCAGCCGCAATACCCGCACCGCGAGGGCGAAGATGTTTTGCTGCCGTCCCCATTCAAATCTCTCGGCCACGACTTCATCTCTCCAAATATGCTGGCCATGGAGGCGTTGAGCGGCCGCAAGACTGTCAACCCTGCGCCACGCGACCACTCGCGCGGCGAACTCCAACCGAAGTATGTCGGCGGGGGGGAACAGCGGCGCAATAACATCATAACGGGACTGGGCCTCGGGGATGACAGACTCACGCTGCTGATGGTAAAGCGTGGGGAACAGAAGGAATTCAGGATGATCTACTTGAAAGCCGCCACTCCCCTCGCTGATTCCACCCTTGCGCAGAATCACAATCTGTCGGGCATGCCCCAGAGCATCCGCCACCACCGCCCATTCTTTGAATGCTGTCCGCATATCCCAATTGGGCGCGCTCCGGTGGGATTTTTCAAGTGTTGAGTTCTGGCCCCGCCATGACCTTTCCCTCAATTAAGTCACAAAGCAGAGAAAAACAGCGTCCTAACACGGTTTTTCGCGAATGTTTTTGACCTGAGACGCACGCGAGAGTACATCGTTGTCGAGGATTATCACACAACCAATGATCGTGCCCCAGATGATGTTAGCCAGCTCGGAGATGGAACTTACCTACGTCCTGAGAGTGGCTACTCCCGAGGCAAAGGTCATCATAGCAATTCTTGTATTCTTCAGCATTTTCGCCTGGTCGGTCATGGCCTCAAAAGCCATGCAGATGCGAAAAGCCAAAAAACTCAACCGGCTCTTCGAGGATGAATTCCGCAATCAGACCGCCGTGCTGAGCATGTTCGAACGCCGCATTCAAGTGGACGGCTGCCCGAATTTCGCAGTTTATCAAGCGGGCTGCATAGAGATTCAGGGTAGGCTGAAGGCCAGCCAGAAACGCACCCCTGGACGCCTTACTCTTAATTCCATGGAACATGTCAAACGAGCACTCGAACGTGCCGTCGCACAAGAATCCCTCAAGCTGGAATCCGGCTTGATTCTTCTGGCCATTGCCGTCAGTGGAGCGCCGTTTCTAGGCTTGCTCGGCACGGTTTGGGGTGTCATGAGTACTTTTAGTTACGTGGCTATGCAGGGACGGGCTGATCTTGCCACCATGGCCCCCGGCGTGGCGGCCGCCCTGGTCACCACGGTGGCGGGGCTTCTAGTCGCCATTCCCTCCATGTTCGGCTATAACTGGCTGGTCCATAACCTGCGCGTTCTCACGGTCGAACTCGATAATTTCGCTCAGGATCTAGTGTCCCGGATGGAGATCGAATACCTGGGGGAGAATGACGACAACCCCTCCTAGCCGCATGTCCGAAGACGAGGACCGCACGAGCAAAGAAGTCGGTGGCACAAGCCACCGGCAATTCTCATGCATCAAATGCAGCCACGTCAACAGCCACAATGCGGTGCTGTGTTTTCAATGCGGAGCCCACCTGTTTCTAAAGTGCAAGGAATGCGGTCACATCAACCAAAGGACCAGCCCTCGTTGCACGGAGTGCGGCCATGGGTTGAGACGCTCCTGGTGGAGTAAAAAAATCGCCCCAAAACTTCGCGCGCCCCGCCGTCCCATCACGCGCAATCAACTCATACTGCTGGTCATCGCCATCGCCGTGACGTTCAAAATAATCTTAATCTTCTCCAACGGCAGCCTCCCGGCCAACGGCCCATAGCTCGCGCACTCACCGCCATGAGACGCTTTTCCCAAAAACACAATTTAGTGACGTTGAATGAGATCAACATCACCCCGCTGCTGGACCTGGCTTTCGTGCTCCTGATCATTTTCGTCATCACCACCCCGATGCTGGAGCAGAGCCTGCACTTGACTCTTCCAGCCGGGGGCGTCGACTCCCCCTCCAAGCCCACCAAGGATGACATAAAGACCGTTGAGGTCTCAAAGGACAATTTCTTTGTCATGGGCGGCCAGAAAATGACCCTGAACGAGATCGAAGCCGCCTTGGTGCAAGCCAATCGCATCAATCCAAAAATGGTGGTGTATATTCGTGTGGATACTTCGGAGCCTTTTGGGACGGTGACCTCACTGCTGGATCGTTGCGAGAAAAACGGCATCTCCCGAATCAGTTTTGCCACCAAAAAGGACCGACGCTAAGATTGCTTTTGTGAGCCGTTCTCAGACCAAATGCCTTATAGGAAGCGCCCTCGGCCACATCGCCGTGGTGGCGGTGGTCCTCTTTGGCGCCGCGTTTGTCTCCAAACAAAAGCGACCGGAGGAAGCCCTGCCACTCCTTCAGATGATGCCGAGCCGCACCATTGAGGAACTCCTCAGCGGCGGCGGGGGCAATCCCGAAGTCGCCGAATCCCCAGCCCAATCCGCTCCTGCCAATCAAGAGCCCACTCCCGCTCCGACCCCTGTGGAACCGGTAGCCATCAAACAGGTTGAACCAACGCCACCTGCAAAAGCACCTGAGCCGGAGCCCCCCGCCCCAAAGATCGTGGAGCAAGTGGAAAAAATTGAGAAAGTGAAACCGAAAAAGCCGACATCCAAACCGCAGGTCGACGATCCCAAGCCACAGCTTAAAATTGATCCCGAAGCTCCCACCAAGCCTGCTCCAGTCAAAAAGCACAAGGACACCGTTTCAAAGGACACAAAATCCCAGCCCATCGCCAAGCCCGACAAGCCCAGACAAAAGCCGGTCATCGATGTCGAACTAACCCCACAAAAATCCAAGCCCAACGAAATGGCCGCAACCTTGGCCAAGGAAAAAGCACTGGCCGATGCGAAAGCGAAAAGAGAGCATGAGCGCGCCATCGCAGCAGCCAATGACAAAGCCCGACAGAATGCTGAAGCAAAAAAGGCGGCCTTTGCCGACGCGCTCCAAGGCATCAAAGGAGGGTTGTCGCAATCCACCAAAATCGAAATGCCGGGCCCCGGAGGAGAGGCCTACGCCAACTATGGTCAAACGATTCGCAGCATTTACGAGCAGGCTTGGCATCCCCCCTCGGAACTGGAGGACGATTCTTCGACTGTTGAGGTGCAATTGACCCTGTCCAGCGATGGAACCGTTCTTTCCAGTTCGATTTTGACGAAGTCAGGCTCTTCATCTTTGAATAGGAGCGTTCAAGACGCGCTCAACCGGGTGAGACGGGTTCCGTCCTTCCCTGAAGGGGCCAAAGACAGCCAACGCACTTTTCGAATTAAATACAACTTGAGGTCCAAGCGGCAAATCGGATGAAAACACGCAGAACATGGTTGAAATGGGGAATGCTGGGGATGCTCATTACGGCAACCTCGCTGACGCGGGCGGAGGATCTCGGCGATATCAACGCCACCGCTGATCCTTCACGTTTGGTGCCAATCAGTGTGGCTGGGTACACCGGGGAAGTGGACAAAACGTTGAGGTTCGACCTCGAAGTCGCCGGTTTCCGCCTCGTGAGTGCCGAGACCGCCCAGTATAACCTGAACGGTAAAAACAACAGCGACGTGGAGGCACGGCTGACCGACCGAATCAGCAAGGCATCCCTCCTGGGCAAACAGTACAGCGGCGGGTCGCCGCGCACCCAGGCCCATGCCTTGGCGGATGACGTGGTGATGGCCATTCATAAAACCCCCGGCATTGCACGAACCAAGATCGCCTACAAGGGTGAAAGCGGCGCGCACAGCGAGATTTTCGTCGCGGATTATGACGGTTTCAACCCCGTCGCCCTGACCAAGGATAACACCATTTGCGCCGCTCCAACATGGGTGCCCGGTCGCCGCATGGTCCTCTACACGTCCTATCGCAGCGGATACCCCGATATCTACTCCCACGACCTTTCCAGTGGAGAACGACGCGCTGTGGCTCGTTACCCCGGCCTGAACAGCAGCGCCTCGGTCTCACCGGATGGCCGTCGTGTGGCCATGATACTCTCCAAAGGCGGCAGTCCTGATCTTTATGTCTCCGACATTGATGGCAGCAACCTGCTGCAATTGACCAAAACCCGTGAGGACGAATCCTCGCCCTGCTGGTCGCCCGACGGGTCCACTATTTGCTTTGTCGGACGGGTCAATGAGAGGAGAGCCCTTTACACCGTACCTTCAGGCGGTGGAACAATGACCCGACTCCGCACCGATGGCACTTTGAACCCCACCGAGCCGGATTGGTCTCCCGACGGCAAAACCATTGTATTTACCTCACAAATGGGCGGCTTCAGTATTTGCACGGTGCCAAGTAAGGGCGGAACGGCTGAAGTTCTTGTGGCTGGGGAGGATCCGTCCTGGGCACCCAACTCGAGAACCGTCATTTTCACGAAACGTGCGCGTAACAAACGAATTCTCTCTTTACTTGACGTTCCGAGCAAGCGAGTGAAAGATATTGCCATAAATTTGGGGAATTGCTCTCAGCCAAGTTGGGCCAAGTAATTTCCAGACAACCACTTACAATAGATGAAGCTCTCCAATTTCCTTCCCGTTATCCTAGTTGCAGTGGCCGTTGCCACTAGCGGCATGGGTTGCAAAAAGACCCCGAAGAATGTGACCAACATACCGGGATCCTCCTCTCCGACCAGCGGCGGGCCTAATAATATGTCTGGCCCCCTTCCGGGCAGCACTCGCCCGATCAATCCCGGCAATCCCGCCGCGAACGATTCTGGCACTCGCACCAGTGCATTGCCTCCAGGCTCTCAAGATTCCGGCAACAACTTGGACAAGCTTGGCACTGGTCTCAACGCTCGTCCCGAAGACATGAACGAGGATCGCCTCACTCTGTCCTCCCAATCCGTCTATTTTGATTACGATAAGTCCACTGTCCGATCCTCCGAGCATGCCAAAGTCGAAAGCGTCGCCGCATTCTTGAAGAATCAGCCTAAAGCGATTCTGCGAATTGAAGGAAGCTGCGACGAACGCGGCACTGAAGAATACAATCGCGCGCTCGGCGAACGCCGCGCACTCGCTGTCCGTGAATACCTCCTAACTCTCGGTGTCACCGCCGACCGCGTGACCACCCTTAGCTTCGGAGAAGATAAGCCAGCCAACCCTGGCCATGACGAAGCCGCTTGGTCCCAGAACCGTCGCGGCGAGTTCGTCGTCCTTCGCGCCAAGCAGTAGCCCGAATAGCAGCGGGCTCAAGAACGTCAATACGGTGGGTGTGCTTGCTTTTTGAGGCTTACCCAGGGATATTACATTCATGCCCGCCACGTTGGCTTATTTAATCGGTGTCGAAGTGATCGCCCTGCTTTTGGCAGGGTGTATTCTCTTTGGTGGCGACAAAACCAACCATCTGAATCGGGGAATGAATTCAGCTTTTCACGAATTCAAGAATGCATTCAATGAGATCACCGAGAAAGTTCAAGCCTTGTCCCACTTGTGCCGCTTCTGGGTTCTTGCCGGTATTGTCACTACCCTGTTGTTATTAGCACTCGCACAAATATTGCCCAAATCCTCCGTTAAACTGACCCATTTGTTATGAACTCCATGCTCGCATTTCTCAACGGTCCCGAGGTGATCGCTATTCTCGTGGTCGTCCTGATCCTCTTTGGTGCCAAGAAACTTCCCGAACTCGCCCGCGGTTTGGGTCAGGGATTGAAAGAATTCAAGAAATCCACGCGCGAAGTGCAAGACGAAATGCACGCTGCCATGGAAGTGGACAGCACTCCGGCTCCCGCGCCCAAGAGAGCCATCACTCCTGCTGTTGAGGCTCAAGTTCATCCGGTGGAGACCCAGCCAGTTCAGCCCGCTCAACAAGCTCCTAAGGCCTGATAATTTGAGTCGGGGATTTGCTCTGGCATGGCTGATGAATCTTTACCTCCCTCCGCTTCCCCCGAAGCGGAGGCTACTCCTTACGTAGCACCGCATGCTCACGTTTCAGATGATTCTTCCATCCCCCCTGAAGAAGAGGATGGTGGTCCCGTTAAATCTTTTCTGGAACATTTGGAGGACCTTCGCTGGGTTCTAATCAAAACGGTGGCAGCAATCGTCATCGGCATGACCACCTGTCTGGTGATCGCCCCGTATTTGGTACGTATTCTTGAGCATCCATTGGTTCATTCCGGCCTAAAGGTTGAACTCAATCCGTTCGGGCCCATGGGCGGATTCGTCATTTACATGAAGGTCGCCCTCTATGGTGGGGTCGGTCTGGCACTTCCCTTCGTCGGCTATTTCATCGGCAGTTTCGTATTCCCAGCCCTCAAGCCAACCGAGCGTAAATACTTCCTCTGGGCCTTGGCCATTGGGGGAGGGCTTTTCCTTGGCGGCGTCGCGTTGTGCTATTTCTTCGTTCTAAACATCTGCCTTCAAGGGATCGAGCAAGTCAACACGTGGCTGGGCCTCGCCACCAACATTTGGCGCGCTGAGGAATATTTTTCCTTCGTGCTCCTGTTCATGCTGGGCATGGGGTTGAGCTTCGAGATTCCCGTGATCATCCTTACCCTCGTGCGTTTAGGCATCATTCCTCATGAATGGATGATTAAGGGACGGAGTTATTTCTTCGTAGCCAATCTGGTAATCTGTTCGTTTATCACGCCCGACGCCCTGAGCACTATATTCATGGTTTTGCCTGTGCAAGTGCTAATGGAAATCTGCATCTGGATTTCCAAATACTGGGAACGGCAGAAGCGTATAGCCGCTGCCAAAGACGCCGCTTAAGCACCGTGGCCGCGTCCGGCTCCTAATTAAGGTAGATACTCACGGTGCCATCGAGCCGTTTGGACAAATCGATGGGATCACCCACCGAAACCTGCAACGGGTTCACCTGATAAGCCCAGACGTTGAAATAGGTTAGCTTGGCCTCCCCGTAGATGGTCGCGAATGCCCCATCCACAGCATCCGATCCATGGGCGACTTTCACACGGCCGATGCGCTGCACGTTGAAACGAGGATCAAAGGTGAGCCACTCCTGCCCCAGATAAACCTCGCAATAGGCATGAAAATCCATGGCCGTACCCGGATCAGTGAATCCTATATCCGGCAGGTGACCTGTGACGTAGCGAGCTGGCAAATTGAAGGCGCGACACAAGGAAATGGCTGCATGGGCAAAATCGCGGCAGACCCCATAACGCCGACTAATGACTTCTGAGGCTGAAAGATCCGGACGGCCCGAGCCAAACCGATACTCGATGTTGTTGTGAACCCAGTCGCAGATGGCTTGGACACGCGTGAGCCCGTGCTGAATCTGGCCGAACTGATTCCACGCAAAATTCATGAGCTTGTCTGAATCGCAATACCGGCTCGGCAAAGTGTAACGCAGTAAATCGCAAGGCAACTGCCCCACAGGCAAGATGGGGCCGATCACCTCCCTAGTCTCAGGCAGAGAGGATACGGCCACCAGCGCATCATGCCGGACTTCGTTGCGCCCTGGCATCAGCATCGAACGGTAGGTGATATTTCCGTGTGAATCCTGAAACTCGTAGGAAGGGAGCCCAATGCCAAAGGAAAGCTTCTCCTGCATCACCAATACCCGCCCCTCCAATCGGGGCTTTAGGACAAACAATACCGGCGTGGGCACCGGGGTTTCGTAAACCAGATGACACCCGACACGCACCGTAAGGTTTAAAGGGGTCCAAATCATAGTTCAGTGCGATGTGCAAACAGGGACCAGTGTCGCGAAGGAATGACCAGAAGTCATTGCTCCAGTTCTTATTCCAAACGGACAGCCTATCCTACAACAAGTCCGCTCCCGTCGCTCAGTTGATTTTTTCTCGCTGGCAATCGCTTTCGCTCATGATTGCCAAGAGGTATGGACAAACGGCCTTCAACTCAACAAAATGAGCGCCGTTAACCAGTCCATCCTGTGGCCCGATGAAAAACATTGTTTATTTCGATCTCGAAACTCAGAAGTCAGCCGATGAAGTCGGCGGATGGGGCAATATTCGCGACATGAAAATGAGTCTCGGAGTGACTTACTCCACCGCCCGTGACGAATACAAAATCTACCCCGAATCGAAGGTGGAAGGGTTAATCCAGGAATTAATGCGGGCGGATTTGGTGATCGGGTTCAACAACCAGCGTTTTGACTACGAGGTTCTGCACGCTTACACAATACTTGATTTGGGCCAGATTCCCACGCTGGATCTCATGGTTGATCTGCAAAAGATAGTCAACCACCGGCTGTCACTGGATGCCATCGCCACCAGCACGCTTGGTGTGGAAAAAACGGCGGAAGGTCTTCAGGCCATAAAATGGTTTCGCGAGGGCAACATGATGGATATTGCCCAATATTGCTGCTACGACGTGAAGATCACCAAACTCGTGCATGAGTTTGGCTGTAAGAACAAACAACTTTTCTACAAAAACCGTTTCGGCGCCCTCCAAACAGTGACAGTAGACTGGGCGCGATAGGCGAATTCGATTTTGGCCAGACCAACCTCTATTGATACCCCAAAAGTTTGCGCTGTTTGATGATCGCAGCCACTTGAGGTGGCACCATCTCCTCCCACTTCGAATCACCGGCCTTGATTTTGGCCAGCACATCCCGTGAGTAAACCGGCAGGGCCGCCGGGTTGTAATCATGGATCTGTTGGATGAACAGATTCTCCATCAGGTAGAGGTGCAAATGGCGCAACTGCGGTTCGACACGCAAATTGCCGGCTGTGATGATGGAACCGCTTACCGCATCCCGCTGGGGATAGGCGTAAATTTTCAGATTATTCTTAAACAGACGGCCGAAAGACTCGACAATGCCGCCCTCAAGGTCGGTGTAATATTTCTCGTCGAAGACATCGCGCAGACTGGGCACACCCATGACCAGGCCGATCATTTCCTTGGTGTACCGGAACAGATAGGCCGCCAACCGATAATACTCGCCGTAATTGGAAATCAGCACGGTCTTGCCCAGCGCACCCAAAATATCGACTCGATCCAAAAAGTCCTTCCGATCGATGCCGCCCTCGGTGGTCAGGTTCTTCATGGTCATTTCAAGGAGCACCACCACATTGGCCGGCTTGACCGTGGGCTCCTGGATGAACATCGCCTGCGCGCATTCGAGCATGTCCAGAGTTGAGTTCGTGACCGGACGAAAACTGCCCCGTTCGACGAGGATGTTCTTTTTGTAAAGCAACTCTGCGGCCTGCACCACCTCGCCATCCGCTGTGAACATCGCGGCATTGGAAAGCCCCCGCTCAACCAATTGCAGGGCCACCAGACGGTTGTCCACCCCGGCAAACGCGGGGCCTGACACTTTCATCATATCAACCTCCACCCGCTCATGAGTGACATTATCGAGCAGTGAATCCAGCAGTTGACCAATATCACTGTGAAGGTAAAGCGCACCGTGCACCAGATTCACGCCCATGATGCCTAGCGCCTCCTGCTGCTGCAGATTCTCGCGGTCCAACATGCGCACGTGGATGATAATGTCCGAAGGTTCGCCGCGCGGTTCGGATTGAAAGCGGAGGCCCATCCATCCGTGGCACTCGTCGTAGCTCTTGTAACTGCGGGCCGTGACAGTGTCGGCAAAAACGAAAAACTTGGTGTTGGCGCCGCGCTTCTCGTTCAAACGCTCAACCATCAGCCCGTACTCGTGGTCCAGCATCGTCTGCAAACGGTGACGTGAAACGTATCGCTGCGAGGGTCCGTAGATGGCGTCACTAACCACCATATCGTAAGCCGACATGGATTTGGCGATAGTGCCCGCAGCACCGCCGACCCGGAAAAACCAGCGCGCCACTTCCTGGCCGGCGCCGATCTCCGCAAAGGTTCCGTACTTGCTCGGATCAAGGTTGATCTGAAGCGCCTTCTGGTGTGTATCGAGAGAGGAAAGGCTCATGACAAATGACAAATCTCATAGAAGTCATCGGCAAGCGAGCGCGAAATATGAAGCACCGCAAATAGATGCAGATATTTTCCGGTCAACCCAGGGTGCATTTCAGTTTCTGCAACGGAGCGCGGCTCTGTGAGCCGCAGCAATGTTTGAAACAACAAAGGCTTTATCCTATCCGAATATGTCCTGAATGGCGAAGCCGCTGCGGGTCGCAGACCCGCGCTCCGCCGGAATGCCTTCGTTAATTTGTTTGGCGTGCAAAGGTTCAGCGCTCCTAAACTTTCAAACCGAACCACGCACGGCGCCTATTTGATCTTGATATCCAAGCCGTGCCGCTCCAGCAAAGTACCTTCGCTAAGCGAGAGTTTGGCCAAGGCCTGATTGTAATCCGTCAGAGCGCGCGCCTCAGCCGTTTGCTGAGTGGTCAGGCGTTCCTGGAGTTGGAGAAGATCCAGAATGGTGATCTTGCCATACTCCAATTTGCTCTCAGCCGCGTGCCACGCCTCTTCAGCAAGTTCACGGGCCCGACGAGTGGCTTTGGCCTGTTTCTGCGCGGAATCCACCCGCATCCAAGCAACGTCCACCTCCGCCAGAATATCCTGCGCCAGTTTCTCCATGCCAATCAACGCCTGTTCCCTGACCTCTTTCGTCGCGCGAAGTTGATTCCTAGCTGATTGATTGCCGCCCATGGGAATGCTTAGCACGACTCCATACGCATAGTTCGGGTTACTTCGATCCCGCAAATCATCCAAAGTGCCCCCAAAAGTGCTGTTCCACCCTTGGACGCCATAACTGCCCACCAAATCCAAATTGGGATACAACTGGTTCTTACGATACCGGATTAGAATCTTCTGCCTCTCAAGGTCAGTCCTTGCCTGTATCAAATCAGGCCGCCGATCCATGGCCTTAATCCAACTCTCATTGCGGTTCACCAAAGTGGGCACCTTGGAGAGCGGGGTGGCAGGAGTCAGATCCTGGTCTGCTTCATCGTGGTAATTGTCGGTGATCAGATTCCTTAAGGCGGAAAGTTGGGACACGCGAATCTGTTGCGCCGAATAAAGTTTAGCTGTGGCCGATTCCACCTCCGACTCAATCTGCTTCTCGTCCAGAGCCGGAAGCAAACCATTGGTCACGGCCTGCTGCGTGGACTTCAGGAGGGACTTGGCCAATTCCAAAGCTTTCTCCTGCACAAGAGTTTGTTCCTGCGCGTAGACCCATTCGTAATACGTAGTCTCCACTTTGGAGACGGTGTTCATGATCTTCCAGCGCAGCGCCAATTCGGAGATTTTCAGGTTCTGTTTGCTCACCGCGATCACTTGCCGCTGCGAGTCGATCCAAAAATCCTTCAAAAGGGGCTGCCTCAGCGAAATACCCGCCGTGGAATAATACTGGTTGGTTGATCGAATCCCGCCCGGATACAGCTTGCCGGTGTCCGGGATCAGGTTGAAATCAGTCTGTGCATCCAGCAGATTGGCTGTTCCACCCAACTGATATTTGAGCCCAGTGGGCAAGAGCCCGCTAATAGTGACATCAGCCTTGTCGTGGGTCAGCTCGTAAGGATTATCGATGCCGGGTTTCTTGGGATCAAAAGTGGCTGGTTGATCCACATACGAGCGGCCGATCCCTATCCCGAAGACCGGCTCGTACGACCCGTAAGCGCCTGATAATTCGTAAGCAGCAATCCGTGTGTTGGATTTCTCCATCCGAATCTCAAAATTTTTCTCAAGAGCCGAAGCGATACAATCGTCCAACGAAACCAGCCGCGAGGCCGGCAGATTAATTTGGGCACGCACAGCACCCACCGCCCCAAACGATGCCAGCACCAGCACACCAAGCATTCTTCGCATACACATAATCAAACTGAAACCACCTCGTAGCCCTATCGGCCCTGAAAACACCAGAGTGAAGCCTCCTAGTAAGGCCTCCCCTCGCCAGACTGCAAGCAAGATCAACCAATCAGTGATGGCCCCAACGTCGTTACCAGACGACGATTCTTTCACCCATTATGCAACCGATGCATCCGAGCCACTCGAACATCATGCGGGTTTTGTTTGGCCCAACAGAATGGCACGATGCCAATAATAATAGGCTTCAGGATTCACCGCTCTCACCCCGTCAATCCAATGAAGAGGAGTGCCCTCTAGCGTGGCGGCCTTTAACGCGACGTCTTGCTGCGGACTACGTTTGTAACGATCTCCCGTAAAATCAAAGGGCACTCCGATCTGTAAGTGCGCTACCAGAACCGCTGCCCTTGACGCGATGGTACGCATGGGTTCACGACTGGACATAAAGCCCGGCCACGTCAAATGTCCACTCAGCCGTTGGAATCCATCCAGCAGTAATGGCGCGTCCGGATAGGCGTTCAAGTCGCGTTTTTTAGAGACGGTTAAAGCTAAGCAGGCTTGCAAAGTATCGTTGAGGGAGGCATCTCGTGTCGGTCTGCCGGAACGATACTCCGACTCCAGCTTCTGGACGGCATCATAAGTGGTGGCGACCTCGTTAAAATTGGTAGCCGCCTCGAACAGCACGCCGATATCGAACAACTGTTTAGCAACTTGCATCACGTCGCCTGGCGTCCCGTCCAACTTTCGAAGAGGAACGCCGACCGTCGTCGGTGCAAAGGCCGTTAGTTTGTCACCCAACAGGCTTTCCAAAGTGGGCAGTATGACCATGATTTCTCGCTCCGCTTTTAGGAACGAAGTTTGGATCGGAAGGGAGGTAATGGCGTACTTGATGCGATATTCTTCCACTACGTCCAGCAGAATTGGCAATTCAGGCTGACTTCCGATTGCCGAGCGATAGTAAAATTTAAAATGACGCCGTTGGGGTAGATCACGGTGTCGACGGTCGTCTTCAACAACACGCGTGAACGGCTTTTTTTGACCAATCTGCGTCACCACCTCATCCACTGCTGATCGGCTTTCACCGCAAATAATGTCCACGTCAATTGAAAGCCGCCGAACCTGCGGCAGATGGAGGAGTAGGCTCGTGCCGCCCTTAAAAATAAAAGGCAATCCGCTTTCCGTCAAATGCCCCAAAAGCGTGAGAGCGTAGAGAGTGCGCTCCAAGATATCTTGGTTGCAGCCCAGTACTCTGGCCTGCTTATCCAGTGCCTGAGCGGTGTAGTGTTCTGAAGAAAACATGCAGGTTAATGCTCGCTCCGTTGATGGGTTTAAACTAATTAACTAATTCCTCTGAAACCGTTTCAGCGGAGATAGTTAATTATTAAATGACTTATTTAAAAACCGAATTTTTGAGCTTTCTGAATTTCGCATAGCTTTGCAGCTCAGCCATTTGCACAAGATAACGGGACAGAATTTCTCGAACAACTCTCTCCGCTTCAGATTGATCCATGAGCGCGAGCCGCTGCGATTCCGCCACCAAATCCACCAGCATTTTCTCAATTGCGTCCTGCCTGCCGTCGCTGGGGGGTTGTTTGGTCAGTGTGGGGCGAAGCACGACCATTTTCTCACTGGGCCGGACGGCTTTTGGGCCCGCGCTGGGGGCAGGGTTTACGGCCACCTCCCAACCCTGCGATCGGAGAGTATCGCCGACCGATTCAAGGGCATCGGGGTCAGCGTTGAGGAAGGCAACAGGTTGAGCCAGCAGGTGGTGCATCCACGGATTGATTTGGGCGGTGGACCAAAGGGTAAACTCCAAAAGCGGAAATGCTTTCTCAACGGCACGCATGAGCTTGGCGACAGGTTTGGCATCCAACGGTACACGCTCACTCAAGCGGGAATACCAGCCCCGGCCGGCGTCGTGAACTATCCCATTGGCGGTCGCCTCAGTGAGATACACGGCCAACGAGTCGAGGTTTATTTCAGTGTCTAGCTCCCGCGCGCGACCGCTAATCGCAGCGATAGTGAAATAAGGCAACGACACTTTGAGATCAGATAGCACCCGGTCGTAAATAGTGGTTCTGGCAGCTGTGGTAAAATACGGCGATAACGCTTTGAGTTCAGGCCTGCCATGGTTGTCCAACTTTGCGTTGGTTGAATCGGTTACGGCCCGGGAGGACTGCACTAATTTAATCTCTTCCGCTGTGAGGGAGTACATGCGGAAAATACGCAGATCAATTTCCTGCTCCAATTTCTGTACCGCCTTCTGGTTGCCAACGCGATTGGCTTCGAGGACGTGATCAACCAAACCGCTCAAATCTGCCTGCTCCGACGCGTTCGCGAAGGGAATTGGTATTTGCTGCATGTAGTCAGAAAATGCTCGCAAGTAACCGCCTCTGATTCGATTTGCAACATGACCATAAAACCATTCAACCGCTGATGAATTCAGCAAAGCAAGAAACCACTTCGGAGCTTCCGGTATGAAATAGCAAGTGTTTGCAGGAAAACGTCCTATATCGTCCCATGCAAAACTTTGATGCTCGAAAATGTCTGGATAAACAATTTTTGTCCTTGAAAACTCTTCCCAATACTCAGCCCCCCATCGCTGCAAAGCATACCACTCGTATCGAATGCCAGTTTCACTTTGGTTGCGGGCCACCAACTGATCCCGAAATCCACTGAGATGCCTAAATACACTAGGGTATTGTTTCTTGAATTCCTCCTCAGCTTTTTGAGATGCCCCACTCACGCCCGGAGCCAAATGCAGTGGGAAATGCCATGGGATAAAGATCAGCCAAAGGTCTTGCGATTCGACATTCCACCTTTTCACATCGCGTCCGCGCAAAAACGGTTTCAAAACTTCAGCGGAAGATTTGTGCTCACTAATAAGTCGGTCGCGAGTGGCGCGATCAACGACGAAGGCTTCATTCAAGCCGGTCTTAATGCCATAGTAGAATCTTCCTTTAACGTATTCACCAAGCGGCTTGCCCGCTTTGCGAAGTTTTTCCAGAAGCTGTAACACGGCAGGTGATTCAAGCCTCCAGCCGTCCGGCGTGAGTTCACTTTGGCGGATACCCTGCCCGCGCATGACAACGATCGACTCGATGCGATGGAGCGGCATTTCCTGCTCCCAAGTGTAGACTAAGGCGGTCGAATCGGGAGGGGGCACAACTTTTGTGCCTTCGAGAATCGAGGCATAAGCGATGGCCTCGAATACGGGTGCATCACCAAAATCAATGAGCCGATGTAACCTGAGTTTGCGCGCGAGAAAGTCGCGCAGTTTAGCCCCGTAACCGGCGCGGTAGAATTTGTTCGAAGTAATGAATGTCAGCGCTCCGCCGGGGCGCAGTTTATGCACCGAGCATTCATAAAAATAAACGAGCAGGTCTGCAATTCCGTCGTAACATTCGTAAGGTTCAGCCTGCAACGCGGCTTTTTGTTCCTTGATGGCCTCATGTCGGACGTAAGGGGGATTGGCAATCACGATGTCGAATCCTCCACGCGCAAAAACGTCCTGAAAAAATAAATGCCAGAGGAAAAATGGCCGCTCGGGTTTTTGCTGTAATTCCGCTAACGCAGCGTGTTTTCGATCAACTTCTGTTAGCTGTGCGTCAAATTCTGCGATTCGACCAGCTTCCTTCTTGCTGGCTTCGTAGCCTCGAGCGGCGATCTGCTTCCGCCTGAGTTCCTTGCGGGCATTATCGAGTACCGCTTCAACCCTTTCTTTGTGCAAATCGAGATTGAATTGGATATGACAGAGCACGAGTTCGTCAATCTGACGGTGCAATTGCCTCTTCTTTTCCGGGTCGTCCTGATCGAAGTAGCCACTAATCAGGTCGGTAATCTCAGCTTGCTTGCCGTCGGCAAACTCGACGGTGAGTTCAGTGGACACGGTTTTGAAACCAAATTCAGTCTGTTCCGTGCCAAGCAACTGAACCGCCTGACGCTTCTTACCCGTCAAGTTGCTGAGGTCGATGCCCTCAAAACTTTCCAGCAGGGAGTTGCCCTGCATAATCTTGTAGTCGAGGTTAGGCAGTGGGCGCGGCGAGTCCTCCTCGACAACCAGTGCCAGCCAAAATCTCAGGCGGGCAATCTCGACTGCGCCAGCATCAAGGTCCACGCCGTAAATGGAATGTTGGATGATGTCGCGTTTGGCCTTGGCGCGGTCAAGTGTCAAATCGAGACTGAGCTTGATCCAATAAATTTCCTGCAGCAGGCCGATGGGGAACGCACCTGAACCAATGGCGGGGTCGCAGATTTTGACTTCGTCGAGAAATTTCTCAATTTTTCGGGCGTTATGTTGAACCCAGTTTTGCTTGTCGGTCCGTTCACCCACGTCTTTGCTTCGGACGAGAGTGTCAATTTCCGGCCGGTCACCCAGATGCTGTTTAAGATAGTAAATCAGGCTTTGCTGGCACATGTATTGGACAATGGCCTTGGGGGTGTAAAACGCCCCCTTGTCCTTGTTGTCCTCCAGCAGGTTTTCAAAGATGTGCCCGAGCATTTCCGGATCAATGCCTATCTCGTGGTCGTCGGGGTCGTTCTCATCAATAGTGAAATTGTATTGGCCGAAAAATTCCAGCAGTTCGCGGAACAGCTCGGCAGGGAAATCAACCTGATCCACGCTGGCGAAATCGCGCTCAAACAAACCACCGTTGAGATATGGCACGCGCGTGCCGGTAATCGCAAAGAGATCGCCCTTCCGCAGGCGGTTGAGCGTGTCGAAGAATAGCGGCACGAGGCGGAGGGAATGAAACCGCTGCTGGTCGGTGGCCGGAGCGGTGTCAAAAAGTTGCTGGAGGAAATTGGGATCGCCGTTTTTCCAATCAGCAGCTTTGGCCGGGCAGCCTAGCCATCCTTTCTTTTGCAGGAAGTGGAGAAAGACAAGCCTGCCCAAAAGCTTTTTGACGAAGTCGCGAACAGGTTTCAGCGCGAGACTGTGGGCCTTTTCTTCCAGCCCCTTGAGTTTCAGTCCGAACACTCGACTCGGCGCATCACTGTTTAGCAAATGGTCGCAGAATTTCTGATAGTGCGCTTTGTAGCTGGTGAAGAATTCCTTATTCAGCCTTTCGAGCGAGAAGGCATCGGTGACATCAGCCAGCGACAAGGGGCCGAGCGCTGCCTTTTCCGCGAGGCCGACAAAGCGTTCTGAAGGTGTACGGCAGGATTCATTGGGTCCGAGAATGTAGGTGTATCTTCGAGCCGCAGTTTCTTGCCGGGTAAAATTGCCCTGTTCGTCAAAACTGGATTCACGCGCGGCAAAGGTAAACCGGAAATCGCTCTGAGGAGCAATAAATACCGCCAAAATGCCATGACAAATGGTCTGGTCTATTAAGTCTACAACGAGTTTTCGCAAGCCGACCCGGTTGCGGACGAGATCAATCCGCTCACCTATTTTAACCTCAAGCACCGCCAGCAGTTTGCCATCCCTCAAAGGGATACGAGCGACGTGTGTTACATCTGGGCAGAAAGTATTTGGGAGTGAAAGTGGGGTGAATAACTCCGTCCCGGGAAAAACGGAGCGCAGCAATCCTAGCCACGCAGCGCGTTCGTAGGGTTTCTGGAGAGCGGTCTGGAGTTCCTGGCGGTTCATGGGTTAGGGATCGAACGATTCCGACAGGATAATATCAGGAGTGGTATCCAAGACCCGTGCGGATGAGGTTATGGGCTGGTCATCCGCTTGTCGCAAAGGGTAGGTGCGGAGAATCTGCATCAGTTTGTCCGCCAGCGCGGAAGGGGTAAGCTTGATCGTTTTGGTAGAGCGCTGCAATTGGTTGATCTGCCGTTGCAAATTTTGGAAGCGCGCACGGCGGATGGCCAGCTTGGCCGCGTGGATTAACGCTCGTTCCTCTTCATTCATAAACGGCAGATTCACAAAACCGTCCAGGTAACGCAGGGCGCGCAGTTCGTTGGGTCCTTGCAGAGCATCCACCTTTTCGCCGTGCAAGGCATCCGCCAGAACGGATTCCTTGAATTGGCCCAGCGCGGCATTGATATGATTGTGGTGCTCCGCATGAAGGGGGATGGATTGTTCCAACGGGTCGGGCGCGCGGAATTCATCGGCAGCTTCCAGCAGGCCAATTTCGTCGAGAGTGCCATCGGGTCTGGCCCGATAAAAGGCGTCGCGCCGCTGGCTGCGGATGAACGTCACCGTACTGCCCGCGCGCGGCTCGTGGGCACGGCCGACACGGGCGCGAAGAGGCAGTCCTTTGATCCGCCGAAATTCCTCCGGTTTGTTCTGTCGGAATTGGCGCAACTCCATCAGCAGCGACAAACGCTGGTCGCGGTCGTTTTCTTCGGGTGAACGCTCGAACAGGCCGAAGTTATCCACTTCTTCCGTCTCCGAATAAATCTGGCTGTCCTCACCGAGGGCGGTGTGGAAGGCCTGCAGTTTCATGATGGCTTTTTTCTTGAGCTCAATATCGTCGTCCACCTTGGCAGTGGGATAGAAATTGTAGATGTAAATCTGCGGTGCGACCGATCCGATCCGGTTCACCCGGCCCACCCGCTGCATCAGGCGTGTCGAATTCCACGGTGTGTCGTAATTCACGATGACGTTGGCGCGGTGCAGGTTTACCCCTTCCGCCAGGACCTCGGTGGAGATGAGAATATCGTAGTGGTTGGCTTGTTCCTTGAAATTGGCGTCAAAGTTTGCCCGCACCAGCGGCATCCGTTCTTCACGGTTCTCCGAGCTAACCGTGAGGGTGCGCGTGTAGCCCGCCTGTGCCAATCGTCCCAGCAAATAGCCGGTGGTTTCCTTGGATTCGGAAAAAACGATTAACTTGGATTGACGGTTGATTTTAGGGTCAAACAGTTCTTCTTTGAGATGGCGTAGGAATTCGTCGAGTTTGGGATCTTCCTCAACCCGCATCCATTCTGCATAGAGCTCATTCAACCGCTCCCAATCCTTTTCCAACCCATCTGTGAAGCCGGGTTCAAAATCCGATGGAGAACAAATCTCGATGGTGGGATCAGTCGATTGGCGCTCGGCGATCTTGGCGATTAGTTCCTCCTCGCGGCCCTCCATCAGGAACTCGTTGACGTTCAAGTTGGGGGCGATGTAAATCGTTCCCTTGGCAAACATGTTTCGCATGATGCCGGTGGCATCCCGGAAACGACACAACGATTGCCGGAACGCATGGAAGCTGCTGTCGAGCCGTTTCACTAACAACGTCCGCATGATTACCGCGAGTTGTGTCGAGATGCGGTCGGCCCCCTGATACTTCTGTTTCTTCTCCGGCTTCAAAAAACCGATGGCACGGTAGCGATTGTAGGTCAGTCCGTTGCCGTCTGTGCGGGAAAGTAAAAGCATGGTGCGGTCATACAAATCCTCCAATCCTGGCGACAACGGATAGAGAATTTTGCGTGGTGCTTCAATCTTGGGAAAAATGACTCCTTGGGTTGCCAGATCGTTCTTGTAGTCGTCGTGCTCCATCAGGTCGTTGCGCGTGCGCCGCACCGTCACCGGCAGGATAACTTTGGTGCGGATGCGCTCGTAGATCACCTTAACCCGCCTGCGGGCTTCCTCGGGATCAGTCAGCCGATGCGCCTCCATATACTCCTTCTGACAGCGCGCAAAGAAATGCTGCAAGTTGGCGACGCCGTCTAACGTTGAATCCTTCAAATCCTGAAACAACGAAATCAGATTGCGAATGTCGTCGGGCCGGTTGTTCAGCGGAGTGGCGCTGACCAGAATAACCCGCTTGGCGGCGCGGGAGCCGTCCTTTAGAACACGCTGCGTTGGTGATTTGCAAATCCTCTGCAAATCGTCGAACGCTTCGGCGGTGTCGTTGCGGAACTTGTGCGCTTCATCAACAATAACGAGGTCGTATTTTTCCGGTCGGGTCACCTTGTGCAGACTGCCATTCGTGATGATGTCGCAGTTATCCAGGCGGAATTGCTCTTTGGCCGTTTCCTGCCAGCTGTCCTTTACCGCGGGTGGCACCACAATCAAGGTGTGGGATCGGTGCTCCGGAAACCCATTGTTGAAAAAGAATTTTTTCGCGATGAGTGTGGCAATCATCGTTTTGCCCAAGCCCACCACGTCCGCGAGGAAAAATCCCCCATGCTTGGTGAGCAAGCGCAAACCCGAAGTCACAGCGTCGATCTGATAACTCAGCCGCTTGTAGCCCTCCGGCATGTCCGTGATGGCATTCGGATCGTAGTCGATACTCTGTCCGAAATACTCCAGCAACAGTTTGTAGTACAGTTCATGAGGCGTCACCGAGGTCGCCAAATACGTGCTGTCACGCACGGCCTTCAGGTCCTTGGGCAAAATCTCGACTGATTCCTCCCATAGCTTTGCAAATTCGGCAGTGGCAAACTTTACGTCGTCAAAATCGTGCAGAACGACGTTGAACTCATAGTTGCTGACCTGGTCTTCCACTCCAATTCCTGCCGCAGTCAGGTTTGATGAGCCGGTGATCACCGCGCCAGGCTTGTGTTCGTTAAAACCGGTGGGACGGAAAATATACAACTTGGCGTGCAGTCGTTTCGTGGGATGGGCTCTTAGCTCGATTTTCTTGGAGATGACATCCTCCACGAATTGAAGAATGCCTGTCTCTACCTCGCGGTTGTAGGGCGAGCTTTGGATGTCGTTGCGCATCGACGCCCGGAATTCCTCCAAAGCCTTGGTGGGATCGGCCAGAAACAACAGTCCGCGCCGGTGATAGTCGGACATGATCGCATCGACGTTGATGCCAACCAGAAGTCGAATATGCGGAACCTCCTCCAAATACGGCCGCAGCGCGAAATAGCCCGAAGAACGCAGGTAGCCCACAAGGGCGTCGAACCATTCAATGTTCGGATTGTTCTCAAATACCCCGCAGAACTTTTTAAAGAGGGTTTGCTCGCCGTGGTTGGTGAAAAACTTCATGGACATGCCTTCTATTTCGCAAAAATAAGCGACGTCGGATGCTTGTTTTCGTAAGCAACGTCGTACCCAATCTCAAAATGTTTGAGCCAATTCCTCATGGAGCTCTTCCATACTGAGGTAAACGCCTCCCAAGTTCAACGGATTGCTTCCATGAAACGGCTGGAATTGCGATAATCGGATCAACGGTCGACAGAATCAGTCGCCAAGGAAGGCCGTTCCACCATCCCTTTGCCGTTGCCCGGGCATGGTTGCTATCCCGATGGCAATCAGATGCCTAAGCCAAACCAACCCCCACCAAAATCTCATCCGTCATTTTCTTGACGAAAACAGTACTTAGAGACGACTTTTGCAGGTATATCATGAAGCTAGCCCAAGTTTTTCTTACTGCTGCCCTGCTCGGCTCGCCTGTTGCCCTGCGCGCACAACTCGATACCTCCTCCTGCGCTGAGGTGTTGGCCGCCTACAAACCCCTCCCCGCCCCCAAGACCTCCATGTTGCTCCTGCAAAAAGGGGATCGACTCGCCATCATTGGCGATTCCATCACTGAGCAGAAGATGTACTCCCGCATCATTGAGACTTATCTGACGGTGGCCCTGCCGGAACTGGAGATCACCGCCCGCCAATACGGTTGGAGCGGCGAGACGGCTCCCGGGTTTGCCTCGCGCATGACCAACGATTGCCTCCGTTTCAAGCCCACCATTGCCACCACCTGTTATGGCATGAACGACCACGGCTACCGCCCGTACGAAGCCTCCATTGGCGATCGCTACCGGAATGTTCAAACAGCCATTGTGCGCTCTTTCCGCGATCACGGCATGCGCGTGGTCCTCGGCTCCGCAGGCAGCGTCGGCAAAGTCCCCACTTGGACGAAATCCGAGGCGTACACCAAGGAACAGCTCAACCTGAACCTGCTGGAACTGCGCAATATTGATGTCCAAATCGCCGAGCAGGAAAAAGTCGCTTTCGCCGATGTGTACTGGCCGATGATCAGTCAGGATTGCGCGGCCAAAGCCAAGTATGGCACCAACTACTGCGTGCCCGGCAAGGATGGCGTCCACCCCGGCTGGGCCGGACAAGTGGTCATGGCCTATGCGTTTCTGAAAGGCCTGGGTGTGCAGGGTGACATCGGCACGTACACCGTTGATCTCGGCTCCAAAACCGCCACCGCCTCGACCGGCCATCAAGTGGTCAGCTTTGCCGACAACCAGCTCGAAGTGAAAAGCTCGCGCTATCCCTTCTGTATTCCTGCGGGTGATGCGGCCAAAGACGATACTCTGGCCTCCGGCATGACGCTGGTGCCTTTTCAGAACGATCTCAACCGCCTGATTCTTAAAGTCACCCACGCGCCGGCTGAGCATTACAAGGTCACGTGGGGTGCTGAATCCCACTCTTTCACCCGCGCACAACTCGAAACCGGGGTCAACGTTGCTGCGGAATTCGTGAACAACCCGTTCGTAGAATCCTTCAACCGCGTGGATCAAGCCGTGGCCGCCAAACAGAACTACGAGACTCGCCAAATTAAAATGTTGTTCCACGGCGAAGAAGGCCACGCCGCCATGGAGGACACCGTCGCGCTCACTGAAAAAGTCCGCACCCCCCTGGCCAACAACATCCGCGCGGCCATGACCCCGGTGCAACACAAGCTTGTCCTAGCTGCGGAGTAAACGGGTATGCACGAAACCTCAAGCCCCGTTCGCCGGTCGGTTTTCGTGCTCGCCTGCATTCTAATCCCCCTCTTTTTTCAGCCTGAGCGGTCGCAAGCCGCTCCGGTTTTGATTTTGACCAGCGCCCCCGGTGAGGCCCTTTACCTCCCCATCTTTACCGCCCAGGTTGAAGCCTGGCGCGGCGCGGCCCAATCCGGCGGTCACACCGTGCAAAAATTCGGTCTGGCACCCGAAGCCACCAATGCCGCCCAAGACTTCCTTAAAGCCCTAAGCCAGCTCCCGGAAAACTCGATTGATCCCGCTTGGATCGTTTTGCTTGGCCACGGCACCGATGATGGGCGTACTGCAAAATTGAACCTCCCCGGTGCGGATTTGGACAGCAGCGAACTCGCCCAAGCCCTCAAACGGATCACCAGCACAGTGATTGTGGTGGATGCCACCTCCGCCAGTGGCGGGTTCCTTGCGAAATTGGCCGGAACCAACCGGGTGATCATCACAGCCACCCGCGCAGGAGCCGAACAGAACTACGCGCACCTCGGCGAACACCTCGCCCATGCCCTCACGGACCCCAAGGCCGATCTGGATCAGGATGGCCAAACCTCCCTACTTGAGCTGTTTTTGCACGCCTCACGCGCTACCGAAGCCTATTACAAAGAAGCTGGTCTGATGCTTTCCGAGCATGCGTTGATCAGCGACAACGGCGATACCGTCGGCACCCCCGCTTCCGCGTTCACTGGAGTCCGTGGCGTTCCCTCCAAAACCAATCCCGCCTTGACGCCGGTCGGCTTTCGATCCCATCAGCTCGCCTTAAAGTGGTCTGTTGAACTCTCAAGCCTTACCTCCGACCAGCGCCAGCAACGTGACGCCTTGGAACTTGAAATTGAATCCCTTCGCCAAAAGAAGTCCCAACTCGCCAAGGCTGAGTACTATCGCGAACTCGAGACGCTTTTAGTGCAATTGGCTCGCCTCAACACAAATCGCTAGGCCGTACTGCACTCCACCGCAAAAGAGTCAATAAGACTCTTTTTGGCACAATTATTCGATCATTTAATAGGGTCATTACGACTCTTTTTGTGCCTCACCGACTTCCTTCTCATTTCTAACTAGTTGATTATCAATCATCGCCTACCCGCTCTCTCACCCGGCACGCCTTACGCTACCCATGCACTCGTAACGATTTGAACAAACTCAGTTGAGAGGAATAAAGATTATGAGACTAGTACGATTCAGCCAGCCATCTTTCCAAACAGTCAATGACCCATTTGACGCATTCACGCAGGAAATTGACCGTCTTTTCGCCCTGCCCAATTACTCTGCGGCCCGCCACCAAGGCAACAGTGCGTTCCGCGCCCCGGCGGTGGATGTCCATGAGGACAAGACTAACGTCTACGTCACCGCTGAACTGCCCGGCCTAACCAAAGACGCCATTGATATCGCCTTCGATGATCGCGTGCTGACCATTAGCGGTGAGCGCAAACTGGAAGTTCCTGCTCAGGATTCCGCCGTGGCCCGACGCGAACGATTTCATGGACGCTTCGAACGTCAACTGGCCATAGATCGGAATGTGGATCGCGACCAAATCAAAGCCGTCTACAAGGATGGAGTCCTCACTGTCACCCTGCCCAAGCAGGAAGAAGCCAAACCCCGTCAAATTGAGGTCAGCTTCAACTGAACCCTAGAACGCCTAACGCAACCCAGTAACACTGAAAGAACCATTATGAATTGCACCACTAATTACAGCCCCACTGCCACTCAGGCGACCCCTGCCCAGTTCACAACTCCCGCCGTGAATGTTGTTGAGTCCAAAGACCAGTTCGTTCTCGAAGCGGAGATGCCAGGCGTAGCCAAGGACGGTTTGGAAGTCTCAGTCGAAGGCCGCAACCTCACCTTGGTTGGCCGACGACTGACCCGTTCCGCCGAAGTCAGCACGCTCTACCGCGAAATCACAGCGCGTGATTTTAAGCGAGTGTTTGAGCTTGATGAAACCATCGACACCGCCCGCATCACCGCCCGCATCGAACAGGGTCTGCTTCGAGTAACGCTGCCGAAAGTCGAGGCGGTCAAGCCGCGCAAAATCAGCGTGGTCGAGTAAGCGCTGGAAAACGGATTGATGAAGAGGTGATAAAGATCACCCGCCCCTTTGGTCGCGAGAATAAAGCGGCCAAGGGGTTTTTGGTTTTTCCGGTTAGATGCTGCGCCGGGCCGCCGGTTATGGCAGGTTGTCATCGAACCGATAGAAATCCCTCGCCATCCAGAATGGTTGCGTTGCAAACGGCGGCGAGCCGATGGACGGAGAGTAACGAGCCCTATGAATGACGTAGAGAGACCTTCGAAGGAAGAAATGAAAGCCGAGACGGCATCCATTACCGTGCTGCAGCGCGAACGGGGTTTTCTGGATGGCCCAAAGTCCCGCAGCGAGGAATTCATGACTTTGTTCCGAGTGGTGGTCGATTTTTTGCGCGGGTTCCGCACTCTCCATTTCGTGGGTCCATGCGTGACGGTGTTTGGCTCGGCCCGCACTCCAGTGGGCAGCAAATATTACGAATTGGCCCGCGAGATGGGTGCCGCTGTGGCTCGTCTCGGTTTCACAGTGATGACCGGGGGCGGTCCCGGCATTATGGAGGCTGCCAACCGTGGGGCGCGCGAAGCGGGGGGATGCTCTATTGGCTGCAACATCAAACTGCCCCATGAGCAGGCTCCCAATCCCTATCTCGATCGGGAGGTGACCATGCACTATTTTTTCGTGCGAAAAACCCTCCTCATCAAATACTCCTACGCGTTCATCGTCATGCCAGGCGGGGCCGGCACACTTGATGAATTATTTGAGGCGCTCACACTGATTCAAACCGGGAAACTGAAAAATTTTCCAGTGGTAGTCATGGGCGTTGAATATTGGAAGCATCAAATCGAGATGCTTGGCACCATGGTCAAGGAAGGCACCATCAGCCCTACGGATTTGGATTTGATTTATGTCACAGACTCAGTGGAAGAAGCCATCGCCCACATCCGGGAGCGAGCCATCAAGCCATTTGGATTAAAACCAAAAATGCCCAAATCCTGGCCTTGGCTTGGCGAACGCGCACTGCGCGCATCCACGCCTCCGACGAGGTGAGAAGCTAATCAACGTTATCTCGTTTAAGCCCGAGCTTCCATTTTCTATAATGACGGATCATGTAGAAAAGAATCAAGGGATGGAGGCCCGAAAGGAACAGGTGAATAATGCCCCCCATCTCGATAGGGCCATGAAGGTAGCTTGAATAAATCAGTGGAACGCCACACAATAAGACTGAAGGCCAGTAGACATGCTGTGGTTTCCGCGCCTTGAAGGCGAGAGCCACAGAAAGGCCAATCCAAACCACAAACAGTGCAGTTTCCAGCGGTTCGGAGGCCTCCATGTGATTTCCTCCTCGTTGGTCAGGTTATTTCAACGAGGTCAGATAGGCAAAGAGATCGCTGACCTGTTCCGGAGTCATGCTTTCCAGTAGACCTTCCGGCATGAGCGAGCGGCGCAGGAATTTGGCGCTGCGGATTTCGAGTTTGGAGATGCGTTGGTCCTCGGCTCCGGCGGTGCGGAGAATGACCACATCGGCATCCTCACGAACGAAAAATCCATCACGCATATCCCCGTTCTTCATTTCCGCACGATAGGTGCGGTAGCCCGCTTCCATAGCGGCATTGGGCGTGATAATATTGCGCAGCAGGCCCTCTGTCCCCATTGCACCGGCACCGCTTAGATTGGGACCGATGTTGCCTCCTTGTCCGCTGATGGTATGACAGGTTAGGCAAATCGCGGCGGCTTCGCGCCCATGCGCCACATTGCCGGGACGGTTGGCCAGAGTGCGGAATTGGGCAAACTTCTGATCCACCGCTTTGGATTCGGCTGCGGTAAGCAACGGTGCAGGTTCGGAGGTCCCTGCGATGCGCGCGCTGCCATGGAGTTTGCCCCATGGACCGGCCCCCGGTGCGTAGAACACAAGTCCTTCCGGCTTGGCCTGATCAGCCAGGCTTCGATCAAATTGGTTGCGGATATCCTCGGGTTTGCGTTCGTAATTCCAGATGCGGTATTCGCTCAATGCCCCTTGCGTGCCTCCCTGCGGAATAGTCCAGCCGATGCGCACATTCTCCAATTTCTGGGGGGCGGATTTCGATTCGTTGCTGCTCAACTCTCCGTCCATATAGATTTTGAATGATCCTTTGGCGTCGCGGGTAATGGCGTAGTGCGTCCATGATTTCGGGCTCATGGGCTTCTTGGCCACGATGACATCGCCAATGGAAGAGCCTCCATAAACCCGCAGGCGGCTGTCGTAAAAGTTGATGTCGATTTGGTCGGGCACGGCAAAGATGCCGTCGCGGTTGTCGATGCCCGGTTGCAGTCGAACCCAGGTTTCCACGGTGAACGCTCCATCCAAAGTCACTCCCGTTTCGGCAAAGTCATCCTCCTGGCCATTTAGTTGGAGAACGGGCTTAAAAGAGGCACGAAGTTGGTCGAGCAACTCTCTTGCATCGGGTTCGCCATCGAGCAGGGCAAGAAGACGTTCGGTACTGGCATCATCCAAATCGCCTACTGCAATTTTTCCTTCCTTAAGGCTGGCGGCCACTGCTTTGGCCGAGGCCTTGGTTTGAGTCAGCTTGCCCAGCGCCATGCGCCGTTGCGTTCCGGTAAGGTCAGCCCAAAGTGCGACGAGCGCAGGCAAGGCTTGGTCGGACTTGGATGCGGAGAGCGCGTTGAGGGCTTCTGCGCGCACGGCTGCCTGCGTGCTGGTCTGCGCGAGCTTGGAGAACACCGCAACCTCCGAACTGCCGATTTCGCCAAGCGCTTTTAACGCGGCGATCTGCACCTTGGGTGTTTGGGCGGTTTGCAGCATGGCCGACAGTTGAGGTTCCAAAGCGGTAACTTTGAAGCCTGAGGCAAGGCGCAATCCGAGGGCAGTTTCCTCGTCGCTGCCCGAGAAAAGGCTCTTCGTCGCATTGACGATCAGCGGCGACCACTTCTCGGCTTCAATACGATTGCGCACCGCCAGCAAAGCCTCCAGCACGCCGCGGCGGGTGGCAGGATTATTAAGCGCTGATTTGAGCGCGTCCTCCGTTCCGGCTTCCTCGGGAAATTGAGCGAGGCGCAGAATTTCTTCCTGACCAGGCGCGCGTTCCAGCTTGGGCAGGAGCAACGCGACACGACGCGCACTGGCTTTCGGTTCCAGCGCCAGCGTGGCCACTAACCTGTTTTCGACAGGCAGACTCGCGGCCTCTGGCGAATCAAGGTACGCCGCGACTTCCGCAGGATGTTGTTCCATCAAGTAGCGGGCCACATATCGCTCAAACTCGCGCTCATAAGCCTCGCGCACTTTGATCATCTTACTCCCGTTCTGGGTGCTGGGCGCAGTCGGCGAGGCTAGTGCCGGACGGGCCATGCGGATGATCAGGGCGACACACTTGCCAATGGACGGATCTGAAGCCGACTTGGCTTTAAACGACGCAAGCATGGTGGCTGCGGAATGAATCACCTCGGAGCGCACTTCGGGGTCGACATCATCGGCCAGACGCACGATGTCATCCACGTTGCTCAAGCGCGCCTCAGCATAAGCGCGAACCGCCTCACGTCGCACATTCCGGCTGGGGTCTATGAATAAAGGAATTAGACTGTCTCGGTCCACACTGTTCAATCCTTCCAAAGCCCACAGCGAGCTGATGCGTTTGGCCGGGGTGGATTGCGTGTCACTAACAAAGGATTTGAGCCGCGGCACCGTCGTCAAAAGCTGACGATCTGTGATGGCCTGCCACGCAAGGTGGGAGGCGGTGGTCGGAGCGACACCCAACCGGTTAACCAATTCGTCTCCGCTGAGCTTGGAAAAATCCGGGATGGCCGCAGGGACAACGCCCTGATGCTTCACGCGCCAGATGCGTCCGCGTTTTTTGTCGCGCTCCGGATGGTTTCGGGGCACTTCGTTGTGCGAAATGATTTTGTTGTACCAGTCCACAATGTACAGGCAGCCGTCAGGCCCCAGCCGCATGGCCACCGGGCGGAACCATTCGTCGCTCGATTGCACAAAATCGCCCAGCTTTTGCAGTTTGTAGCGCGGACCGTCGCGGTGAATTTTGATGGCTTGGATTTTGCGCGTGATCGGGTTGGCCACATACATGACATCAGCATAAGCCTCGGGCCAGACGCCCTTGTCGCTCAAAGCCAAGCCGCTTAGACCCGTGCCGCCCATCTGAAAATCGGGCGCGGTGCCGGGGAACTCCGGCGCGTAACTCTTCATCTGCGCATCGGAACATCCGGGATAATTGGCGTACGTATGAAACGGTATGGTGGGATAGCCGTAATCATTGGCTTCCTGAATCCACGTCTCACCCTCCGCATTCATGGCCAGACCCCAAATGTTACACGGGCCTTGGCTGGTGATTTCAAAATCCGCTCCATTCGCGCGGAATCTCGACATGCGGGTCTGGTCAAACTGGATCTCTTTGCCGCTGGCATCGCGCACTTTGCCGTAGTTAAAAGCGCCTTGGGCCATCCACAGCCAATTGCCGGGCGCGCGTGTGAATTGGTGCGGGAACAAATGCGAATCCTGCACTCCGAAACCACTCAGGATGACATCCCGCTTGTCGGCTTTCCCATCGCCATCGTTGTCGCTGAGAAAAACGATCTCCGTGCCGTGCTGCACATAAACGCCGTTTTTATAAGGAAGAATGCCCAGCGGAATGGCCAAGCCTTCGGCAAAGACATGGGGCTGGGTCGAATACCCGTTGGGCGAATTCGGATCACGATCAAACACCAAAACCTTGTCTTTGGCCTTGCTCGCGTACAATTCCTTGGCCGCAGCCGGATTCTCATTTCCATCCACTGGATATTCCAGCGCAGTCATAGTCCACAACCGGCCCTGCAAATCCCAATCCACCGCCACGAATTTGCCCAAGCCTTCGGATTCCGATTCCACCAACTCGATCTCGAATCCGGGAGGGAGAGTGAACGAAGCCCTTTCTTCGTCGGGCGTCAGAGGAGAAGCCTTGCTGGCCTTGCCGGGATTAGCAGCGGGAACGAATTTCTTGCCGGGAGCCGCCTCAGGGAGTTCCTCGATGGTGATATCCTTCACCTGCACCACTGCTTTGCCACCGCCGTGAACTTGGATGCCCATCCGCCCCCAACCGATGATGGCGTCATCAGGCTCTATATAATCCGTACCCAGCACACCGTTGATCCAAGTGGTGATGCGGGCTCCATCCGCACGGATCACGTAGTCATTCCAATCCTGCCGCTTGATCACCGGGTCCAGCGCCGTCATATCCGACCAGGCCATCACCTTGTTGCGGCGCGATTCGTCATAGACGGCCCCATACCAGTTGGGCTCGCCGAAATCGCATTGGTACCCCGCCATCTCCGTGGACTTGGGTACGCGCTGCGACCGAATTTGGAACCCCGAATTAATAAACCCGTTCGTGCCGGTTAGTTTAATTTTCAGGCGCACCACGAAATTGGTGTAATTCCTTGTGGTGGCAAGAAATTCATTGTCCGGCACTGTCTCCGTGAACGACCCGCCCGTCAGGCAACCGTCCTCCACCCGCCACCATTTGGCTGTGCCCTCCCAGCCATGCAGGGTTTTGCCATCGAAAATAGGCACTGGATGTCCTGGTGCAGGAGGAGCCTCCGCAGCATGAGTCGCAAGGGTCTGCGCGGCAATTAAACAGGTAAAAAGGAGTTTCATAGGATGAGCGGGCAAAATTTATGGGTCAAAAAGTGTGATCACAGACCACTACCGATTCCAGCTTGGGGATGACCTTGACCACAGCGGCTTGGTGAATGGGATGGGGAAGATAAGTGTCGCGGGCAGCCACACTCTCAAAAACCATCACAAAACTGAAGGTGTACCCCTGATCCAAACCCTCCGGGCTCATATTTGCGCCGTAAGTCAGATCCAAAATACCCGGAATATCCCGCATCAAACTCTCCAAAATCCGCCCCACCTCATCGACTTCGGCCTGAGTCGTCCCCACTTTGAACTTAAAGAAACCGATGTGTTTGACTTGAGATTTCATGGTTGGCTGGAGTGAGACTGGCACAACCGGAGGAGTATTCAAGAATTGGCGACAGTTAGGATAACGGGCGTCCGACTAAAGCGTGGTTAACTACCACCCCAGATTGGAGCGGCTGATGTAGTACATCACCAGCGCAACCACACCGCTGGTCAGCAAGCCGACCACTACAGCCCACCTTGCCAGCAAAGCATGCTTGCGACGGTTGGCCCGACCCATACCCGGCAACAGGTAGTACCGGTCAGGCTCTCCATTTTTGTTTTTAGGGCGACCAAACATGCTTGTCGACATGTTGACAGAAGCACGAGAAATCGGCAATTCCAGAAGCACCCGGATTTTGCATGCGGTCATTCGTTGCTCCAAGCACCCTCTTGTGGTAGGAGTTTGCTTACGGAATCCCATGACCGACGTTTTCTCACCCTCCAAACGCTCAGAAGTCATGTCGCGTATTCGGAGCAAAGGCAACAAGGCCACGGAGCTGGCTTTAATCCGTCTTTTTCGCCTTAAAGGAGTCACCGGCTGGCGCAGGCACCCCGATCTTTTGGGCAAGCCCGATTTCATCTTCCGAGGTCAACGACTTCTCATCTTCGTCGACGGCTGCTTTTGGCATGGGTGCCGATGGCATTGTCGCCCCCCTACCTCTAATGTGGAATTTTGGGAAAAGAAGCTCGGTGGCAATCGGCAGCGCGACCTAAGAACCACTGCCCTGCTTCGCCGCAAAGGATGGAATGTCATCCGTATCTGGGAGCATTCTTTGGCCGACCCTGAAAAGGCTCTCACACGCATACGCCAAGCTTTGCGAGAGGCCGATGAGTCCAAGCTGCGGATTTTCCGTAACTTTCGGCTCGACGTGGTGTAGAATTGGCCGATGAATGATGATAGCCCTCATTAAGGGGGGTTTGGCTTATGAAATTGGGTCCATCCAACAAATTTTGGTGTTTGGCCGCTTTAGCGGGCGTGATCGGCGGGACGACGAGCCACGGCGCGCCCAGCGTCCGCACGCGCGACAGTTACCAATCAATTGTCGAACGCAATCCTTTTGGCCTGAAGCCTCCTCCTCCTCCGCCTGACCCAAGCCTCTCCGCCCCCCCCATTCCCCCGCCCGTTAAAACGGATATTTCCCTGACCGGCATTACCACGATTGGCTATCCGAAAGTGCCTAAAAGAGCTTATTTCCAGACTAAGGAGGCGAATAAGAAGGATCCCAATTTTTACGCCCTGAGCGAAGGCCAAAGCAAAGACAACATTGAAGTGTTGCACATTGACGAAAAACGCCCCGCCACCGTGAAAATCCGCATGGGCGGCACGGAGCAGACTCTGACCTTTGAATCGAATGGCATAAAACCCCCCGCCTCGGCTCCAATGCCAGGCGCGCCCGGTGCCCCGGGCCTTCCGCCAAACGGGCTTCCCGGTGGTGCTCCAGGGGCGCCTCCCCCTGGCTTCCCTCAGCCAGCTGGGCAGCATCCCCAACCTTTTAATCAGCCCGGCAACAACCAGCAAAGCGGTCAACCTAATCAGGAGCCCCGCACCATTCCCGCCCGACCCCTGAGGGCAGGCTTGGAAAACTCCTCCCTCAACGCAGGCGCACAAACCATTCCCGGGGCTACTCAGGATCAGAATCAGCAGCAGGACCAGGATCCAGCGGTGCAAATTCTGAATATGAAAGCCCAGGAGCAGTACAACAAACGCCGCAACATCCCCTTCCCTCCAAGCCCCCCACTCCAGTAAAGTTTGCCAGCCTCAGCCATCACTTCCGTCGTCACCGATAGAAGAGGAAGGGCATCGGTACATCGCCGCCATTGATTTTGACTTCGCTTTACGGCTTATTGCATGGGCAGGGATAACTCAATGCGATCACCGTCCCGCAGAACAACAGCTTTGACTTTGTCACCCGCACTGTATTTTCCGAGCAGCCGATCGATCAGATCACTCTCTGTTGCCGCAAGACTACTTCCATCGAGCTCGACCAAAATGTCGTCCTTCTTGAAACCAGCCTTCTTGGCGGCGGCATGCTTGCCGTATTCCCCCGCGTGTTTGACCAGAAGTGCCATCTGCGTTTTGGGAATTGCTTTCACGGAGCGTGCTTCCGGCGAAAGTTCCACAAGCAACATTCCACCCAACGCCATCGCTCTCATCCCCCAAGTCCCGACGCGGCCTGAGATATCGGATTGAGCCCGCCAGCGGGTTGGAAGAGCCACGTTAATGACTCGCTCTGTCGCGCCCCGTTTCACTGTGGCGGTTAGTGAACCTGAGTTTTGGGCCTGGTGCAGAACCCAGCTAAAATCCGCGCTCGATAAAATCGACTGACCGCCGAACGTCAGAAATTCGTCTCCCGCCTGGAAGCCTGCTTTCCTGGCGATCGATTGTTCTGCAACGGCCTGCACGCGCGCGGTGTAATCAGCCGCAAGGGTGATTCCCAAGGTTTCAGGCTCAGGCATGGGGTAGATCCATGCGGACGGAATCGGCTGGTTCTTATCGCGATAGTAGGAACGCATGCCATCGCCGATCTGATGGCAATGGACGCAGCTTTGCACCACTTTGCCTTCCCAATCCAGCTCCCGTTTGTACTTGCCCGCAAGATCAGGCAGTTCCAACGGATCCTTAACCGGCATCGGGCCACCCTGTTTTCCTTTGAGAGATTCCCTGTTCGCGGGATACCCACGATGAACCGCCAGAACAGCCTCAAGGGTGCGCTTATAGCCTGCGATCGTTTTATCCTGTGAATTCTTCTGGTGTGTCCACGAACCAAAACGCCCGTAGATCGTCCCATCGCCGTTGAAAAAGAGCGTCGAAAAGGACAGGTCGTAGTCGAATTGAAAAAGGGAGAGATCCAGCGCATTGGCGTTCATCACGCGCACGCAAACAAACTGCCGCAGTAGGGGTTCAAGCTCGGGCTCAGTGAGCACACTCGTATCAATGCCCATGCAGGCCAGACAGGGGACACAGCGCAGCACCACCAAAAGGGGTTTGCCCGTGCTCTTTGCTTTTTCCAAACCGCCGCGCCAATCATTATAAATCCAGCGATCGCTTTTTTCCATGTTCCAGCGGTCGTCACGCACCGCGGCAGCGCGGTCCTTGACCGTTTCACCGGGCAGCGAGAGAGGGGTGAGGGCGAGGATCAACGCGAGAGTGAGTCGTGGATGCATTTGGGCACAAGGTCTTGGGATTGATACCTAGCTTACTTCTATATCCCTTTGGAGGTAAGCAAAGAAAAACACCCGCAGTTTGAAGCTGCGGGTGTTCGAAATCGAATCGGAGCCAGGCGGCAAGCCTTACCAGGTCAGGGTTTCGAGAAACTTTAGGCTGACAGGGATGTGCGCTTCGGCGTCAGGGGATTCATCCTCAATGAAGTAATGCTTGATGCCCGTCTTTTTGGCTTGTGCGAGGATCGCGGGCCAGTTCATCTGACCCGTGCCCAAAGCGACGTCATTCTTGACATCCGTGCCGCCCGCGAGGGAACCGGTTTCAAGACCCTTCTTCATATCCTTCACGTGCATCAACTCCCAACGGCTGCCGTATTTTTGAAGCAGTGCGACGGGATCTTTGCCCGGAAACACCACCCAGAACACATCCATCTGGTAGGAGACCCATTCGGGTTTAGTTTCGCGGACGAGCAGATCAAACAGGTCGCTATCGCCGAATTTAACAAACTCATAACCGTGAACGTGATAGAAAAATTTGATGCCCTGCTTGGCCAACGCTTCACCCGCGTGGTTGAACACTTTGATGGCATCGCGGCATTCCGCTTCATCGAAACCATCCTTGTGGGGAATCCAAGCCACGCCGGCGAATTTCAGACCAAGCGCCTTGGCGTCCTTGGCCACGCCCTCGGCATCGTCGCGATAACGATCATACGAAAAATGCCCGCTGATAGCCTTCAGATTGCGCTCCTTGAGCATGCCCAGAAATACTTCGGGAGAAAGATTGTAAGTCCCTGCCAGCTCAACTTCAGTGATGCCTGCGGCCTTAACTTTATCAAGAGTGGCCGGAACGTTTTTGATAAAATCTGCTCGGAGCGAGTACAGCTGAAGCCCGATAGGCCCTTTGAAACTGGGACCAGTGCCGGGTGCGGCAGCGTTGGAACGATGAAGGAGCAAGGCGGTGACCACAAGAGTCGACGCCCATGCAATACGGCGGAGCATGGAGTTCATGGTTGCCATTATCCTCAAAAACAGCAGGAACGCAAGATTGACAGTGAACCTCGCCGTGATCGAAAGTCCCGGACGGAGCACGGTGTTTTCCACACCGAAAGAATATCGGGCACCGCCCATATGTTAAGCGTTGAACAAACCCTCGAACAAATCCTCCGCCGCGTAAATCCGCTGGAGGCAGCAGATATTCCCATAATGGAAGCTTCAGGGCGCATCGCGGCTGAATCCGTGTTGGCGCGATGCGATCTGCCGCCCTTCGACAATTCCGCCATGGACGGCTATGCGGTCCACAGCACCGATGTGCGGAATGCCTCGGCCACCCAGCCCGTTTTGTTGCGCATTGCCGGGCGAACCGCAGCGGGACAGGTTGCGGGAGCCACGCTAAAGCCGGGCGAATGTCTGCGCATTTTTACAGGCGCCCCCATGCCGCAGGGCGCGGATGCCGTGGTCATGCAGGAAGACACCGAAACGGATGGGGATTGGGTCCGTGTGCTCGATGGGGTCCGGCCTTGGGAAAACATCCGATTTCGCGGTGAAGACCTGAAGATTGGTGCGGAAGTGGCCAGGGCAGGCCAGCGTCTGACCCCGCAACAACTCGGCCTTATGGCGGCGGCAGGGGTGGAAACCGTATCCGTCCGCCGTAAGCCGCGTCTGGCTCTGCTAAGCACCGGCAATGAATTAGTTCACGCGGGTCAGCACCTCGGTCCGGGCCAGATTTACGAGAGTAACCGTGTCGCCTTGGCCGCCCTGCTCCAAGGCGCAGGGGCAGAAACGACGCTTCTCCCGATGGTGCGGGACAGATTGGAGGATCTAACCGCGCTGTTTGCCGAGATTCTCCCCCAGTTCGATGGCCTCGTTTCCACAGGCGGAGTTTCGGTGGGCGAGCTGGATTTTGTCAAAGAAGCCTTCCAGAGCGCAGGCGGCCAATTGGAATCCTGGCGGGTGGCCATGAAACCAGGCAAACCCTTTGCTTTTGGCCACGCGGGCCGCACTCTGTTTTTCGGCCTTCCGGGTAACCCCGTGTCCGCCTTCGTGACGGCCTCGTTATTGGTTCTTCCTTCAGTGCAGCGCTGGCAGGGAGCCACCCATCTGGGTCTGCGCCGGGTAAGCGCCCAACTCAAAGAGCGCATTGTCAACAAAGGAGATCGCCGCCATTACGTCCGTGTGGCTTTGGGGGCCGACGGCCAAGTGCGGCCGACCGGACCCCAAGCCTCTCATTTGCTCGTAACCTTGGCGCAGGCTGATGGTCTCTTGGATGTGCCGCCCCATGGCACCTTTGAGGCTGGGGCTTGGACTGAAGTGCTCTTGCTACCGTAAATCCCCCTTTTTGAGACCCGAACAGCAATAAATGGGATCAACCAAATGCGAGATGAAGTGGGAAGAGGACGAAGCGCAATTTGAAGACGAAAACCGGCAAAAGGAGGGAAGAAGGACCCGAAGGCGGGGATGTTCGGGATAACGAAGGACCGTGCAGAACAGACAGGCTAGGCCAGTTGGTTCAGGCTCAACGTTGTCGGCTGATTAGTTGAAGGGCTTGGAGGCGCGACCCCGGAAGTTTGGCCGCTGTCGTCTCCGTCCCCGTCATTGTCCGGGTGCCGATGATGGTGTACGTGCCCTGCCGATTGACCCCCTTGGGCTCCGTTGGCAGCTTGAATATCCAAGCGAAAAGCGGCAAAAGCCTTCTGGGCACTATCGATGTCGCCTGATTTCAAAGCAGTTTCCAAGGCTTGGATATCCTGCCCGGCTTGGCTGTTTGGATCGAGAGGCGGACGTTTTCCTCCGGTTTGGGAGGCGTTTTGCAGATCTTTTTGGAAGGAGGCAAATGCAGTCTGCGCGCCTGCGAGATCGCCTGTTTTCAACGCGCTTTGCAACGCTTTGAAATCCTGGACTCGTTGCTTATGCTCGCTGCGAGCCGCCATGTATGGATTTGGAGCTGATGAGACACTGGATAGGTTCATAACAAATGAGGATCATTCCTCAAATGTGCATCGGATAAAATAAGTGCCCCGTTAAGGGGCTGCTGTCCAAAAAATCTACTATCGGCCAATCTCCAACAGTAGCGAGAGCGCTAAAATTAATCGATCCCGCAGGCACGGCGGGCGCGCTTGAGCGTGGCCCTGGCCACCAAGGCAGCCCTCTCAGATCCCTCGCGCAGCACATTTTCGACGTGGTCCAGATTCGCCGCAAGCTCGGCTCGGCGGGCACGGGCGGGCGCAAAATAAGTCCAATAATGCTCGAAAAGCGCCTTCTTAAGATCGCCATAGCCCAGACCGCCCGCCTTCAACCGCTCTTCAAAATCTGTTCCCACTTCAGCAGGCGCCACTAATTTTAAAAGCTGAACCGCGATGTTCTTATCCGCATCAGGCTTGGGCTCAGCCGGAGTGCGGCTGTCCATGACCAAGGCCATGATTTTTTTGCGCGTGGCTTTTTCCTCGCCAAAAATCTCGATGGTGTTGCCGTAGCTCTTGCTCATCTTCTGCCCGTCGGTGCCGGGCACCACCGCCACGCTCTCCCGGATGCGCGATTCCGGGATGACGAAGGTCTCGCCATAGGTCTGGTTAAACTTCTGCGCCACATCACGCGTCACCTCCACATGCTGCTTCTGATCGCGGCCGACCGGAACGACATTGGCGTCGTAAATCAAAATATCCGCGGCCATGAGCACCGGATAAGCGAACAACCCGTGATTGGGTGAAATACCGTGGGCGAGCTTGTCCTTATAACTGTGGCAACGCTCCAGCAATCCCATCGGCGTCACCGTGGTCAAAAGCCAGGAAAGCTCAACCACCTCAGGCACGGCCGATTGGCGGAAGAACACCGAACGCACCGGGTCCAGCCCGCAGGCCAGAAAATCCAAGGCCACATCAATCGTGTTCTGACGACGCTGCGCCGCGTCGTACAACGAAGTCATCGAATGATAATCCGCGATAAAAAAATAAGCGTCGCCCTGCTCCTGAAGTTCAATCGCAGGACGCATCATCCCAAAATAATTCCCCAGGTGCAGTGCTCCGGAGGGTTGGATGCCCGAGAGTATTCGCATGGCTGCGGACGTTAGCAGGTGGGCTCCCGAGCCGAAAGAGGGAAAACAATTAGGCGCGCAGAATTTAATTCATCACGGGGCTTTTCCCTTGCAAATCACGTACTGCACCAATTACGTAGGCATTGCATGTGTGGCTCGCGTTTTCATCTAAGTCTTTCCCAATCACTTTGTCGGGTACTTCTCCTCACTCTCTGCATGGTTCGTGTGAAAGCAGCGGGGGAACTCAAAGTTGAAGCTCTTCCGGACAGCCAGATCAAGATGCGCTGGAGTGCCACAAACAATTCCTGGACCCTCGAACAAGCTGACTTCCTAGCCTCGCCCACCCTCTGGCGGGGAGTAAGCAACACCGTGGTGACGCTCGGGGATCAACTTTCTGTCACGCTTCAGCCCTCGGCGGCCGCCCGATTTTTTCGCCTGCGTGATTCGAGCGGAGTCATCCTTCCATCATCGAGAGAATTGATCGATCAGGCTCAATCGCGTGGCGAGATCACAGTGGAGACGGCGACGTTGTACCAGTTCTTTGCCGTCTTCAAGGATGCCCGATTACCGGACGCCTACCGAGGGGATGACTCTGCTGGAGCCGAATCAGACGTGTTCGAACAAATCGTTGATAAAATTCCGTTCCTGTCCGACACCACACGCGCTGCTCTGGCTCCTTTTTTCATTCCGCCGGCCTACTCGGGTAGCTGGTTAAGCCCGGTTTCAGGAGCACCTATTAAGGCGGCCGCCCGGCCGGTATTCGATCCCAATTGGTCATCCGTGCCGGTCTCGGGAGGACATGTGAAGGTATGGTACAATTCGCACGACGTAGGTGGCTTGGCGCAGGCGCTGCTTTGCGCGGATGCAGTAAACAATCGCATCTGGCCAATGATCAGCGGTTTGGGGATTTTGACGCCCTTGACTGACGCAGACGTGGGTGATTACGACGGCGGAGACGGACGCCTGGATATTTACTTGGTGAATCTGGGTGGCCCAGGAGTGGCAGTTCCCGACCGCGGTTTGACCTTCTCGGCTTCATGGGCACGCAAAGAAAATCCTGTTTATCTCCTAATTAATAAGACGCAGACAAACGACGAACTGCTTGGGACCTTGGCTCACGAGTTCATGCACGCCTGCCAATGGGCTTATCCGGTCAAAGCCTTCTATCTGGGCAGTTACAAATGGCTTCAGGAATCAACGGCACAATGGGCCATCGACTTTGTCTATCCGCAGAACCAATTGGAACAGCGCAAGGCCAAGGCTTATTGCGACAAGCCAAGGTTGAGCCTCGATGTTTTCGCGGACAATCAGGACCATGGATATGGATCCTACCTTTTCTTCCAATTTCTAAGCCGAAGCTTACGACCGTCGCTCATCAAGGACTGCTGGGCTTCAACAATCCTGTACAGCGATCAGTTGGAGGCCGTGAACAAGAGCATCCCGGGTGGCTTTAAGGACCAGTGGCCCAAATTCGCCAAAACACTTTGGAATCAGGATCCCATCAAAAGCAAAACAGCCTCTTTTACCACTTGGGACAGTATGTTGGAAGTGCCCAATTCGCGTGATGGTTCAGCTGATTTGCCTTCGGGAAGCTCCGAGGACGTGATCAACATTTCCAGCGATCAACCCAATCTCTCCAGCACTTATTATCATTGGACCTTTGCCTCGGTGGAGACCCGGTCGATGATGTTTCACAACACCTTTTACGACAACCGAAAGAACGGGGAGTACATCAATATCCAAGCCCTATGGAAAGACGCCGCAGGAAAATGGACCGAGGAGGACTGGACCGAAATTGAATGGATCGGCTTTTGTCGCGACCAAAAGGATCAGCGGCTCAGTGATCTGGTGGTGATTGTCTCCAGCGCAAAGTGGCAGGACCCTGGTAATCCCATCCGTGCGGCAAAGGAACCCGAGTTCAAGCGCAACAATGTGGGTTGCTGGGGCTATCAGGGCACAGCCTCGCGGGTTACCACGTATTCGAATGGCACGTCAGGCAAGACGACCGCGTCCGCCACGCCGCGCTTTGGTTTCTCGCCTGGCGGAACGGCAAGCCCCGCAGGAACGCGTCTCCGCGCATTCTTCGCGGGACCGTTATTTCATGACGGCGGCGTTGCATTTGATGAGAAGTATACCGAAGGTTCTTGCACCTACTCCGCCAGCGGATCGTTCCCAATGATCAGCGTCGTCGACGGAGGGGACTCTGCGAGTTCCATCGTCATCAACAACTTCACGGAAGCTTACCCGGATGACGTGCGCGTCTCCCAAGAAAGTTTACTCGGGCCTGTCAAACGCTCATACACCGCAAACGGATTGACCTTTCGTTTTCTGACCGGACAGGTCAGCGGCAAGGATTGTGGCCCCACCTACAGCACCACCATCGACCTCTGGCTGCTCACCAACGCAACCGCATTCGAGGATGGTGGAGTGCCACCCAAAGTGCAACCTGATGGCCATTTGAAAGGCACATTTCTAGACCGTGACGGTTCCTTCTACTCTTGGGATCTCGCGCCCATTGTTGAGCCATAGGATTTGAGCTTTGCGACTCAGGCTGGAAACATGCTCTATTCAGTTCGGCATTACAACGGCCGCAACGATCACAAAATCATTCCCCAAGTGCAGTGCTCAGCGGGATTGAACGCCCGAGAATATTCGCATGGCAGCGGGCATTAGCAGGCGCGCGCTGCATCAATATTCTAAAAATGACGCAAAGCGCCAAGGATGGATTTCACTTTGGATAACTTCAGGTATCCCTGCGCGCACTAGCGACAATCTTCAAGGTGAGCGGAGGCGATAAGCTCGGCTTGGGTGGCGAGTCCACTGCGGATCGTTAAAATATTCCGAGCCACCCGTCAGCACATTGGTTTTAATCGGAATCCACGCCAGATGGACCAAATCATCACAAGCCTCTACAACCACTGTGATATCGTTGCTGCCGCTGATATTGAATCCGTACTCCCCCAACTTAAGCCCGAACGACGAATCGGTTGTCACCGCCTGCGGGTTCCACAACACCGCTGGACGTCCGCCGAATGTAGAACCCCAACCCAAAGCCGACTCAGAGTAATAGACAGTTGCCTCATTGTCGAAATACAACGAATCCAAATGATTACCGTCCGGGAAATCTCCCTTAAAGTAGACGCCTTTGAGTTGAGTACAATATGCGAAAGCAAGCTTCCCAATGTTGGTCACGCTTCCAGGTATATTAATAACTGTCAGTCTCGCGCAGGAATCGAATGCATGACTACCGATGCTGGTTGCGCCGGTGTGGATTGAAATGCTTGCCAAGCCTGAGCACCAGTGGAATGCATAGTCTCCGATCTTGGTCAAATTGGTCCCGAGTGATATGCGCGTCAGTCCGTAGCAATTTGCGAACGCAGAATCCTCGATACTGGTGACACTGTTGGGTAAAGCGATGCTTGTTAATCTGTAGCAACTGTAGAACGCAGAGTCCCCAATTCGATTTACGGTTTCAGGAATTTTGTAAGTGGTGGAAGCATAGCCTTTCGGCAATTGCACAAGGGTCGTAAGCCTTTTGTCGAACAAAACCCCATCAATGCTGGTGAAGTAGGGATTCAAATCATCCGCTAAAATAGCTGTAAGGTCGGTAACAAGGAATGCTGAGCCTTCAACGTTGGTTACGCCGATCGGGATAATAATGTTCGTTAGGTTAATGCATCCATAAAATGCATACTTCCCGATGCTTGGCACGTTATTGCCAATTATAACGTTTTTCAGACCGGTGCAGTTGGCGAACACTTCGTCACCCATGTTAGTTACACTGTCCGGAATGGTGGCAGAAGTTAAACTCCAGCAACCATAGAACGATGAGTCGCCAATACTCGACAGGTTTTCGGGCATGCCAACTTCTGAAAGTCCATGACAATAGTAGAAAGCGGAATCCCCGATAATAGTCAGATTCTCGGGCATAGTAATATTTGTCAGGCCACCGCATCCGTAAAAGGCAGAATCTTCGATGCTGGCCAAACTGGGCGGTAGCAAAACCTGATTCAGACGGTAGCAATTATAAAACGCGGAATCACCGACGCTCGTAACACCTTTGCCAATTATGACGCTCTCCAGTTTGATGCAATTATAGAAAGTAAAATCGCCTATACTCCCAAGTTTATCAGGCAGAGAGATTCCTGTCAGTTTTGTGCAATTGTAGAATGCGGAGTCGCCAATACTTAACACACTCTCGGGGATAACTACGTTCGTTAGCCCCTCACAGTTGGAGAATGCAGAGTTCCCAACGCTAACCACGTTCTCAGACACGACAATGCTTGTCAAACCGATGCAATAAGAAAATGCGGCAGCACTAATACTGATTACGCTATTTGCGATTTTGACCTCCTCTAGGACAACGCACCCAGCGAATGCATTCTTCCCAATGTTGGTCGCGCCCTTTGGCACCTCGTAAGTGGTCCCAATCCTTCCAGGAGGGTACGCAAGGAGTATATTTTTGTTTTTGTTAAACAACACCCCTTCCACGCTGCCAAATGCTGGATTTAGCTCACCCACCAAAATGCTGTCAAGCCTTGCGCTCCAAAACGCCTGTTCTCCAATGCTGGTCACACTGTCAGGAATCGTAACGCTAATGATTCCGTTGCACCGCGAAAATGCATAATTTCCGATGTTGGTTACACCTTTTGGAATCGCGATATCCGCCAGGCTCGTGCAGCCCGCAAAAGCAGATTCACCAATGGTGTTCAAGCTCTGGCTGAGGTTGATAAAGATCAAACTCGTGCAGCCGTAGAATGCCTGATTCCCGATGTTGGTCACACCCTCGGGAATTATCACGCTCGTCAGAGCCGTGCAGTCACTAAATACGGCTGACTCAATCCGGCTTACCCTGTCGGGGATTGTTACGTTCGTCAGGAGGGTGCATCCAGCAAAAGCAGCGGGTCCGAGGTTAGTCATGCTGTTCGGGAGGTTAATACCAGTCAAACCGGCGCAGGAACCGAAAGCCGCTCTCCCTATGCTGGTCACGTTGTTAGGGATCGTGATGCTAGTCAGTTTATTATTATAGAAGGCCCGTTCGGCTATTGCCGTAACAGGCAATGAATGGATCGTGCTTGGTATTGTTACGTTGGCGCTGCTCCCGAGGTATCTAGTAATGGTGAGGGCCCCGTTGTCGTTCGTGTAGCTAAATTGAGCTTGAACTTTAACAGGCAAGGAGATTAAGAATATGCAAACGAAGATAGCAGTTACACTTCTGACAAATGTTTGTGTGAGCCTCTTGATCTTTCGAATTTTATTTGCCGCTAATCTAGCCGTTTTCATCGTGGATTTTCTTCAAATGGGCACTTCCAAAAACGGTATGTTTTAAAAACGGGCTATCCTGAACACACCTTGGAAACCCGGAGTGGCTCTCACCCGATTATCGGGTTGTCCGGTTTGAGCCCGCGCTTTGCCGTTCCGGGCTTCGCGTTTCATGTCG
>JANYDC010000085.1 GCA_025359965.1 Pedosphaera sp.
ACGTTGGGTGTCGATGGGGGTTGCATCCCCAACCACAACGTGGTTGTGCCTGTTCTGCTAGGCGCAACCGCGTTGCGGTTGTCTGACCAGAGCCAATGTGACCCAAGGTTGCCCCGTCGGGCAACCATTGGGCTGGAGGACAAAATCCCTTTGGGATTTTAAGGCACCGATAAGGCGAGGAAATCGAATGAAGAATTTCGTCTCGCACTCACCAATTTGAGGGTGACAGAACCTGCCGCCATAGGGATGCGGATGTTTGGTTAGTGCGTACGGTGGGTTACTTTCACAGGCTCGCTCATCAATGGACTGCTTTGCAGCCAATCATAATGGATGAAGCGCGAAATGTTCGCGTTGCTGTATGTTCAAGACCGTTGGAATTATTCGGACCCGATGCAATATAGTTGAGTGGCGGAGCGGATGAACAGCCGCTTGTTGGAGATGGCTATGGAGGCTTGTACTTTTTCTCCTATGGGATTGGTGGCGAGGACTTTGAACTGGGGGCCTGCGCTAAGGACGGTGGTGACGCCGTCGTCGGCGATGATGTAGAGCAGACCATCGGCACTCACCGGCGAGGCTGAGTAATTTCCGCCGATGCGTTCCTGATAAAGCAATTCACCGGTGTCGCCTTTGATGCAGGTTAGAATGCCGCCGCTGATGGCGTAGAGGTGGGGTTTGACGTAGATCATGGAAGGCACTTTGGGCATGCCCTTTTTCTGTTCCCAGACGAGGTTGGATTCCTTGAGCTCACCCTTAGCGCCCAGCCGAAAGGCTTTGATAGTCTCCTTGCCACCCCAACCGCCTGAGGTGAAAGCCATGTCGTCGCCGATTACCACGGAAGGTACTTTGCCTTCGCCGATGACCTCACTGGACCATACACGCTCGCCGGTGGCGGCATCAAAGCCTTGTACTACGTCGCCGGCTTCGCTGATCACCTGGGCTTTGCCATCGTGTTCCCAGATGTTGGGCACGCCATGTGAGATGCGGGAGAGGCCGCGTTTGCCCTTCCAGCGTTCTTTGCCGGTTTTGGTGTCCAAGGCCAGAACGTAGGCTCCGTCCCAAGGGGTCTGCCAGCCGAGCTTTTTGTCCTCGCCGTCGTTGCTTCCATCGCGCGCCATGATCAACAGATCGTGGTAAAGGATTGGTGAAGTTCCGAGACCATGCTGGCCATAAAATGGGTAGCTACGGTTCGACCAAAGAATTTCTCCTGCAAAATTAAGCGCGACGAAGCTTCCATCACCAAAGCAGGCGTAGACGTTTTCACCATCAGTGGCGGGTGTGGGCGTGGCGTATGTATTGCGTTCCTCTTTTCGGCGAGGAACTTGCTGGAATGCCTCGCGATTCCAAAGGATTTTCCCGGAGCCGAAGTCGAGGGAAAGCACGCGACAGGATTGGCCGTTATCGGTGGCGGTGGTCAGAAAGACGCGATCCTTCCAGACGATGGGAGAAGACCAACTCTCGCCGGAAATGGAGGCCTTCCAAAGTATGTTGGAGGTGCTGCTCCAGTTAAGGGGGAGGTTTTTTTCGGAGGAAAGTCCCTGATGGGTGGGGCCGCGGAATTCTGGCCAATTTTCGGCGGCGGCTATGGTTGTCGCAACCAGAAAAACCAAAAGGGAATGTGTAACGTGCGAAGTTTTCATGTCAGGCCGGTGTTAAATGGTAGTCTAGTTCCACAGATGCGGGGGCTGAAAATGCTATCGAGGTTGGAGATTCCGTAGTGTTTTTTATCTGAGCTGGGAGAAATCGGTCGGTTTGAGCTTGTAGGTTGTTACGCCTGATCTGAGTTTGCCGACCCTTTCGGACTCAACCTCGATGCGCTGCCACTCAATATCCTTATGGAATTCGCTGATGGACGATTGGATGCCAGCGATGCTTTCCCCTGCCAGCAAGCAAACAAACACTTCATGCCCGTCTGAGTCCTTTTGCTCGGCCACCCACCAACCGATGCTGTGCAGACCATGGCGTTTGTAGATGGGCACGGCGTGGTCGCGCCAGCGCGCGCGGAATGCTTCCAGTTTTCCAGGCAGCACCGAATAGAGTCGGAGGTCAAAGGCTCTTGGATTAATTGAGGGGCTGACATCCAATTGTGAAAGTTCGCCCACCAAAATCATGGAGGTGATTTTGTCCACGGTTTTACCATGCTTTTTGTTCGATACGGCGTAGGCCGTCTTGAAGTCTGGGTCGGCGGAAAATGTTTTTTCGGCCTGCTGGAATTGGGATTGACCCGCTCCGGTCATCAGGTAGATGAATTTCTCACCGTTGGTCGCCGAGGAAGTCCAGTAACCCAGGGTTTTTATGCCATGCTTCTTGCGGATGGGTTCAACGGCATCACGAAAGCGCTCGAGAACGCCTTCGAGTTTGTTGGTGGTAACATCGTAGATGCGCAACTCAACATAAGGAGGTTGGGTGGCTTTGGAGCTAAGCGCAACCAGCAGCAAACCCAGAATCACGAATGTCTTCATGTCAGGATGGAATCAGCGGTGGCTTATGGGCGAGTACCCGGGGAGGGATATTTTCGCGAGGCCTCATCGAGCACCAAAATCCAGTCCACCATCTCCCCTTTGTCCGGCGGCGTGAATTCACGTTCACCCGCATTTGAAAAAGTGTCGATGAGTTTGGCGCTGCCATCACGGGGATTGAACCACCATGCTTTGACGGAAGGTCCCTTTACGACTTCCATGCGGACTTTAAAGCTGCGACCGACGGGAGCGTAAACCATGGCGTAAGTCCCCTCGGTATCGCGGGTCGCGGCAAAGTGGTACCGTCCCGCCCCTGGTACACTGGTGGGAACGCGGTCGGTAACAATGATTGAGTCGTCAGGAATCCGGGTGAGAAAGGGGCGTGATTCCATGAGGGCACGACCGTATTGCATCTGTCCGGCACCTGGTTGGTTAATCGCCTCAGCCCAAGGCATAAGTGGATTGTTGATGGGGTTCTTGCCCGGGGACCACATTTGCCAGACCGCATGGTTGCCGTAGGTATGACCGAAAGCTCCGGCAAACAGATCCCAATAAAGCGGGCGGCGGACATCGCTGGCGATGGAGTGCCCAAACTTTTTGGCATCGAAGGAGACGGGGTGGTCCTCGTAAATGGGTTCTCCATCAAGCACTGGTTTGATGGGCGTGCGGTCATAGTCTTTGCGCGTGTTGTCATAACGCCCGGTAAACTCGGCGGTGTGACCGTTTTGGCGCATGTTAAAATCCAGCCAGGTGTCGTCTTGGAACCATGTCGAAGAACCATTGCCGCCCGGAGGATGGAAGGTCATCAAATGGGTGCCGCCATCCCCTTTGCGAAGACCGCGCGCCATGGCTCGAATAATTTCCTTTTGCTCCTCGGTGTCCACGGTCCGATCCCCGCCTAGAATCCAGATTAACCCCGCCTTCGCATATCGCTTGCCGAGCCACTCTCCATAAATTTCCGCAGTGGCCACCGTGAACAAGGGCTTCCTATCATTGGAGGCATCGTGCCAGAACCGGCCCCATGTGGGTAGGAATCCGATGTACACCCCGCGCTTGTTGGCTTCGTTCACAACGAAATCCACATGATCCCAATAATCGTTCTGAGGCCCTTCCTTCACCGCAGGCTTTGTGACGTCCAAATCGATAAATGGCAGATCACCATAGGCGTTGGGGTCTGTGTGGCCCTCCAGTTCCGCGATGGCCACCGATTGGAGCACAGTAAATTTCTTGGAGGCACGATTTTCGATCAGCTTGACGGCGTCCTCGCGATTTAACCGATGGAAAAGCTCCCAAGTGGTATCGCCAAGGTAAAAGAAGGGCTCGCCCTTGTCGGTGATGAGAAATCGATGGTTATCCGACACTTTGAGGGGCGGCGTGGCAGCAAAGGCGGTGCCCAGGGAAAGCATTAGGGCGAGCACGGCTGGTATTGTTTTCATGATTTTCCTTAATGGCAGTTTATTGGTGTTCATATCTTTAAACAGGATCACGCGCGAATTAGAATACCAAAGTGGTATACCAATTATTTTAATTGATCAAGCCCGTTCGTGATGCACGCCTTCACTGTCGCCTTGTTGAGTTTGAGGGCGGCTTGGGGCGGGGGATTGACAGCCTCTTACACTGATCGTTTCTGCAGCACGTTTAAAAAGATGTGAATTTCAACATCTGGATCTGATTTTGGTAGGTTAGGAGCAGATGATTGTCGAGCACCTCAATCATTTGAGGCGCATGTTGGCGGTGGTATTCCCATTTTTCGCGCCCTGTGGAGGCGTCGAGACGATGGATGCGATAGTTGACCACGGGCTCAGTAAGATTGTTGTCCGCATGCATGCGCGCGGCGGTGGAGATTCTACCGCGAGTGGCGTACACGAATTTGCCGGAGACGTAAACATTGTCGCCCAAGTCGGTGGTCTGCCAAAGCTGTTTGCCTGTGGCCAGCTCAATCTTGAGGATTTGCGGGCGGTCCTTGTTGTCGAGATCCGATTCGCCCTCCATTTTGATGGATTCAGGCGAAGCTGTGGTGGTCGCGACGTAGATGTTCCCCAGACCGTCAGATTGCATTTGTTTGACACCCACCGTAGGCAGGCGCCACTGAACCGTGCCTGTTTTGAGGTCGTAACAATGGATGGTGCCGCTGTCGGCGACGAGCAGGCGGGAGCCGATCTCCAACACAGGCGAACCGTTGGAGAAATCTTCGTCATCATCGCCATAGGACTTAAATCGGCCGCCAATTTCGTAAGCCAGTTTTGTTTCCCATAGCTTGCCGCCCGCACGAGCGAGCATGACGAGGTTGGTCCCACCGATTACGATATCCGCTGATTTGGTGGTGTGGAAACCGGGGCTTCCAATGATTTGACCAGTCCAATCAGTTCCGCCAAAGAAACGGCGTACAGTCACTTCGTAAAGACTGCCATCGATAGTTTTCTCTCGCTTGTTCTGATTCAGGAGTTCTCGCGCGGCATCGAACCCTTGTGAGGCGCGTATGGCCTTTTTGTCAATAAGGGTTGGGCCGGCGATGGTGGCAACAAACTCCTGAAGGCGCTGCTCAAGCATTCTGGTTTTGAACTGTACAAGGCCACCACCTACTGCCCGGAAGCCGTATTCGCGGGGTATCAAATTCTGCATTGCGACGGCCCGGAGTGGTTCTCCGATACGGTCGGCCATGGCGCGGCGCTCGGCAATGATCTCCGCCGTATTCACAGGGAGGAGAACCGTTTGGACGCTGCCGCTGGACGGGTCGATTCGCATCAGAGGAGTGCCGGTGCGGTCCGGTCGCGCGACGGCGGTGATGGTGTCGCTGCCCAGATGGATGGTTGCGGCGGGTTGGGGCCATTTGACTTCTTTCTTCTTATTTCCCGTGGCTAGATCGTAGTCCACAGCTTTGCTGGGGGTTACAACCCAAACGTCAGCGCCGCGAATCATCATGTCGGGCCGAACGGAGGTATCCTCAAAGAATGATTCTTCAATCTGGGCTTTGATGTTGGCGGTGGACTTGGATGCCGGGGCAGTGGGTTTCGGGGCCGTAGCATCCGATTTATCCGCTGGAAGGTCAGCGCTCCAGAGTTCCTTTCCAGACGAAGAATTGTGCGCGGCCAAATGGGTCCCGGCCAGCGTTACCACCGTTTCCCCATTCATCCACCGGGTGGCTGAAAAAGCGCTGGAATTGTTACCATCGAGAACGTAGGCCGAACGCGGTTTGGCTAGGTAAAGATTGTAGAAGGCGAGAAGAAGAATGACCAGTAGCGCTCCCGCACCCACGGCTCGCAGGAAGCCCATATCGCTTTTGCGCACGTTTTCCATCTTCGCCTGTCGCTGGCCGGCGAAGATGGGGATGTTCATTTTTCGAGCCTTGCCTTGTTCCTGGCAGTAGGCCGAGCAAACGTAGCCAAAGGATTCCATGCAGGTGGGGCAAATCCTCTTATTACAGACGGCGCAAAGGGCAACAGACTCCTGAGTGGGATGTTTTGGGCATAGGTATTCCTCATCAGGCGAGGAAGAGTTGACAGGGGTTTCTGAGGCAGGTTTCGAGGTTGAGGTTGATGGGCCCTGTGGGGCAGCAGTTGGAGAGTGTGTGCCTCCTATGCGCAGAGTCCCTCCGCTTGCGGGAGGCTTCACCGGAGCGGGAGCACTTGCCATGGGTGCAGCTGTACCGACAGGCGAAGCTAATAGAGGGGCAGGTTTGACGGAGATGGCTGGAGTTGCAGCTTGTGTCGAAGGAGGATGTGCACTGATCGAAAGGCTGGGGCGGGCGGGCGGAGTTGCCTCAGGTATCTTCGATTTTTCAGCCTCCAGTTGAAGGGCTAGGTTTGCATCAGCCAAAGAAGTGCAATCCTTGTTGCATTTGGGGCATTGGACCGCACCGGGCATTCGAGTCAAGGAATCGTCCAGGTCAAATTTGAAACGGGTACCGCAAAGGCATTCAACACGGATGAGCATAAGGTCGGGCTAACGTTTTGGGTTGAGGATTTGTGTGCCAAGCGGTTGTGACAAATCGAAGCTGGCTAGGGATGGTGAGCGGGTTGTGTGTCCGTCAAGAAATAGAACGTTGCCGCCGAAATTAGCATGGTTGCGGCCGCGGCCTTTGCCATCCGGCGAGAAAACAGGGCTGCCTATTTTGGCTGGTGCGTTGGTGTAAAGCGCGTCCGCCATAATCCATTGGCCTGGGTCGGAACCGTTGGTAAGACCCATTAAATAGGCATAGCTTATCTTGGCGGAGGCAAAGGGCCTGCCAGTAGGCAGGGAGGAGTCGCGGGTGCCAGGGCAGATGAACAATTCGGTGCGCGTGGTGGCAGTCGGCACGAGCATGCTGAGCGGCTGTTCGGAACTGGTGGCGGAATTGGTTTTAGGATATTGGCCGCCGTGATCCGTTGCATACATTTGTAATGATGAATGGATAAACTGAAGCTGGTTGGCACATTCAGCCTGTTTGGATCGCTGAAAATCCTTTGAAGTGTGACTGAGATAGGTGGCGGAGAGGATGATCATTAGGGTCGCCACCACCATCAGTTCCAAAAGGCTAAACCCAGCTTCTGCGTTTTTGAAGCGCTGAAGCGAGCGTATCGGATTTGGAGCCATATAAAGAGCATGTACAAGGAGCACTTTTGTGACAACTTGAAAAATGGAGAGCTCAGCTCTGCTATAAGTAATGGTGATTGATAATTCAGGGCGCGGGATCGAAAGTCGCCCATCGAATAAGTTGCCTGTAATGCCCGATGTCTCTGAATCAATCGACGAAGCTGTCCTTCCCTCTTTCCGGGAGGCAGCTTGGTATTGGTTTCGTTTGGGATTTTTGAATTTTGGGGGGCCGAGTGGGCAGATTGCCATGATGCACGAGGGATTGGTGGAAAGAAGACAATGGGTATCTGAAGATCGTTTTCTGAATGCGCTCAATGTTTGCATGTTGCTGCCGGGGCCGGAGGCTCATCAGTTGGCTATTTATCTGGGTTGGCTGATGCACGGCGCACGCGGAGGTTTGGTGGCGGGCGTTTGTTTTGTTTGGCCGGCAGCCGTGTTGCTGGGGGTGCTGAGCTGGGTCTATGTCCAATTCGGGGAAGTCACGGCGGTCCACGGTATTTTCGAAGGCCTCAAACCGGCTGTATTGGCGATTGTGCTGGCGGCGGTACTGAGGGTGGGAATGAAGACACTTAAAACGCCTTTCCTTGTTGGAGTTGCCACATTGGCATGGCTAAGCCTTACTTTTCTGAAGGTTCCATTTCCCGCGCTCATATTTGGGGTCATGGCTCTTGGCTGGCTCGTGCAGCGTATGCGACCTGTTTGGCTGGGAGCTGGGAACGGCGATCCGACTTCCGCAGCAATTCCCAACAATGCATCGGAGCATGATGCCGGCTGGAAACGACTGGCAAGGGGATTGGTCGTTGGATTGCTAGTTTGGCTGGGACCTTTGGTTGTGACAGTCTTGTTGCTGGGTGGCGACCATACTTTGACCAAGTTGGGCCTGTTTTTCAGCAAAGCCGCGCTCGTGACGTTTGGCGGAGCCTACGCGGTCCTGCCCTACGTTTCACAGCAGGCGGTGGAGCATTATGGCTGGCTGACCGCGCCGCAGATGTTGTCAGGGCTGGCCTTGGCGGAAACGACCCCGGGGCCTCTCATCATAGTGCTGCAATTTGTGGGCTTTCTGGCCGGATGGCAGCATCCCGATGGTTTGCCGCAGGGGTTTTCAGCCGTTATGGGGGCCGCCCTGACCAGTTGGTGCACATTTGTGCCCAGTTTTATCTTTATTTTTCTCTTCGCGCCATTTGTGGAGAGGCTGAGGCAGTGGCCGGGAGGGCAGGGCGCATTGAAGGCGGTCACTGCTGCTGTCGTCGGGGTGATATTCAATCTGGCGGTGTGGTTTGGCCTGCACGTGGTTTGGCAATCGGAGGCGTCGGCGGTGGACTGGCTGGCTCTGGCGATCGCTTCGGGGGCTATTGCAGCACTGTGGTTTGGAAAAGTGCCGATGGGATGGATTATTTTAGCCAGCGCGGCAATAGGCCTGATGCAAAGTTTCTGGCATTGAGGATGGGGAAAGCTTAACTCCCCAGCGCACGTTGCCGATGAGCAACTTGAGTTTCCCACGTTTCAATTGTGGTGTTGAGCAGTTCAACATCGGGTGGGGCTCAAGTGAATTTGAATTATTTCCCGACAGGACTGCGTCGTAAGCGTGCTTTCATCGCGCTGTGCTGGTTTTTTTCTGAATTCGTGCTATCTCTTGGCTCAGAGGCTCAGGAAATCCGGCCCAGTCCGCCCATCCCTCATTTGCTGACCAATCTGGCCCAAGTAAAGCATTTGACGGTGGCGGAAGCGGCCAAAGGCTACCCTGTAAAGGCGACAGTGGTGCTGGGAGGCATTGCCACAATTCGGTTTATCCATGATTCGACGGGAAGCTGTTATATTCCCTCGGATGGACTGAAAGACGTGGTCTCAGGCACGCTGATGGAGATTGAGGGTGTGACTACCGAAGGATTGTTTTCCTCCTTCGTTAAAGCTGCGGGATCCACCAATGAGGACACTCCTGCCTTCCGGGTGCTAGGGAAAGGACAGCTACCAGTACCGCGCAAGATTCGCGCTGAAGACGTATTTGAGCCGGAAAATGATTGTCAACGTGTCGAACTGGTTGGGACGGTTCGCAATGTGACGCCACTTACAGGCGAGCAGAGAATTTTGGAGTTAATGATGGGGACGGTGCCAGTATCTTTGATTTACAATATTGCCGCGCCTTCACCGCTTGAGCCTCGGGCCGGTTCCGTGGTGCGGATTGTAGGAAATTTTGGGGCCAGTTTCAACGGCTTTAGGCAAATGATTGGAGCTATCGTCTATGCGGAGTTTGCTGACGTACGGACGGAAATACCCGGTCCGAGCGAACCGTTTGATCTGCCTCTGAGCGACATTGCCGATCTCGGCCGATTTACCGATGGGCCTAAGGCTCAGGTTTTTAGGGTTCGCGGCCAGGTGACTGCCGTGCGGCAGGACACTGGTTTTTTTCTTAGGGATGCATCCGGAGCCATTTGGATTGAGCACCGGGAGACTGGTGGAGTCGTATGTGGCGATTTGTTGGAGGTGGCAGGATTTCCAACTCATAGACGATTGCTGACTTCACTGGACGACGTTCAAATTCGGTACACGGGAAAAGGAGAACCAACCCGATCCCTGCAGAAAGAGAAAAATCTTCCCATCTTGGAGGATCGCAATGCCGAGGAAGTTCAGGCTCTGGATGGAAAGAGTGTGCGTTTTCAAGCAGTGGTGGCTGATATCGGCATTTCGCCTGCTGCTCATCTTATCGTCCTGAGGGACAACACCACGATACTGACCGCCGAACTGCCTCGCAGCCAGGATGACCCCCCCGGCCGGTTGGTTGTGCCCGGAGCGGAGGTGGAGGTGACCGGAGTTTATCAATTGGAAATCGGCCCATCACGCAACGTCACCGGAGCTCGTTTGCTAATGGGGGACCGGAGTGACCTTAGGATATTGAAGTCATCATCGACCATTAGCGCGAAGCGGCTCGCCGCCTACGTTGGGATGAGCTCAGTGGCCGGACTAATTGCGTTGTTTTGGGCGGGCTTTTTGCATCGAAAGAAGATGCACTTGCAGCAATTGCTGGCCGAGCGTGAAGTGACAGAGCGCATGCTTCAAGAAGGCCGCGCGGACTTGGAAAAGCGAGTGCAGGAGAGGACGTCGGAGCTTTATCATCATCAATATTTTATTAATCAAGTCATCGATCTTGTGCCGGGCTTCCTGTTCGCGAAGGACCATGATGGGCGATTCCTGCTGGTGAACAAGGCTCTGGCTGATCACTGGGGCCAGAAAGCGGAGGACATGCTGGGGAAAACGGATGTGGACTACATGGGGGATCAGGAGGAGGCCAAAAAAGTCAGGGCAGATGACTTGGAGGTTTTAGCCACTGGCAAATCCAAATTCATCCGGGAAGAGTGTCTTACAAATAAACTCGGCGCCCCCGCGTGGTTCCAAACCATCAAGAGACCTATGCCTGGTCCAGATGGAAAACAGGCGTTGGTGGGCTTGGCCATGGATATTACCGAGCGTAAGGAGCATGAAACGGAGTTGGAGCACGCCCGAAAAGCCACCGAGGAGGCGAGCCAGGCAAAGTCGATGTTTCTGGCCAATATGAGCCATGAGATTCGCACGCCGATGAACGGAGTCATAGGGATGGTGAACCTGCTTTTGGAAACCAAGTTAAACCAAGACCAATCTGAGTTGGCCACCACGGTCAAGAATAGTGCGGAATCCTTGCTGGCCATCATTAACGATATTCTTGATTTTTCAAAAATTGAGGCTGGCAAGCTGCATTTCGACCATATCGAATTTGATTTGCGAGAATCCATTGAAAGCACTGCGGAAATGCTGGCGGAGCGGGCCCACTCAAAGGGGCTTGAGCTGGCCGTTTATGTGCATCCAGAGGTGCCCATGCAGTTTATTGGTGATCCAGGCCGTCTGCGGCAGGTCATGCTGAACTTGATTGGCAACGCCATCAAATTTACCGAGCGCGGCGAGGTCGTGATTGATGTCTCAATGCGATCCCGGCAAGGCAGCACTACGGAGTTGCATTTTGCGGTGCGTGACACGGGAATTGGACTTTCCCAAGAGGCAGCCAATCGGTTGTTTACAGCTTTTACCCAGGCGGATTCCTCGACCACCCGCCGATTTGGTGGAACTGGATTGGGTCTTGCCATTAGTAAAAAACTGGTCGAGATCATGCACGGAGAGATTGGAGTGAGGAGCGAGAAAGGTCTCGGTTCCACTTTCTGGTTCACCATCAGGCTGGAGACGGCCGGCGAAGCCGTAACGGCGCATCCCATCGACAAGACCTCCCAATTGCGAATTCTTCTGGCGGAAGACAATTCCACAGTCCGCCAGCATTTGATTCGATACTTCGAAGGCTGGCATTTGTCAGGTGTAACCACAGCTGATCAATCTCGGGATATTCTGCCCATGCTTCATCAGCGGGCTGCCCTGGGGGAACCGTGTGACGCGGCAGTCGTAGACTTGCAAATGTTCGGACTGGAGGGGCGGGAATTGGTTTTGGCTGCCTCCGCGCATCCCCGTCTGGCAGAGACTCATTTTATTTTGCTGGTGGCCACGACTCAAAGAGCCCTGGCGCATGAGCTCAAGATTCTGCCGAACGTAACCATCCTAGCCAAACCGGTGCGGAGTTCCGCGCTGCTGGATTCATTGGCTCGCGTTGGCGGGCCATCAAAGGAGTTGGCGGGGACAGTCAAGATTTCCCTGCCCAAGGGGGGTGGTTTGACGGTCGGACCACAACTCAGTTTCGATCCAGCCTCAGTCCATATTTTGTTGGCAGAAGATAATGTGGTGAACCAAAAAGTGGCTCAGCGCCAATTATTTAAGCTTGGTTTCAGGACGGACACGGTAGGCAATGGACTTGAGGCTCTTGATGCTCTTCGCCGCATTCCCTACGACCTCGTGCTTATGGATTGTCAAATGCCGGAGTTGGACGGTTACGAGGCCACTCGCCGGATTCGTGCCGGATTGGCCGGACGCGTTGATGTGCCAGTGGTGGCCATGACTGCCAACGCCATGCAGGGCGACCGCGAAAAATGTATTGAGGCTGGCATGAGCGACTACGTCAGCAAACCTGTCCGCGTTTTGGAGCTTCTTACCGCTCTCGAGCGACAGTTGGGAAAAGCAAAGCCTTAGGTTTCGATTATTGCGCAGGTTTTCTGCCACCCCTTGATTCTCGTCTGTGTTTCGGTACATTACGCCTCACATTTATGTCCGACACTTATTTGCAAAATTTGTTTGCCGACCGCATCGGGGGCAGCCAGTACGGGAAATCGACGGCGATCTACAAGTTCGAGAAGATCAAACGCGCCAAGCGAGCAGCGCTCGCGGCAAATCCCGGGGCAGAGATCATCGACATGGGCGTGGGAGAGCCTGACGAAATGGCTTTTCCCGAAGTCATCGATCAACTTCACCTGGCCGCACTGAAACCTGAAAATCGCGGCTATGCGGACAACGGTGATTCCAAACTGAAGCAGGCGGCGGCCCGCTACATGGAAAAGGTCTGCGGCGTGGCCGGAATCAATCCTGAGACCGAGGTCATGCACTCCATTGGCAGCAAGGCAGCTCTCTCGATTCTGCCCGCAGTGCTGATCAATCCGGGAGATTACGTCTTGATGACCACACCTGGTTACCCGGTTTTTGGAACGCACTCCAAGTATTATGGCGGACTGGTTCACAACCTGCCTTTAACAGAAGCCAATGGTTTTCTGCCTGATTTGGGATCGATTCCTCCCGAGGTGCTTTCGCGCGCAAAAGTGCTGGTGTTGAATTATCCAAATAATCCAACCGGCGCGAGTGCCACTGCCGCATTCTTTGCCGAGGTGGTTGCTTTTGCTAAAAAGAACCATCTGGTGGTCATTCATGACGCAGCTTATGCAGCGCTGGTGTTTGAGGGAAAGCCGCTCAGTTTTCTGGCGACTCCCGGCGCCAAGGATGTGGGCCTTGAACTCCACTCCACCAGCAAGACATTCAACATGACCGGTTGGCGCTGCGGTTTCGTGGTCGGCAACGAGCTGTTGGTTAAAGCCTACGGCGATGTGAAGGACAATACGGATTCTGGCCAGTTCCTGGCCATTCAACACGCCTCCACCTACTGTTTTGACCACCCGGAAATCACTGAGAAAATTTCCGCCAAATATTCCCGCCGCATGGATGCGCTGGTGGCCCTGCTCAACAAGGCTGGATTCAACGCGCGCAAACCCAAGGGCTCATTTTTCCTTTACGTCAAATCTCCTGCCGCCGCCGTTAAGGCTGATGGTTCACGGGTCATCTTTAAAAGTGGTGAGGATATTTCCCAATGGCTGATCACGGAAAAACTGATCTCCACCGTGCCTTGGGACGATGCGGGCGCCTATCTTCGTTTCAGTGTGACCTTCGTGGCCCGTGATGCACTGGACGAGCAGCGGGTGCTGGCCGAGATTGCCCGCCGTTTGGGCGATGTACGGTTCGAGTTCTAATTATGGGCACTTCCAAAAACGGTATGTTTTAAAAACGGGCTATCCTGAACACACCTTGGAAACCCGGAGTGGCTCTCACCCGATTATCGGGTTGTCCGGTTTGAGCCCGCGCTTTGCCGTTCCGGGCTTCGCGTTTCATGTCG
>JANYDC010000120.1 GCA_025359965.1 Pedosphaera sp.
ACGTTGGGTGTCGATGGGGGTTGCATCCCCAACCACAACGTGGTTGTGCCTGTTCTGCTAGGCGCAACCGCGTTGCGGTTGTCTGACCAGAGCCAATGTGACCCAAGGTTGCCCCGTCGGGCAACCATTGGGCTGGAGGACGAAATCCCTTTGGGATTTTAAGGCACCGATACGGCGAGGAAATCGAATGAAGAATTTCGTCTCGCACCCGTTTTCACCTGACGCTGATGCGCGGCTGCGAGTAGAGTCCCTGCCATGAAACTCGGGATTACCATTATGGCCTCCTTGATGTCTTTTACAATTCTTGCACAGGAACGGGTGGTGCCACTTTATGATGGGACCGCCCCAGGATCGGAGACTTGGACGCATGAGGAGAAGATCAATGACCACAACCAGTGGCAGACCCGGGTCGTCTACAACGTGGCGAAGCCCTCGCTCACAGTCATGTTACCTGATCCGGCCATGGCCAACGGGACGGCCGTGGTGATCTGTCCGGGTGGGGCTTTTTACGCTTTATCCATCGACAGCGAGGGCTTGGATGTGGCGCGTTGGCTTAATGGAAAAGGTGTTGCCTGTTTTGTGCTGAAATACCGGTTGGTGCCATGCAAGACGGACGATCCCACACGCGAAGTAATGCTGGCCGGCGCCGGTTTGGATGGGATTGTGGCTCCGATCGTTAAACTGGCCGCAGCGGATGGTCAGGTGGCCATCGGACATGTGCGGACACACGCCAAGGAATACGGCGTGAACCCAGAGAGGATTGGCATCATGGGATTCTCAGCCGGCGGAACGGTGACAGCTTCAGTCGCCTATAAGTACACAAAGGAGACACGCCCTAATTTCGTGGCCCCAATCTATCTACAATACGACTGGGCGCTCAAAGGACCGGTTCCCAGCGACGCCCCGCCCATGTTTATTCTGGCCGCGACGGACGATCCATTGGGCTTGGCCTCTCACAGTGTCGCGCTCTACAGCGACTGGATCAAGGCCAGGAAATCGGCGGAAATGCACATGCTCGCCAAGGGCGGCCATGGTTTTGGGATGCGGAAACAGAATTTGCCTTCAGACCGTTGGATAGAACTCTTCGCGGAGTGGCTGGATGGCCAAGGGTTGCTGAAGAAATAACATCCTCTTTTTGATTTGCACGGAGTTCAAGGTCGAGCCATGCAAAGGCGCGGGAGGGGGGAATTAACTGGCGCGGGAAAGGGTTTCAACAGCAAAATATCGATTACAAGAGGGATTGATGTTGAATCATGAGTTGGGTACCATCTTCCCGGTTAAAATTAAAATATGGGCGAAGAGGAAAAGCACATTTTGAAATTGGAGAGCGAGTTTCCCGCGCTATCCGGTTCAGCTTTCGCGGCTGCGCGCGACCGCGTGCTGGCCTCTGGCCAAAGTGTCTTACAATCAGAAAACGGAGACATTTACGAGGTGTTTCCTGACGGTCGGCGGCGCTGGATTAAAAAAATAGAGAAAAGAACAAAAGTGGTTCGTGGCAGCAAACTGTCGATTCGGTGAGCAACATCATTCCACGGATGCGCATGTTTGCCGGGCCCAACGGCTCTGGCAAAAGCGAGCTCAAAAGGTATCTCCGTCCAGAGTTGCTGGGTGTTTATTTGAACCCTGATGAGATCGAAAAAGAAGTCCGAGAACAGGGTTTTCTTGATTTCACCAAGTATGGCGTGGCAACGACTGCCGAACAAGTCCTAGGATTCTTCACAGACTCATCATTTTTGAATTCCGCTGGATTTGGCAATGCGAGCAGCAGGCTTAATTTTAGCGATGGCAGGTTGAATTTTGGGGTAGTTGAGGTGAATGCCTACTTCGCTTCGGTGGCGGCAGATTTTTTGAGGCAAAAGCTTCTGGAGCACAACGTTTCATTCACATTTGAAACAGTAATGTCCCACGAGAGCAAAGTGGGCATACTGAAACAGGCGCAGGCCTTGGGTTATCGCACTTATTTGTACTTTGTCGCAACTGATGATCCAGAGATCAATATCTCGCGTGTACGAACCCGCGTCAGTCAAGGCGGTCACGATGTTCGAAAAGACCTAATCGTAAGCCGGTATAAGCGTTCAATGGATCTGCTTTTCGATGCGATTCAGCATACCAACCGAGCCTACGTATTCGACAATTCCGTGGAAAATAAAGACAGAACATACACTTGGCTGGTGGAAATCACGGACGGTAAGGAGCTGGAGTTTCAAACCGACGATATTCCTGCATGGTTCAAGCATGCGGTGCTGGACAAGATTCTTCCCTCGATTTGATCCAAGCATCGAAAACCAGCGGACAAAAAATCTCGCTTCAAGGAGCAGGCTGGCGGTAGGGTGGGCAATCGTTTGCTTATGTTTTGGTGTGATCAATTGGTCGAAAAGCTGGATTCTCCGCAGGTTATTAACGACTCGAAGACCCCTTCGGGCCGGGCGCACGTGGGCGCGTTGCGGGGGCCGCTGATTCATGACGCTATATTCCGGGCGCTCAAAACCAAGGGTGTGCCGGTGCGGTACCTGTTTGGCGTGGATGATTATGATCCGGTCGATGAGATCCCTTACGGGCAGGCAGAACACTTCTCAAAGTATCTGGGAGCGCCTCTCTGCAACACGCCGCCACCGCCGGGATCGACCGCCACGGACATGGCGGAGCATTTCATCAGCGAATTTTTCGGGGTTTTTGCGGATTTGGGGATTCGCCCTGAGTTCTACCGCATGCGCGATATTTATCGCTCGGGCAAGTTTAACGAAGCCATCGACACGATCCTGCGCAAGGCCGATGTGGTGCGGAAGATCTACAAAGAGGTCAGCGGCTCCGAGCGGAATGACCGTTGGCATCCGTTCCAAGTGATTTGCGAAAATTGCGGGCGGGTGGGCACGACGGAAGTGTCATCATACGATGGCAAAGAAGTGGAGTACGTGTGCCGGCCTGATCTGGTGAAATGGGCGGTGGGCTGCGGGCATCGCGGCAAGATGTCGCCCTTTGACGGTCGCGGCAAGCTGCCATGGAAGCTGGAATGGTGCGCGAAATGGAAGACGTTCCCAGTGACCATCGAGGGCGCAGGCCAGGATCACAGCACCAAGGGCGGATCACGCGATGTTTCGTCGGCGTGCTTGAAGGCCATCTTCGGAGTGCCGCCGCCGTTGAATTGCCCGTACGACTTCTTTCTGGTGGGTGGAGCGAAAATGAGCTCGTCCAAGGGCGTGGGCGTAAGCTCGCGCGAAATGGCGAATTTCCTGCCTCCGGAGATCCTCCGATTCCTGCTAATCCGTCCGACCCCGAAACAACCGGTCAATTTTGAGCCTTCGGAAGTCTACATCATCAAGTTGTTCAACGACTTTGACCGTTTCCAGGCCAAGTTTTATCGCGATCCCAAAGCCTTGGAGGGTGACAAACGAATTTACGAGTTGTCTCAGGTGGACACCGCGCCGGATCATTGGGTGGCGGATTTCCAACTGGTGGCCGCACTAAGCCAGATGCCTCATTTGGACACAGTCAGGGAATTGGAGAAGCGCAAAGGCTCTCCCTTCACGGAAGTCGAGCGCGCGAATCTGGAACTGCGTATTCGCGCGGCCAAATACTGGGTGGAACGTTACGCGACAGAGGAGGAAAAGACCCGCTTGCAGACAACCATGCCGGCGCGGGCCAGCGAGCTGACGCAGGCGCAACGGGCCTTCCTGCATTTGTTGGGCGGGTTGCTGCCGAACACAGCTTGGGAAGCCGATGCGTTGCAGGTCAGTATTTTCAACGCGGCTCGTTTGACTCCCATCGATCAGCCGAGCGCGTTCAAGGCCATTTATCGCGTGATGCTGGACCGCGAGAACGGACCCAAAGCAGGGAACCTGCTCTCGTTCCTCGAACCGAATTTTGTCATCCCACGTTGCACAGAGCTTCCAGTGGATGAAGTGGCTTACTGGCGTGAAACAGCCAAAACCGAAGCGGAACTGGCCACATGGCTTATGGCCGAAAAGGCCAATATCACAAAAATTCGAACTCACGTGGGACATTGCGAAACGATCGGCGCACTCGACCTTCTGATCACCATGGCCGATGGCAAATTGGTTTCACGGAGGCTGATTGGCGAAGAGATTGGTGCTGACGAGTGGCTGGTCAAAGCCACGGAGATCAAAGCTTCGCTCGCAGGCTCGACCGGCCTGACCATTATCTGAACAAATTTTTCACAACTGAATCGCACGATTATGTCTGAACCTGTCTTCAAACACGTCTCGAATTATTGGAACGACGCTGATGCCGCAAAACTCGACCCGGTGGGCCGGCTGATTTATCGGTCAAACAAGCTGGGCAGCGACCAGCGCATCACCAACACCGGCGGAGGCAACACCTCGTCGAAGATCATGGAAACCGACCCGCTGACCGGCGAGAAGGTGGAAGTCATGTGGGTCAAGGGTTCGGGTGGAGATTTGCGCACCTCATTGCGCGAGAATTTCTCGTCGCTGTACCAAAGCAAGCTAATCGGCCTGCAAAAATCTTACGCCAATCGCACGGACAAAGGTTTGAAGTCGGCAGCGGAGGACGACATGGTCGGAATGTACAGCCACGCCACGTTCAACCTCAACCCGCGTGCGACTTCCATCGACACACCGCTGCATTCGTTCATCCCGGCGAAGCATGTCGATCACACTCACCCCAATGCGGCTATTTCGATTGCGGCCAGCCGCCGTTGCGTGGAGTTGACGAAAGAAATTTTTGGTGGGGAAGTGGCGTATGTCCCCTGGATGCGCCCCGGTTTTGAGCTGGGTCTGGCCATGCAGAAGATCTGTCAGGAAAACCCCTCGGCGCGCGGAATCATGATGGGTCAGCACGGGCTGATCAATTGGTCGGATGACGAGAAGGAATGTTACCTGCGCTCGCTGACATTGATCGACAAAGCGTCCGCTTTTATCGAAACGCGTTATCAGGCCAAGGGCGGCGATGCCAAAGCCTTTGGCGGGTCCATTCACACCACACTGCCGCAGGAATTGCGCAACAAGGTGTTCGCCAAACTGTTGCCGTGGCTGCGCGGACAGGTCAGCAAACAGAAGCGCTTTGTTGGCACTATCCAGGACGACGAAAAAATCCTGCGTTTTGTGAATTCCAAGGATGCGGCGCGTCTGGCCGAACTGGGAACCTCCTGCCCCGACCATTTCCTGCGCACAAAAATCAAGCCCCTGCTTGTGCCACTGGCAAGCCTGCCCGCTGGAACATTGGACGACGCCGGAGTCGACGCTTTTGTGGTGTCGCTCAAGAAAGAACTGACCACCGGCTTGGAGAAATACCGCAAGGATTACGCGGATTATTACAACAAGTGCAAACGGGCAAATTCGCCAGCAATGCGCGACCCGAATCCAACAGTGGTTCTGATCCCCGGCCTGGGCATGGTCGCGTGGGGCAAGGACAAGAGCGAGTCACGCGTGACCGCCGAGTTCTATAATTGCGCGGTGGAAGTGATGCGCGGCGCTGAGGCCATTGACGAGTACATCGCCCTGCCCTTGCAGGAGGCGTTCGACATCGAATATTGGCTGCTTGAAGAGGCAAAACTAAAGCGCATGCCCGAGGAAAAGGAACTGGCGCGGCAAATCATTCTGGTCATCGGGGCAGGCTCTGGTATCGGCAAGGAAGTGGCGCACCGCCTCGTCAAAGAGGGCGCACACATCGTTTGCGTGGATATGAAAGCCGAAGCCGCACAAGCGACCGCCAAAGAAATCACGGACAAGTATGGTCTGGGGATCGGTGTGGCGGGCACGGGCCTTTCAAACTGCGGACTGGCCATTGGGCTGGCTTGCGATATCACCAATCGCGCGAGCGTTCGGGTCATGCTGGATCAAGTGGCGCTGGCCTACGGCGGGTTTGATTCCATCACCGTTACAGCCGGTGTGTTCTGGCCCAGCGACACCAGTGGCCACATCCCTGATGACAAGTGGGCTTTCACATTCAACGTGAATGTAACCGGCTCGTACATCGTGGGTGACGAAGCGTCCAAAACTTGGAAGGAACAGGGCCTGACCGGCAATCTGGTGTTGACCACTTCAGCCAATGCCGTAGTCGCGAAAAAAGGCAGCGTGGCTTACGATTGCTCCAAAGCGGCAGCCAACCACCTAGTACGCGAAATGGCCATCGAACTTTCGCCTCTGGTGCGGGTCAACGGTGTGGCTCCGGCAACAGTGGTGCAGGGCAGTGCGATGTTCCCGCGCGATCGCGTGGTGGGCTCGCTGGCCAAGTACAACATTCCGTTCACAGAGGATGAAGCCACGGAGTCGCTCGTCAACAAACTGGCGAGGTTCTATGCCGATCGCACGCTGACCAAATCCCCCATCACGCCCGCCGATCAAGCGGAAGCGTTCTTCCTATTGGTCACGCAACGCCTCAGCAAAACCACCGGCCAGGTCATCACCGTGGACGGCGGATTGCACGAGGCGTTCCTGCGCTAATTTTCAAACTCATCTCATTACGGCGGACATGAAACTGTCCGCCGTTTTTTTATGGGCGATCAGATCCGGGCAGCAGCGCTTTGCGGAGGAGTTTGCGGGCGCGGTAGAGGCGGGATTCGATGGCTTTAATGGTGCTTTGCAGGATTTCGGCAGCTTCAGCCAAGGAAAGATTCTCCAGCTCACAAAAGACGATGGCTTCGCGGAGGTCATCGGGCAGCGCGGCGACCGCGCGCCGGACTCTGGCGCACTGCTCCTCAGTCATGATGACGTCGGGGGCAAGGGGTGAGGGATCGACCTGAAGATCGCCTAGGGTCAACTCTTCCTCGCCGGTGGTGGCATTGAGGGAGACGGTGGGGCGGCGTTTTTGCCCGCGGAGAAAATCACGGGCGAGATTGGAGGCAATGGTGAAAAGCCAGGTGGAAAAGCGCTGCGCAGGATCGTACTTGGTGGCGTGGGTGAAGACGCGCACGAAGGTTTCCTGGGCGAGGTCAGCGGCGGTTTCCTCCTGATGAACCATGCGCAGGAGAAATTGGTGGATAGGGGCGGCGTGGCGGGACATCAACTCATCCAAAGCGCGCTCCCGGCCTGCGACGAGGTCGCACATGGCAGCACGGTCCAGAGCGGCGGAATCCTCAGCGAGGGTTGCCATGTTCGTGAGCTGAATCCGGACCCACCATGATGGAACCATGCCCGGCGTGGGGAACGAGCGTCAATCCTCGCATTTCCTCGAGGTAACGTTTGCCTTGGGCTTCAGGCATGGCGCGGCTGACCTCGTAAAAATGCTCCAGCATGGCGGCCTCGCATTCGGCGCGGAGGGCGGCGGTTTCGGTGATTTTCTGTTTCACCTCGGGGGTAACACCGGTTGAATTTTGCAGCAAGGCGTCGAGTTCGGCTTGTTTGGCAGCGATGAGATTGCACATCTTGCGGCAGTGGGGGCGGTAGCCCTCGTGCAGCTCGCGAATTTTGGCCATCTCTTGAGTGCTCAGGGAGAATTCGCGCTGCAACCAGCCGAGCTCATCGGAATCCACGGCCACAGTTACTTTTGTGAACTGGCGCACGCAGACAAAGGACAGGCAGAAAACAGCCAAGGCCACTAGGGATGCGAAAAAAAGGATGAAGGCAGGCCGCCTCATGGCTGGGAATGCAGATAGAACGGGGTGACGCTGGCGATGTATCGCTCCTGAGCGGATGCGTTTTCATGGGGATTGGCGGCTCCTGCCAGCCAACCGCTGATCAGACCCAGACTTAAGATGCAGGCAAACGCACCCATGGCGTGAGTGGGGCGCACCAGCCAACCGGCCAAAGATTGCACCCAACTTGGGCTGGTAGTCGCAGATCGCGTTTCGCGGCCAAGATTGACGCGCCTCCATACCTCGGCACTGAAACCGTGAGGCAGATCAGCGGACGGATGCGCTGCCTGCAAGAGCTGGCGGAGGGACTGATCGTCTGGATTAGGCGTAGGCTGATTCATGGCTATCGGGCGTCTGGCGGACACTCTCTATTTGTATACGACAATAAATCAGGAATCCCGCGCACTTTTTTTGGGAGGAGCAGGCTTTGCGTCCGGTTTGGGAGGCGGTGCAACCGCCGGAGGCGCAACGAGGGCGAAAAGCAGCTTACGGATCTCGTTCACACGCGCTTTGGCCTCCTTTTTGGTGAGACGAGGGAAAAGTCCTCCGAGCATGACGAGGTCTCCACGCCGGGTAATCATGAGTTTGTTGCCGCGCGTCTCGATTTCGCTGACGTCCACGCCTGCGGCAATGAGCCGCAGTTCTTGCACAGCCATGAGCAACTCGACGCTGGGAGGCATTTTGCCAAAACGATCCCGCACCTCGCTGCAAACCTTTTCCAAGCTCACTTTGTCGGTTACCTGAGCCAGTTTGCGGTACACATCCACACGATGCTGGGATTCGGGGATGTAATCCATGGGCAAATACGCAGGGTGGCGTACAGTGGGACCGCTGAGCTCTTCCTTGGATTCCGGACGAGACACAGTGCGGTAAGTCGCAGTCTCGCGCGGAACTAGAATCTCCGGGTCTTCCTTACTGATGATTTTTTTGGCGAGCGGCGGGGCGACCAGCTTTTCCTCACCTGGACTTAGAGCAAGAAAATCCAAACGTAGTTGGACATCAATCCGCTGCGGAAGTTTTTCGCCCTTGAGCGCGGCCACACTTTGTTTGAGCAACTGGCAATAGAGATCGAACCCAACGGCGGTGATATGGCCGCTTTGCTGGGAACCAAGCAGATTGCCGGCCCCACGAATCTCCAAATCGCGCATGGCGATTTTGAAACCACTGCCCAGGCTTGAATACTGTTTAATGGCGCTGATGCGTTTGCGAACATCGCTCAGCAAGGCGGCATGACGCGGGAGCATGAGGTAGGCGTAGGCCTGATGTTTGTAACGTCCGACACGGCCCCGCAACTGGTAAAGATCGCTCAACCCAAAACGATCCGCGCGATCAATGATGATGGTGTTGGCGTTGGGGATATCGATGCCGCTCTCGATGATGGTGGTCGAAACCAATACGTCAGCCTCGCCATTCACGAAACTGCGCATGACCTCCTCCAACTCGTCGGAATCCATCTGGCCGTGGCCAATGGCAAAACGTGCTTTTGGCACAAGCACGGCCAGCTTGGCGGCCACAGAGTGAATATCAAACACGCGATTATGCAGAAAATAGACCTGACCACCGCGATTCAATTCTCGCTGGATGGCGTCGCGAATGATGCGCTCGTCATATTGGGTGACCACAGTCTCAATCGGGAGGCGGTCTAAAGGCGGGGTTTCGATGGTGCTCATATCCCGCGCGCCGGTCAGGGCGAGATAGAGGGTGCGAGGGATGGGTGTGGCGCTGAGCGTGAGCACGTCGACCAGCTTGCGCATCTGCTTCAACTTCTCCTTGTGCAATACTCCGAAACGCTGTTCCTCATCAACAATGACCAAACCAAGATCTTTGAATTGAACATCGCTTTGCACCAGTCGATGAGTGCCCACGACGATATCGACTGACCCTTCGCCGATCTGACGCACGATGACTTTCTGCTCGGCTTTGGAACGGAAGCGGGACAACTGTTCGACTCGCACCGGGTAATCAGCCATCCGTTCGCGCAGGGTGTTGTAATGCTGTTGAGCGAGGACGGTCGTTGGCACAAGAAAGGCAACCTGCTTGCCGCCCATGACCGTTTTAAAGGCGGCGCGAATGGCCACTTCAGTTTTCCCGTAACCGACGTCGCCACAAATGAGCCGATCCATGGGACGCGGCGACTCCAGATCTCGTTTGGTGGCATCGATGGCTTTGATCTGATCGCCGGTTTCCTGATAAATGAACGCGCTCTCGAACTCGCGCTGCCAAGCCGTGTCGGCGGGGAGGGAAAATCCGGCCAGCGTTTCCCTGGCGGCCTGCACACCAAGCAGATCGCTGGCGAGGTCGCGGACTGCGCTTTCGGCCTGTTCTTTGGCTTTGGTCCATGCCTTGCCTCCCAAGGTGTTAAGGGCGGGCCGAGCTTTGCCTGTGCCGACGTATTTACTGACAAGGTGGGCCTCGCTAACGGGCACATAGAGCTTGGGAGCGGGTTGTGTGGGATCCGAGGAGGCGTATTCAAGCACCAAGCATTCCTGCCCGCCCTTGCTGGGGTCTCGACTGTTGAGCGGCACAATTTTCAGCCCGCCATAGCGGCCGATGCCATGCTGGAGATGAACGACATAATCGCCCTCGCTTAATTCGTGAAAATCAATATCCAGCCCCGAACGAGTCGCGGCGGCATGGGCGGACCGTTGCCGGCGGGGCCTCTGTATTTTGTACCGGCCGAAGACCTCTGCATCGGTAACGGCCACCAGATGTCCGTCCTCGTGAAAAAAACCGCGCGTGAGAGCACCGATCTCCAGCGCAGGAGCGAGTGACTTGCCCCCATCCTCACTTCCCTCAAAACCGTACTCGCGCCAGATCTCGCCAAAGCGTTGCTTCTCGCCCTCGTTGTTACACCAGACCTGCACGATCAAACCTTGGCGCAACCAGCGGTGCAATTGGCCGAAAAATTCGCGTCGTTGGGCCTCAGCCACAGCGGGTTCGGGCAATCGCTCGGAAATGGGACGCCAGGCATCGAGAGGCTGGAAGGACCACTGGACGGTGTCGGTGCGTTCAAAAGGTTCAATTTCATCAGCCAGAACAGGCGAAATCTCCTCCAACCGCACCAGCGTCACGCCGCGCTGCAACGCAGCGGCATGCCATTCATCCCATGTCAGTGAAAAACCCGGTGAAGCCGCGATTTGCAGACTGTGCTCAGCGGCATGAACCTCGGCGGCCGCAGGTTCTGAAATGAGACAAATCGCACCGGCACCAAGGTGATCCAACAGTGTGGTGACGGGGGATTGAGGATCAGCCAAAACCTCGCGCTTGATAAAGCCGAACTCACCGGCGGGCGCGAGCATGACCGACTCAATGGTTGCGTGAGAGAGTTGTGTTGATGGATCGAAGCTACGCAGTGAATCGATTTCATTTCCGAAAAACTCCAGCCGCACCGGCCATGGGGAAGTGAGCGGGAAGACATCAAGAATACCTCCGCGCAGGGAAAGATCGCCCTTCTGTGTGACTTGAGCCTCTGGCTCGTAGCCTTGTGTTTCAAGCCACTCAACCAAATCCAGAGGATCGAATTGGTCCCCTTTTTTGATGTGACGCGAATTCTCAGATATTTTGGACCGACCAAAAGTGCGTTGCAGCAGCGCGGCGGAGGAAGTGACGATGAGCAGGGATTGCTCAGGTGTGGCGCGATTCAGGCTGAGCAACGTTTCCAGACGCTCGCTAATGACATCCGCATGAGGCAGTTTGGCCTCGTGCGGCATGACTTCCCAAGCCGGATAATAAAGAGGGCGTTGGGCAATCTGAAATTTTTTCACCCATGTTTCGCAATCCTGTTGCAGGTACTCCTGCGCCTTTACCCCCGGGGCAATGAGCACCACAGGACGACCAGGGAATTGTTGGGCGAGCAGTGCGGCGACGAACCCATGACTTGCCACTGCCGCACCAAAAATGGACATGGCTCCGCCCTGCCCCATCCGCTCGAACACCGCCATTGCGGATGGAGTGGACGCTATCGAACTCAGACTCGATTGCTTCAAAAAATGACCGCTCCAACTTAGCGGGGACGAAACGCCTGGTGAGGGCACCGGCCCACAGGGGCTTAGGACTTCATCAACCAACCGGCATCAACCATGGCTTTGTAACCGCCGGCAAGCGAGGAGACCTTGGTGTAGCCCATTTTTTGAGCCATGTCCGCGCTCAGGATCGAGCGAAAGCCCCCGCCGCAATACATGATGATCTCAGTAGCAGGATCAGGCAGTTGCCTCTCGATGTCGCGTTCCAAAACGCCCTTGCCCAAATGAATGGCTTCGACCGCATGCAACTTGGTCCACTCGGCATCCTCGCGCACATCCACGAGTACAGCCTTTGGATTGATCGCAAGCCGTGCGCGAGCATTATCCAACGACACTTCCACCACACGCGTTTTGGCTTCGTTCACCACCTTCAAAAATCCAGGAGAATGATCCATGCGAGGAAGCTACCTGATTCCAGGGGAAAGTGAAGCAGAGTGATCTGAAGGATGTTTAGTTAAATGTACTTAACGAACGCCTTCAGAAAAGACTTCACACCCCTTCAATCATTTTTACAATAATGGCAGATGAAACCGTTCACCCAAACTCAAGAGCTATTGCTGGCGGGCCTTGCATTTTTTGGATTCATTGTGCCAAACGGAGTCTTTCTGTACTACACATTCATGGCGTCAGGGGTCTTACTGGCGGCGCTGACTAATCCCGTCGCATTGGTGTTCATTGTTGAAGCATTTATCCTCCTGCCAATTTTTGCATGGCTGATTCACCGCCAAGGATATCGGTCTCCTGGTTGGTTCGCGTTTGTTGTCATGTCAATTATCGGCAGTATGGTCTTCAGCGTGCCCGCATTCCTGTACTTGGTCAGTCGCAAGGGTACGAAGGCGGCACCTTCGAAGTAGGAAAAAGCGACTTAAGCTCGGGGTCGATAAGTACGAAGCACCGCCTACAAAAATCCAGGAGGATGATCCATGCCATGGAATCAACCTGATTTAAAACGCATGTGCAGCTGCGAAATAGGATACGTCGAGACCGTCCAGATCAACTGAACAATGAAAACTCTCGGACGACCTGCTCAGCCGTCTGGGTAACACCGATGATGTTGATCATTTCTTGATCAGGGGTTTGATGGAAGGGAATGGAAAGTTGGGAGCGGACAGGAGGACATTCGGGTTTGTGGATGGGAAACTTGATATTTCTTGTTTTTCTTTGTTATTGGAGGGAACTCGGCTGGTGGCCAGCAGCTTCTTGAGCTCGGCTTCGAGTTCTTTGATGGTTGGTTCGGAGGGTTTGGGGGTGGGCGGAGTGGGGACGCCGGGAGTCAGCACAGAATTCAGGCTGTCCGCAGGAGTGGTTTGAGGGACGCCGGGTCTGGGGAGCCGGCCTACAGGGGAAGCGGCAAGAAGAGCGAGTTGCTGTTGTTTGAGTTGGAGGTTTTCGATGCGGAGGACCAAGCGGAGGAGGCGTTCGATTTCTTTGAGGGGGGTTTCCGGGTTAAGGCTCAGGTCGAAGAGGCGTTTCTGCAGACGGTTGGAAACGGCATTAAGGTAGGGGATTTTGGCGGTGACGGCGGTGAAGTCTTGGATTTGGTCTTGGTCGGCTTGTTGCGCGACGAGTTTTTCGGGTTGGATGTGGTCGAGGTAGTAGTTGCGCAGGGAGGTGTAGTGGATTTTGAGGCCGAGGCCTTCGGGGCGAGGGGCGTTTATTTTGTCGATGGTGGCGGTGTAGGAGTAAATTTGCAGCCAGTCCTTGATTTGGTCCTGATCGGCGGGCGGCAGGTT
>JANYDC010000158.1 GCA_025359965.1 Pedosphaera sp.
TGAAAAACCGCGCCCAGCACTTTCGCGGCCCGCTTGGCCTCCGCCGTGCGCACCCGGCCGAGTTTCTTGGAATCCATCTCAAGGCTGCCGCAATTACCATCGGATACGTTCATGTAATGAGTCTCCCAACCGCGCGACCGCAGTTGTAACAACGTCCCGGCCATCATGAACTCGATGTCATCCGGGTGTACTCCAATGGCAAAAGCAACAGGCATGGCTCAATCTTGCGATTGCACCCGTCTCTCGGCAATCCCCAATCACTTCAAGCCGAACGAGTAAAGAGTGCTCATCGTTGCCACATAAAGCCGTCCATTCGCAATGCTCACCGTGCCGCTGATCGGCGCTGGAAATTTCACACTGTGAAGCAGCTTCTTCTCACGGCCCGCGCTCCAAACGTAAAAATCTCCACTGCGCGTGCCGAGATAAACCTTTCCATCAGCCACCATGGGTGAGGCCCACGCCTCACCTTGGATGTCATCTGACCAAGCCACCGCACCTGTTGCGGCGTCCAGGCAGTGCATCTCGCGTCCGCAATCTGCGATGTAGAGAAGCCCTTCCTTAACAGCGGGTGTGCCGATGACATGATTGCGGACCGGCGTTTTCCACACGAGTTTGCCGTTTCCGTCAATGGCCTGCACCGAGGCCTCGTTTTTGCCCCAGAACAAATCGCCTCCCGAGGCCACATAAATCAATCCATCCACCACCACCGGCATGGCATAGATGTTCACCGGTCCTTCCCGCTTGTTGGAGGTATAACGGTGGACTCGTTCATTGGGTGCCTCGGGATCCAAAGCAACGGACCAGACTTTTTCCAACGTTTGCAGCGGGCCTTCCGGCAGATTCTGCGAAAGCGGCTTGAATGCGTACAAAACACCGTTTCCCGCACCAAATAGCAACAGCCTCCTCCCGCCAATCTCAGCCAGAGTCGGGGACGCCCAGGTGCAATGAAAAATATTGGGCGCAATGCTCTCACGCTCGCGGGCAATAAAACGTCCCGTTTTCTTGTCCAGCACCACCAGACTTGGGGCGTCAGGAGTTCGGATCAGCCGATGGGTGCTGTCCACCCCGGTGCCAGAGTTGAGATAGAGAAAACGTCCATCGATGAGAATTGAGCTGTGAGCACCATCATGCGACCAAATACCCGCTTCAGTGGTCAAATTAAATTGCCAAAGAATATCCGCGTCCAACGCTCCGGGTTGCAAAGCGGGTAAATCCAACGGCGTCATCCGTCGGCCCTCATCCTTGAATGCCCCATCATTGCCATCGGCCAAACCCAAGGTGTCGAGCGCCAGAACCTCACCGCGATTGTCGACCACATAGACAATGTTACCCTCCACTGTGGGCGGGGAGCACAAACCGGTGCGCGGCCAGTCGTAAAACTGGTCGAGCTCCCTTTTCGGGGACACCAACTGCCACAACAAATGCCCATCGCGCTCATTAAGGCAAAGCAGAACACCGGAATCAGCCTTAAGCTTCGGATCGTGTGGCTCCCCATTGTTGGTCCCGATATAAACCCTCCCCTTTGCAATAATCGGCGTGCCATGCGTTTCCGTGCCAATGTCGACTTTCCATTGGAGGTTGGTCTCCGACCGTGGATCAACCACTGTGGGAAGACCTCTCTCAGTCGAAACCATGTTGCGCGACCATGCCTGCCCAAATTGAGGGTAATCAGCCGAGAATCCGGTCGCAGGGGACAGACTTGTCCATCCAACCAGCGAACTCAACAAAGCGGCTTTAATCCTGTGCATCTATTCGTGGTAACACAGAACCCATTCTACTTCCAATATGCGCATTCAAAAATTGAATCCTTCAAACTCGGTGGACTATGCCTGTGCGCCTGCATTGCCACCCAATGAACGTCACCGCGAAGATTGTTTCCACACTGCTCAGTTGCGTTTATCATTTAAGCACGCTTATGAACTCTCTCAATCAAGAGTCAGGCCGCCGCTCCGGTGGATTTACGCTTATCGAGCTTCTTGTGGTCATAGCCATCATTGCCATCCTGGCAGGCATGCTCCTGCCCGCCTTGGCCAAAGCCAAGGAAAAGGCCAAAGCGACCGCATGCATGAATGCCCTGCGCCAGATGGCCATCGCTCAGCAGGTCTATGGAGGGGATTACGACAGCCGTTTCAGCCCCACTTTTTCCGTGAGAGGTGATAATGCCATCCGCCGCGCCTGGTTCAATATCCTCCAACCGTACACGCAGACGACCAATCTGATTCTCTGCCCCTCTCGCACCAAGAAATACAAGGAGCTCGTCGCCCTGTATCCCAGCGATCAAAAAGAAAAAGCTGTTTCCAATTACGCAATGAACTTTGGGGTGGGCGGATGCGATTGGCCTAACGTCTGGGATGCCAAACAATGGCCTCAATACAAAGATTCCGGCCTGCGCAATCCCTCCGCCACCGCTCATCTAACAGACGGGGGCACCAAGGCCACCAAGACCACCGACCCGGAAAAATGCGTCACTCTACTGACCCCGGAGAAAGCGGGCGCATGGGTGCTGCATGATCCAGTCAATAGCGCCCCTTGTGACGGTTGCGTTGTCACAGACGATCCTAACTGGGGCGGCCCCCACCCCAGACACAACGGAAAAAGCATGCTGGCCTTTGCCGATGCGCATGTGGAAATCATGAAAGCGTCAAAATGGTATTACGGAGACTCTCCAGCTCTGAAGGCCAATTTCGGCGGCAAATAGTGCAGGTTCACAACTTTTCAAACCGCAAGAGCCGCGTTTTGACCTCGAATTCTACGCATCGAACCGCATCCCTATGGACTCAAGAGTAAACCTAAGCCGAAAAACCCCTTTACACCCCGCCGCGCCTTGCCTATTCTCTCAAATCTTTATTGAACGAATTTTTGGATTGATATGGAAGTAAAGTCGAAAACTATTGCTGATTACCGCGTCCACGAGAAGGACACTGGTTCAGCGGACGTGCAAGTTGCCCTGCTTACCCAGCGCATTAACCACCTCACCGAACATCTGCAAACCTTCAAGAAGGATCACAGCTCACGCCGTGGCCTCTTGATTATGGTTGGCCAACGCCGCCGTTTGCTGGATTACCTGCACGACAAGGACTTGGTCCGCTATCAGACCATTACCAAGAAGCTCAAACTTCGCCGGTAAGTCATTTGGTTACGGGTACCGGAGGTGGACCTCAGGTATCCGCGACCGTAAAGGGTACGTAACGCACTTCAGCGTGGCAGGGAAGGCTTGCGCGAGCACCCCGCCGGACCCTCAAAACAAGGAGTTCGCGCAGCTACCGATCTGTTAGTCTGGGAAATTTCATTGAGGATCCTCTGGGTTTTCACTGAAGTTCCTCTGGGCTGGCAGGTCATTTAATCGTTGATCTATGACAGAAAAAGTCTCATTCCAAGTTGGCGCAGGCACCATTACCATTGAAACGGGCCACCTCGCCAAACAAGCTGACGGTTCCGTGACCGTCCAACTCGGTGAAACCATGGTCCTCGTGGCCTCCGTAGCCGCCAGCCACGCCAAACCCGGCCAGGAATTCTTCCCCCTTACCGTTGACTACCGTGAACGCGCAGCTGCGGCCGGTAAATTCCCCGGCGGTTATTTCAAACGCGAAGGTCGGCCAACTGAGAAGGAAATCCTCACCAGCCGCGTGATTGATCGCCCTATCCGCCCCCTTTTCCCCAAAGGTTGGTATAACGAAGTTCAGGTCCAGAGCATCCTCCTCAGTGCTGACGGAGAAAACGATTCCGACATTCTTGCCATCATCGGCGCTTCCGCCTCCCTGATGGTCAGCGATATCCCTTGGGCTGGGCCCATTGGTGCAGTCCGTGTCGGCCGTGTCGGCGGTGAATTCATCGCCAACCCCACCCACGTACAGATGGTTGATAGCGATATCGACCTCGTCTACGTCGGCAACGCCACCGAAGTCGTCATGTTTGAAGGCGCGGCCAAGGAGATTCCTGATGCGGATTTCATTGCAGCACTGGCTTTTGCACAAGCTGCCTGCCAGCCCATCATCAAGGCACAGAACGAACTCGCAGCCAAAGTCGGACGCGTCAAACGCGAAATCACCATCAACGTCGTTCCTGACGAAATCCTCAGCGAAGCCAAACGCCTCGCTGGCGATCGCATGATCCCGGCCCTCCTCACCTCCGCCAAATTGGCTCGTGAAGCCGCCGTTAAATCCGTCTCCTCCGATGTCGGCAAGCAATTGGTGGCCAAGTTCGGCGCTGAAAAAGTCACTGATTTCGTGCTCAAAGACGCCTTCTACTACATCCAGAAAGAAGCTGTTCGCTCCTTGGTGCTCGATTCCGGCAAACGTCTCGATGGACGCGGTTTTGCTGATATTCGTGCCATCACAGGCGAAACCGGCATCCTTCCCCGCGCACATGGTTCCGCCATGTTCCAACGCGGCGAGACCCAGGCCGTCGTCTCCACCACCCTCGGCACCACCGAGGACTCCCAGGACTTCGATTCCTACACCGGCGGCGTCAACACCAAGCAGTTCATCCTGCATTACAACTTCCCCAACTTCTCCGTCGGCGAAACCGGTCGCATCAGCGGCCCTGGCCGTCGCGAAATCGGTCATGGAGCCTTGGCTGAACGCTCCATCGAACCCGTCATCCCCCTCAAGACCTTCCCCTACGCTATTCGCGTTACCTGCGAAATTCTGGAATCCAACGGTTCCTCCTCCATGGCCTCGGTCTGCGGTGGATGTCTCGCCCTCATGGACGCGGGTGTGCCCCTCACCCGCCCTGTGGCTGGTATCAGCATTGGTATCTGCACTGATTACGACGCCAAAGGTGAAATCAGCCGTTACAAACTGCTGACCGACATCATCGGATGGGAAGACGCCTTCTGCGACATGGATTGCAAAATCGCCGGCACCTCGGTCGGTATCACCGGTTTCCAACTGGATCTGAAGCTCAAAGGTCTGCCCCATAAGCTGATGGTTGAGACCATTGAACTGGCCCGTGGCGGTCGCATGCACATTCTGGCTGAGATGGCCAAGACCCTCGCTGCCCCTCGCACCGAGATGAGCAAGTACGCTCCCCGCATCATCACCCTAAAGATCAACCCCGAGAAAATCGGCGCGCTCATCGGGCCTGGCGGCAAGAACATCAAGCGCATCGTCGAAGAATCGGGTTGCGAAATCAACATCGAGGACGACGGCACCGTCAACATTTACTCCACGCAGGAAGAGGGCATGAAAGTCGCCCGCGCTGCCATCGAAGGCCTGACCGCTGAAATCGAAATCGACCGCATCTACCGCGGCCGAGTCGTCAGCATCAAAGAATTCGGTGCCTTCGTCGAAGTGTTCCCCGGCAAGGACGGCCTCTGCCACATCAGCGAACTGGCCAACTTCCGCGTCAAACAAACCGAAGACATCGTCAAAATGGGCGATGAAATCTGGGTTAAATGCATCGGCATCGACGAAAAGGGCCGCATCAAACTGAGCCGCCGCGCCGCCATGGAAGACCGCTCCAAAGAAATCACCGAAAAAGTCGAAACCGAAGCTTAATTCAATTTAAGTCCATCGACACAAGGCTGGCCGCGCGAAAGCAGGGCCAGCCTTTTTCTTTAGGAGTGCAGTGTTTGACCCGCGAGCTCCATGTCTCATCAAAAGGGCTGAAAGCCCGAAATGTGATAGCCCGGGGTAAGCGAGTCGGACGACCGCCGCCCCGGGTATCAACCGCCTTCCCTAAAGCGCACTGAAAGTGTGCGACAAGCCATCGCGTCGTATCATCTCAGGACATCACTATGGCGAAGTCTTTTCCCTCCTTAATTGTCGTGTCCGTCTGCGGCGTGATACATGGATTCTGCATTCAAGAAACCCACCATTCAAAACCTTGAAGAACCTTGCTCAAAACGGCCGATCTTGGAACAGTCGCACCATGTTTCCCTACCTAAGTTTTCGCCTGGGACGGATCTTGGTTGTATTTTTGATGACCGCGTCTTGTCTCTCAGTGGCCGCCCAGGACACCGCAGCCACACCCAACAGCAAAAGTGAGCTGCACCTCCTTTACGTGGCAACACCCGGCATTCGCAACTATCTGGAGTACGGTGGTCACGGCGTGATCGTCTTCGATATCGACCACGCACACCGATTCGTGAAACGCATTCCCCTGGCCGGATTGGATGAAAAGGGTCAGCCATTGAACGTCAAAGGCGTGGCCGCCCACGCCGCCACCAAACGACTTTACGTCACCACCACCCGCACCCTGACCTGCCTCGACCTCGTCACTGAGGCCATCCTCTGGGAGAAACCCTACCCAGGCGGATGCGATCGCCTCGCCCTCTCACCCGATGGAAAGCTCATTTACTTGCCTTCCCTCGAACAAGGCCACTGGCACGTCGTCGATGCCCTTTCCGGCGAAATCATCAGACGCATCGAAACCGGCGCAGGTGCGCACAACACCATCTATGGCTTGGACGGCAAGCACGCATATCTGGCCGGGCTCGCCTCCTCCAAACTCCGTGTCGCCAGCACCGATACTCACACCATCACACTCGAGGTCGGCCCATTCAGCAGCTTCGTCCGTCCTTTCACCATCAATGGCGCGGGCACACTCTGCTTTGTGAACGTCAACGATTTGCTCGGTTTCGAAATAGGCGATCTCACCACCGGCAAAAAGCTTTATCGAGTCGAAGTCCAAGGCTACGAAAAAGGCCCCACCAAACGCCATGGCTGCCCAAGTCACGGCATCGGCCTGACCCCGGATGAAAAAGAACTCTGGCTGACCGACGCCCACAACCGCCGATTGCACATCTTCGATGCCACCGTGACCCCGCCCAAACAATTGAAAAGCATCACCCTCGCCGATGAACCCGGCTGGGTCACCTTTGGCGTCGACGGCCGCTACGCCTACTCCTCCACCGGCGAAGTCTTGGACACAGCCAGCCACAAAGTAATCGCTAGGCTAAAAAACGAAAAAGGCGCAGAAGTCCAAAGCGAAAAACTGCTCGAAATCGATTTTATCGACGGCCAACCCCTCCGCACCGGAGATCAGTTCGGCCTCGGCAGAGTTAGGTAACGAAAGCCTTGAGACTTGGGTGTGCCAAATTCCCTTAGTTTCTTGCTTTTGTGTTCTTTGAGTTCTCTGCGGTTAAAAAATCCACCTTCCGTGCCAGTCCGTGTTCAATCCGTGGTTAAAAACCCCATCCACTTCAACCCCTCGTCAACGGCAGCGTCGGCAAAAACCTCGGTGCGCGACGCGCGTGGGTCGCCTGCTCAAACGCATACGCCAAGCCAATAAGACGCCCTTCCGTCCATGCACCCCCAATGATCGACAATCCAAGCGGCAACTCCGACGCAAACCCCATCGGCACCGTGATACTCGGATACCCGGCCACTGCCGCTACGCTCGTGTTGCCACCGGTAATATGATCACCGTTCAGCAAATCCGTCGGCCATGACGGACCATTCGACGGCGCGATGATCGCATCGAGTCGGTGCTTTCCCATTACAGTATCGATCCCCTGCGCACGCGAAAGTGTGCGGCAAGCCTTCAATGCGTCCAAATACTTCGTGTCGGTCAGTGGGCCGCGTGCCTGCGCGCGCTCGAACTGTTCCTGACCAAACCACGGCATTTCTTGCGACGCATTCTTCTTGTTGAAAGCGATTAGGTCCTCCAGCGATTTCATCGTCGTGGTATTCCCGCGCGACGCCAGATACGCGTTGATCCCATCCTTGAACTCGTACAACAGCACTTCATTTTCGGCGTCATCGTACTTCCCAACCGTCGGAACATCCGCCGGATCAACAATCGTCGTCCCGGCCTTTTTCATAGCCGCGATGGCCGCATCGAACACCTCATCCACCACCTTGCTGAAACCGGCCATGTTGCGCGCCACACCAATGCGGGCTCCTTTAAGAGCACTCGCATCCAAGAACTTCGAGTAATCCTCCGCGCCCCTCCCCTTCCCCGTCGCCGTGGCCACATCGCGATCATCAAATCCTGCCAGCACCCCGAGCAACACGGCTGCGTCCGCAACCGTGCGCGCCATCGGTCCCGCCGTGTCTTGCGTGGCGGAGATAGGGATGATGCCATTGCGGCTCACCAGTCCCACGGTAGGCTTAATTCCCACAATCCCATTAATCGCTGAAGGACAAATTATCGAACCATCTGTTTCTGTGCCTACTCCCACTGCCGCCAGACTCGCCGAGATTGCGGAACCCGTGCCTGAACTCGATCCGCACGGATTGCGATCGAGCACATAAGGATTCCGCGTCTGCCCGCCTCGTCCACTCCATCCACTGGTGGAATGAGTGGAACGAAAATTGGCCCACTCGCTCAGATTCGTCTTGCCCAACAACACCGCACCCGCCTCACGCAACCGCTCCAAAATGTGCGCATCACGCGGCGCGGACAACCCCACCAGAGCCAGCGAACCTGCCGTCGTCGCCATCCTGTCCGCGCTGTCGATGTTGTCCTTGATAAGCACCGGAATCCCATGCAACGGCCCGCGCACCTTGCCGCCCTTGCGCTCCGCATCAAGCCGATCCGCAATGGCCAGCGCATCCGGATTCACCTCAATCACACTCCGCAGCGTCGGTCCCGCCGCATCAATTGCCGCGATCCTCGTCAGATACAACTTGGTCAAAGAGCGCGACGTAAGAGTGAACTTCGCCATGCGTGCCTGCAGCTCGGCAACCGTCATCTCAGCAAACGCAAACGCCGGCACTTTCGCACCAACCCCCTCCAAGGTGATCTCCTTCGCCTCAACGGTCCCTGCCTGCCCAACCACTGCCGCCGCACCCACCGTCACCGATGCTTCAATAAACCTTCGGCGATCCATACCCTTCGTCGCGCCAATAGATCTGGTAGAAACTTGTTCACCGAAATCCGCAGGGTTCAAAATACTTTTCTTCTGCGTCGCGTTCATCGATAAAGAGTTTATCCATACCCTGAACCAGTACCCAGCGTTTTTGTGAGGCATAGGTCTGTTGAGGTCGGTCGTGCCTCCCAAAAATCGCCTTTGGACAAGAAACAGCATTGGGCGAACAATGAACAAGAAGTCTAAACAGCCACCGTGGAAGTGAACGCATCAAAGACCGATTTGCCAGCGAGTCCCCTCACTCGCAGAGTGCCGCGCCGCCCCTGGTTCACAGCACCCCCCGCAACCAATACATTTGCCCTGCTCCTAAGCCTCATTTCAGTTGGTTTGACGGCCTGCTCCCCAACGGCGTCAAACAATGTCCCCCCCATTCTTCTATTCAACGGAACTGGAACATCCCCCAATGATGTTGCGGCGGTCGAGAGCATCCTAAAGGAAAGCCACCTCGAATATTCCACCGCGAATTCCCGGCAGTTGAATGGCATGAGCGAAACAAAACTCATGGCCTCTCGGCTGCTGATTGTTCCAGGCGGAAACTTCATCACCATCGGCAACAGCCTGACGCCGGGCACCACCACCAAAATTCACAATGCCGTCCAAGGCGGCTTGAATTATATGGGAATCTGTGCCGGAGGATTTCTCGCCGGACGTGCCTCCTACAATAGCCTGAACCTGACGGGCGTGCGGTTCGGCTTTTACACAGAAGTGAATAAGGGTATCCACAAGACCGCTGTGGCGATTGCCAGTGTCGGCGTACCAGCAATCGAACAATACTGGGAGGATGGCCCTCAATTTACCGGCTGGGGTTCTATAGTGGGAAAATATCCGGACGGAACACCTGCTATCGTTGAGGGAAGGTCCGGTAACGGATGGGTGATCCTTCTGCGGCGTTCATCCGGAGGCACCAACGAGCTGGCGGCGCGGAATGAACTTCACGACTCCCGCAAGTGTCGCGAATACCTACGCCGCAACCCTAATCGACGCGGCATTAAACCAAACGTGGCTCCCGCATTACTGATGAACCAGTTGCGTTGTAAGCACTGACGTTCGGCGAACAGGTAGCACCCTCCACCGTTAAATCTCCTGCCATCCATCCTTACAACATTTCAAGAACTTAAAATGCTTTGTTGTTGCGTTTATTTTTCAATACACTACCCTGTTTACATGCATGTATTTTCTATCAACAACATCACCCGGCTAAACCTCTCATCGTTTCTCCACCATTTCCTACGAAAAGCCCCCGCCTTCCTCCTAAACATCGTATTCTTCCGCAGAGAAAACCTACTGCAAAATCGATCAATTAAGCTAATAGAATCGCCTAAACTTCAGGACACCGTCGCTAGCGAGCGACACAGGGATCTGCCCTCGTCCTGCAGTGCTCAAATAATTAACCAATCGGGCGTACTGATGCAGTCGTCCGACATCTGCAGTCAATCTAGCTTTCACTCTTCCAACATTCATCACTCAACCAAACAACATAGAAGCAACCTTTTCAGAATCCTGCTTCATCACTTCAACTCAAGCCTCCATCAATCTCACTTTCCATTTCCTTTTTCCATCCAATCCGTGAACTCCGCGAAATCAGCGGTTAAGTTCTCACCTCCATCGGTAGACCCCTCCGATGCCAGCCCAAATGAGCAGGTCTAAATCCCTGCTTTTCCTCACCTTCCGCTAAAACAATTGGTTGGCCCCTAAACGTGCCTTCTGTCCCCCTTCATACTTCAAAACAACTCAAAACCTGTTCCAAGCTTCAAAAACGCTCAAATCACGCTTAGGGGCCGACTGTCCTTCGATCCACAATCCTCAACATGCGGTGCACGCTTGCGCGTGCCCGCATTTCATTTCCCCCCCACCCCTCCCGCAAAGACCAGCCTTGGCCTTTGCCCTGCAACGTGCGAATTTTAAGGCAATGATGTTTGTGCGCTGTTGCGTTTGGATCACTCTACTGCTGGCTTTGTCCTGCGGTGGAAGCCTGCATGCGGACACTCCGGAGAACGATGCGTTTGCAGCTGCCATGCGATCGTTCAACGACCGGTTCTATGATCGCGCGGACAAAGAGTTGTCCGATTTCTTGAGTCGGTATGCCACAGGCGCCCACAGAGCAGAAGCCACCCTGATCCGGGCGCAATCCCAGTTTCATTTAAAGAAATATGATGCTGCGTTCGACCTCATCAGCAAAGGATTGGCCACGGCGGGCGCGCTCACCGATGAGTATTTATTTTGGCTGGGGGAATCCCAGTTGGCCAAGGGCGATTGGGAGGGGGCATTAGCCAGTTACAGCCGCCTCACCAAGGAATTCCCAGCTTCCGCGCTGCGTCTGCCCGCCTGGTACAATCAAGCAGTGGCCTTGCAGCGCAAGAAGGACATCAAAGGTGCAGTTGCCCTGATGAGCGATCCCCAGGGCGAGCTTTTCAAGGCAATAAGCGGCGGCGGCATGGAACCCATTTTAATCAGCTCGCGTTTATTGCTGGCTCAACTTCTGACCGAGCAAAAAAAAGCGGCTGAGGCCAAGGCCGCTTTGGCTCCTCTGGACGGGAAGGAGCTTCCCCCTGCCCTTGCATGGGAACGATTTGATCTTCTGGCACGCCTCGAATTAATGGGCGGCTCCCCCACCAACGCCCTGCCGTTTCTGACGAATGCGCTGGCCAGCGCCAAACAGGCCGGACTGGCGGAACTCACCACCCGCTCCCTGGAATTGAAGGCCGAGGTTTATGCCAAATCGGGCCAGGGTGAACTGGCCCTGCAAACGTATGATGCACTCGCCGGCAACACTAATTTCCCGGCTGCGGCGAGGCGCAACGCAGTCTTGCAGGCAGCGGATTGGCTGTTGAATCAAAAGGCCTCAACCAACGCTGCGCTGCGCCTTGAAACCTACCTCGCCCAAAACCCGGGCGATCCGAGCGCCGATCTGCTGCACCTCAAAGCCGGTCAACTGTGGCTGGAGGCCTGGAGGGCAAAAACCACTTCTGCGGACACCAATTCACTACTCAAAGCGCGGAATCATTTCGATGTGATTCTGAGCGCTCTTACCAACAGCCCGCTGGTCGGTCAGGCCTCCCTGCAGAAGGGTTGGACACTTTGGGAGGATCCCCGACTCGGTGCGGCGGCGCGCGCCGTGGAATCACAACCATTTTTCCAGAAAGCCAACGACCAATTGCCGCGTTCCTCCGACCAGGCCATGGCGCGCTTCAAGGTGGCGGATGCCCTCTTTGCACAAGGACAGATGGCTACCGCCATCACCAATTATGCTGCCGTCTTCGAAACTTACGACGATGTGCCGCAGGTCAAAGAGACTCTGGCTCCCCAGGCTGGGCATCAAATGGTGCGGGCATGGCTGGCTCTAAAATATCCCGGTGCAGCCCGCCAAACGCTCCTCGCCTTACAACAAAAATATCCCACCAGCCTGAACACAGATTATGCTCGTCTGCTCTTCGCCCAATCCCTCGCAGAAAGCGGCGAAACGGTCGAGTCACGCACCATTCTGGATCAATTTGTCAATCAACGGACCAATTCAACCCTTTTGCCGGATGCGGAACTGATGGGAGCAAGAGCCTTGGCCCGTGAAGGCAGGTGGTTGGAAGCAGCCGGCGCCTTTGAACGCTGGGGCACAACCCACCCACAGCACCCCGCCCGTCCCGAGGCTGAATTTGACCATTCCTGGGCCATATTCCAATCCGGCAACGAAACCAATGCCTACGCGTCCTTCACGAATTACGTGGCTCAATTTCCCGCCAATCCCTTGGCCGCAAGAGCTCAAAATTGGGTGGCGGATTATTTCTTCAATCAGGAGCAGTGGGGTGAAGCCGAACAGAGCTACCAGAAACTCTTTGCATCCACCAATGGAGGCGACCTTTCGTTTCAGGCACGGCTGATGGCATCCCGCACCGCCTTGCTCCGGCAGGGGTACAATGATGCCCGCTCTTATTTAACAAATCTCATTGCCGACACCGCCTGCCCCACCAATCTCGTGGCTGAGGCCTGGTATATGTTGGGCGACCTTCTTCTGGAGCAGCGCAATACCTCCACGAATATCTGGGACAATTTCATCGAGGCCCAAAGCGCCTTTGATCGCATCACCAAACAATTTGCCGGACATCCCTTGGAGCCTCTAGCCTATGGCAAAATCGGCCACTGCCATTTTCAACTCGCCTCCCAGTTCCCGGAAAGCTACGAAAAAGCCACCAACGCCTACCTTAAAGTCATCGATTGGGCGGGCTCCAATCTGCCTGACTCGGCTCGGCATGAGGCGACGGCCAGCCTTGGATTGGTTCTGGAAAAACTGGCCGACACCCGAGTGGGTCTGGAGAGGTACACCCTCCTGCAGGCCGCTCTTAACCGCGAACTCGACGTTGTCTACCACCGCAACACCCAGGGCCCGGCCGAAGGTTCGTGGCTAAAGCGCGCCGCACTCGCCGCCGGTCGCATCTCCGAAAGCCTCGGCGATGCGGATGCCACTGCACGATTATACAAGCGGCTGGCGGTTGAAGTTCCAACCTTGCGCGCCACCTGGCAGGCCCGCTTGTCCACTCTCGAACCCGCCACAGAAATCGCACCCCCCATCAAACCCGGCACGCCATGAAACCGGCCAGCGCCAAGCAAGCCTTCACTGAGCAGGACGCGTGGTCCCGAGTGGCCCATGGCTGGCACCATCTCCACGGGCATTTTCGCGATCTCGGCTACAGCCTGGAATGGCATGACTTCCGTCTTGATCGCGAGTTGGATTGGGCCAAAAGCTTTCACCCTGGCAGCGTGGAAATCTGCCTGAATCTCGAAGGCGACGGCGAGGTGGAGTCCAGCGGTTCCCTTCTGACTTTGCCTCCCATGACCGCCGGGTTTTACGTCTTCGACGGCACACCGCTCAAAGCACGCCGGCTCGACGCACAGCAACATCGTTTCATCACCATCGAACTTGCCCGTGATTTTCTGCTTCGCCATCTGGGATCAAACGACGATAGCCTTCATCCTGCCATCGCAAAATTCATTGAGTCGGGCGGGCGTGGCTCAACAGTGTCCGAACCAATTCGCCTCAACGCAGAACACCAGTCCATGATCTCCAGCCTGCGCAAGCCCCCCGTCCATGCCGCTGCGCAACGCCTCTGGTACCATGCCAAAGCCATCGAAGTGGCCAGCGCCCTTTTCTACTCGGCTCCTTCCGTCCAGGAACTGTTCTGCGAACGCCAAAAACGCGTTAATCAGGAACGCGTCCAAAAAGTCATCGTCATCCTCCGACAAAACCTGGCCGAAACTCCTTCCCTCGAAGAAATCGGCAAACGGGTGGCATGCAGCCATTTTCATCTGACCCGCATCTTCCGGCAGGAGGTCGGTTGCAGCATGAGCCAATTCCTCAGGCAACTCCGCATGGAACGCGCCGCCGAATTGCTCCGTGAGGGAAAACTAAAAATCACCACCATCGCCATGGACGTGGGCTACTCCAGCCCCAGCCACTTCAGCACCGCCTTCCACGAAACCTTCGGCTGCTGTCCCGGCCTCTACCCAATGAAAACCCCCTCCCAAAAAGCGGCGTCTGGGCAGGAGGATTAGAAAAAGGCACAGATTTTCAATCCGGAGCTGCCATGGCTGCTTATAGGGAAGGGCTGATTCATCTGGAGGAGCGGGAAGGGGGCTGGCGATAATCACGTATGGCACACTGGCGTTGGAGGCTCGGAGGTTTTAAACCAGCTCAACGGGAGATACTACATCTACGATGCCACCGCAGGACAAATAAGACTGGCCATATCCCCCAACGGTGGCGTGGGAATCGGCACGGTTAATCCCGAAGCGGCACTGCAAGTTTCCAGTATTGGCTCGACCACCCAGCTCAATTTGGTCCAGGAACAGAACAATGAATACGCGCGCCTGACCATGGGTGTGACTGGTTTTCCCCGGTGGACACTTTCTGTACAACCTTCTGCAAACCCGGTTTTAAATTTCTGGAATGGCTCCGCCAACGTGGCTTATTTGAGTTACAACGGGGCACTGTTTGCCCAGACCTTTAATCCTACCAGCGACCGCAACGCCAAGGAGAATTTTCGTTCTGTATCCTCACGCGAAGTCCTTGATAAGGTAGCGGCCATGCCCATCAGCCAATGGAACTTCAAAAGTGCGCCTGGCGAGGAACACATCGGCCCGATGGCTCAGGATTTTCATGCCGCATTCGGCACGGGCTCGGATGATAAACACATCGCCACTGTGGACGCCGATGGAGTGGCGCTCGCCGCCATCCAGGGATTGAACCAAAAACTTGATGAAACCCGGGCCGAAAATGCAGACCTGAAGCGTCGGCTGGAAAATTTGGAAAAGCTGATTCACGCCGGAAAATGAGTCTGACTATGAAACAGCACTTTAAACGCCATTCATTCGTAATGTGTTTGAGCATGAAAACCCTCATTTTCCTGCTTTTGGTTCTTCTTGGCCCTTCTGGTCTGAATGCACAAAACTACAGCATTGACTGGTTTAAGATCGCCGGTGGTGGCGGCACCAGCACCAATGGTTCATATTCCATGTCGGGGACTATTGGCCAGCATGACGCCGGTGGAATCATGTCGGGAGGTTCCTATTCGCTTGTGGGCGGGTTCTGGGCGTTGCCTGTACTCGTCCAATCTTCCGAGGCTCCTACTCTTTACGTCACCAACGGCACTCCCGGTTCGGCCACCATCCGATGGTCTCCCGCTGGCACTGTCTTCGTGCTGCAAACCTCCGACAGCCTCTCCCCGTCACATTGGGTTAACGCATCCAGCGGAACGAACAACCCCGTCTCGGTTCCAGCCACACTGCCCGTTCGGTTTTACCGTTTGTTCAGGCCATAATTTTCTGGATGGGTCTGAAAACATTACTTTCCATAGGCTGTCCTTAATTCAGGATCGTCCAGATCCAAACGATAGAGGATTTGGTTGTAGTCGTAGCGAGAAGTGGGTGCAGGGTGATCTGCGAACTGCATGGTGTAGGTGCCTTCAAAGAGAAGAACGGGCGAGTTGGCGGGCGTGAACTCAGGATGTAAGACCGGGTTGTAGAAGGTATAATTCGGATGACTTAGAACCTTCACGGCTTTGCCCCACGGACCCGTTGGCGCATCGGCTTCGGCATACCATAACTCGCCGAAAGCAGATGGTTTGCCGAATGATTCCATGAACACCGTCACCCAGCGTGCGCGGAAGGCATTCCAGGCAATGGCGCCACTGTGAGGTTTCACGGCGTGGCCATCCTTGGCTGCCGTGAGAGATTCTTGTGGTTTCAGAGGTTCCCACTCGGAAGGATTCTGCCACGCCTCAAAGGTTGGACGACAGCGCAGCACCGGCAGTGGGTTGCCGAACAGCAACCATTCCCCGCCGTCTGCATCATGCCAACGGATAGGATGCCATTCCGGGGTGGTAATTTGGTTAGTCTGGCCTGATTTGGACCACACCACTCGCAGCAACTCAAAATTGGCCGTAGCATCGTTCCACACACAAAGACCCCGCTCGTAAACCTCCATAGGCGGCCTCACTTTGGTGTAGCAGCCGACCAATCGTGTTACTCCGGTTTTATCGGGCAGACTTATGCAACCTGTGACCCACGTTGGGCCTTCACCAGGCATTTTTGCGACAGCGCGCGGCACGCCTTTTCCATCCTTATAGTAATCAAATACCAATCGCACCGGCGGCTGGAAATTCATCAATGGCTTAAGGTCGGTCATGGCGGCGGTACTATGAAAGATACCCAGAGGATAATTAGCCATGGTGGTATCCCCCCAGAGCCAGAACATGCGACCGTTATGCACAGCATTCTGAATGGTGTCACAACCAAGAACGCCCGCCTCTGGCCAATCCAGCTCCTGGCCGAGCTTTTGGCTCTCGGCAAAAATCCCGCCCCCGGTCAATCGCCCGAGTCGCCGCGCAATGATCGTGCGCTTAACCTCAACTTTCAGGGTTTTACCCGGTTCCGGTTTTAACCTGACACCTTGTTGCCCAAGGCCATCCTTGGAAACCTCATATCCATTGCCAATCACATCGAACCAGGTCTCCCGCCCCATAAGCTCCGGGAGGTCAAAGGCAATCACACCTGCGTTGTCGGTAACAAAACGGATATGATGAGTGGTACGCAATTCGACTAGGGGCACCGGCCAGCCGCTGCCCTTCTCCACCACCTCTATTCGGCAAAGTTGAGCACCCAGGGCTGTGCCAGATAGCAACGCCACACCTAGAGAAAGCAGGGTTTTATGGAGGAAATCTGAAATCATAATGGCAAAGCGTGTCGGTTTATGACGCAAATCCAACATAATTCCGATCCTCCTCTGTTTCTGAGGCAAGCGCTACAATGTCGAGTATTGCAGGCTCCGTGCGTGAAACTTGTGTCATTAAAATAGGATCAACAACTTAAACAGTTCTGAAAAGGGGGGGTGTTGGAATTTTAAGCCCCAATAATTTCTTCTTGTAATCAGAAAATGGCATGCCATGCTCGACCTCGAACCCAAGTAAACCCGTCCTCATGAACCACACCCATGGTGTAACCTTGAGCGCACTCGGTCTTTCCCAGCCAACGGAGTTGCTTGGTTCAATCACTTCGCCGTCCTTAGCGCGGTGCTTTGTTCCCCCATCCAAACCCACACAACAAAGTCGATAACCTTTATGAAGCTAAAAGCAATCACCGGCAAGTTGGCCCGTCCATTGGCCGCCGGTCTTTTCCTTGCGGTCGGTCAACTGGCCGGAGCCCTCACCATCAACCAAGCTCCAAACAGCACTGCAATTTCGTTTGAGGCTGAAAAAACCTCCAACCTCATTGCGGGCACTCCGGAAAGCTGGGGTGTGGAGACAGATGCCGCCGCCAGCGGAGGTAAAGCACTCGTCGCAGAGGGAACCAATGAAACCGCCACTTCGCCTCACAGCTTCGCCCAGTACCAATTGAGGTTCACGACAGCCGGCAGCTATTACATTTACTACCGCTGGCACTCGGACCCGGCCCGGACCGGAGGCGATGTGAACACGGCCAACAGCTCCTGGCTGGGCACCACCTTCGGAGCACTGTCCACACCGGGAGCGGACGCCCAAGTGAATTA
>JANYDC010000044.1 GCA_025359965.1 Pedosphaera sp.
GTTACCGTTTGCGCCAATCCGAGGATGTTGGTGAAAACCGCCGCAACGTTGCTGGATGGTGTGGAGTTTGTCAGCGGAACGGCATTGGTCACAGCTGTCGGCTGGATTTTTTTGACAGCGGTTTTGGTGGCTGTCGGCGAGTTGTTCCCCGTCAAAACCTGCTTAAGGCGGTATCCAGAAATCAGGCCGAAAACAAGGAGGGCCACATAAGCGCCCAATTTAAATCCACGGTTCATATTGTGATTGTGACCAGCAACCCTAGGAGTCCGCGCGAAATTGGCCAATCACAAAGCATCATGATTCCATTAAATGGCAGCACGTATCTCGCATGCGCTCCTGTTCGCGTCTTTGAAGCCGTCAACTGCCGCTACTTCTTCTCGACATAATACACCGTGGTGTCTGGACCTCCAATTCCGGCTGAACCCAAAGCAGCTGGTCCTTGGGCAATCAGATCGCTGCTCAGCGCTGCAAAATCCGCTGTGTTGCACCATGCACGCAGTTCAATCATGGTTCCGCCACCGATTAATTTTACGTTGCCCACGCTGGGTGCCGGTTCCTTAAGGATGCGGGGTTCGGTCTTGGCCAGATTAAGCAGTGCCTGATGTGCTTTCGTCAAATCGAAGGCTGCGCCCACTCCTAATTGAAGGTCCACTCGACGAGTTGGGTTGGCGGTGTAGTTGGTGATGTTGCCCGCCATGAGGGATGAGTTGGGAACGATGATTTTTTTATTGTCGGCGGTATTCAAAGTGGTCGAAAACACTTGAACCTCCTCCACCGTACCTTCGATGCCCGCTCCGTTGATGACATCCCCTTTGCGGAAGGGGCGGAAGACCACGATCAGGAATCCGGCGGCGAAATTGGACAAACCGCCCTGCAGGGCCAGGCCAATGGCCAACCCAGCCGCTGCAATCACCGCCGCGAAGGTTTTTGTGTCAACACCCAGCTGGCCCAAGGCTTGTATGACCACAAAGGTCATCACGGCCGCGTGAAGAACGTTGCCGGCGAAGCTTGAGACGGTTGCGTCGATGTGTCGGCGTTCAAGGAGGCGAACGACAAAATTGCGGACAATGCCCGCCAGAACGTAGCCGATGACCAAGACCAGAATGGAGGCAACGATATTGGCCCCCCACACCGCCACTTCGGGCGGCAACCCGGTGGCCTGCTCGAACCGGGTGGCCAAGGTGTGATCCATTCGAATCAGTGCGGAGGGAGCGTTGGTTTTGGCGGCGACCAATGTAGGGTCGACCTGAGCGAAAAGAGGAATCATAACTGGTTTAGGTTCTGTTGTAGTGTCGGGTCCGTCAGTGGAATATATTGAAAGGCACCGCTCAGACGTCAAGTCTGGTGGAGGCGATTTTGCGGCTGAGCTGTTCTAGCCAGTATCCAGCCCGCGCTTTGGCGTCGGACAGAGAGGCCAGGTCAGGCACGATGGCGTGGGCGCTGAAATTGGGCCAAGGCACACGCGCGTTCCCAAGGTTGACTCCTCCTGCGAGGCAAATGCACGGCTTGCCCTGGTCGGCGGCAGCTTGGGCAATGACGCCCACACCCTTGCCCATGAGTGTTTGTTCATCCATGCCGCCCTCTGCGGTGATAATCAAGTCGGCGTGCGCGATTCGTTGTTCCAACCGGGCCAATCGGGCGAAGATCGCGCCGCCCGGCTCAAAACGCCCGTGAAAAAAGGCTTTCAGTCCAAAACCCAGCCCCCCTGCCGCGCCTGTTCCGGGGATGGAGGCGATATCCCCCCCCCATTGATGTTGAACAACTTCAGCGAGACGTCCCAAACAGCGCTCGGCCTTGGGGAAATCTGTTTCGCGAAGCCCTTTCTGTCCGCCATAAACCCGGCTTGCTCCCAACGGCCCAAGAAATGGGTTTTGCACATCGACTGCGATGACTGTTTCCAAAACGGAAGAGGGCAGGGAAGGGGGCGTGATTCGCTCCAGTTGGTCGAGATCGATCCAGTGCGTGAGTTCCACGCCTTTTGCGTCAAAAAAACGCCAACCGCAGGCCCGCGCCATGCCGAAGCCCCCATCATTGGTGGCGCTTCCACCGATGCCAACCATGACGCGAGTCGCTCCGCAGGCTAAAACATCCCGCCAGACGGCCCCGAGTCCGTAGGTATCAAGTTGGAAGGGATGAAATTGGCCTTGTGGTAGTAGGGCAAGACCGTTTACTTGCGCCGTTTCGACAATGGCGGTCTTTTCAAGCTCCTGCCAGTACCATGCTGCTTCCCGTGGGTGGCCAGCGGAATCGATGGTGGAGGTGGTGCGATATTCCGCGCCGAGTAAATGGCCAAGGACTTCACCAAAACCATCTCCCCCATCGGCCATGGGGACTGCCTCAAAAGTATCCTGCGGGCGGGCCTGCTGCCAGCCGCGCTGTATCGCTTCGCACGCAGCGAGTGCGGTGAGAGTCCCTTTAAATTTGTCCGGCACCAAAAGGATGTGCATGGTCAGAACCAGTTGTAGTTGAAACTGATGCTGACGCGGTCCGTCTTGGATTGGTTGGAAGCAACCTCATGGCGCAACCAGCTTTCAAAAAGGACGACATGACCTGCCTCTGCCTTGTAATGGACGTGGGATTTGTTTTCGTCGCGCGCTTCAGCAATTCGAGGGGGGGCGGCCATGAATTTAGACAGACGAGGGTCTTCAAAACGCAACGTCGAGCAACCTTTGGGAGTGGCTGCGTAGTATGTGCCGCTGATGGTGGATAGGGGATGCAAGTGGAGCCCGTGCACCGCACTGCGCGGCATGATGTTGATCCAGCAATCAGTCATGGCCAACTCGCGGCCGGTCAGGTCGTACTGCAAATGACGGGCGTAGGCCTTGACGTGTCGATTGATGCGGGCCTGGAGTTCTCCAAAAGTGGAGGACATCCGCTGGATGTTCGGAATGGATTGGTAGGAGGTATACCCTCCGGGGTAATTCTTGCGCGACCATTTTTGGCCTTCAACGTCGTAATCACGCACCTGATAGCATTCCTTCAACAATTCGCGGTTGAAGGCCGCCAATTGCGTGGTCTGCAACTTCTTGTAGTAGATGTAGGTCGGGAACCAAGCCCGGATCGCTGTCATGTTGCACGGCAGGTTAGCAGATGCGCACCTGCGATGAAACCGTGATTTTGCGAAGGGGGTTAGCCGGTGCAGAGGCCGCCGACGCATTTTGCGCACATGGTGGGGCAGGAGTAGCCGTGGGTTCTGGTCCAGCATTGCGGTTCGGGCGGGGTGGCGGGTGCCGGGGAGGGTTCGGGGGTGGGGTTGGCCGGAGGGGGCGGGGAGTTGGGGCACGGTTCATTGCCTTGGGCGGCGGGTTCGGGCATGGGCTTAGTTTCAGGGGGCAGCGCGGTGGAACACCGCGCACTACCTTGGTCGGTGGGTTCGGGAGGTTGGGTGCGTTTGGGGTTTTCGGCGCGTTCTCTGCGTTCTTTGACTTTGTGGAGGTAGTTGGCGATTTTTATTTCGATGGTGATGGCTTTGTTTACTTCGGCCATGGAGGCATCGGGGTTATCGGCGACGGTGAGGACGCGTTGGCGGAGTTTGTGGAGGACGGTGAAGTGGGAGGAGTCGAACTCGGCAGGGAATTCATCTGTGTTGTCGGTGGTCTGTATGTTTGTATTCATATGCAATACAAATAGCAGTAATGTGATATGATGCAACTTTAAAGCGTTAAAAGATGTTTCATTGATAAATATGTGCAGTGGAATGTGTTGTGTTTGTTTCTGGCGGATTGATGTGCTTTTGATGAGCTGCACGGAGCACAAATTGAGATGAAGATGACAAAAAAGAACGTAAAGAGGACGGATGGGTTGTAGCGGCGCGACTGGATGAGGCGCGGTTTTGTGAGCGTCCACCCGGTTGGGCAGTTTTTCTTGGGGTTGGAAGCCCAAGGATTCGCGAGGCTTCAGCTTTGGCTGTCGCTGTTCATGTCGTCGGTATCGTGGAATGAGGGATGGGTGGGATGTCGGCTGGAGGGGCTTAGCTACGGGTGATGCTCGGGGAGGATAGCGGTCGCATGCGGGAAAGCGGCAGAGGGCTGCCGCATTCCAAGATGCTTCGCGTTGCGGTCGGTTATTTGGCCGTGGCGGTCGCAGGTTGGTGGGCTTGTGCGGCCTGTTCTTGGGCGAGGTATTTCGAAAGTTCAGCCACTACTTGGACCAGCCTCTTAGAGCTTTCGTCGCGATTTCGGGTGAGGTCCCGCAGCAAGATGTTTGTTTTGTATCTTTCGAGCTTCGAAAGGCAGGCCTGAACTTGAGCTGTCCCTTGGGCTGAACCGTCGTCGGCTACAACTGCGCGCTGGTATTCTTCCAAGAGAGTTGCGTAAAGCCCCGCTTTTAACCAATTATCATCAGCACCCACAGGTTGGAGCCTCCTCGGATCGGCGCGTTGGATTTGATCGATACAGTACTGCGTGTAGTAGAGGTTAACGACGGCGGAATCTGTCTGGACACACAAGCTTCCGATCATCCCTTGCAAACCTGGCACTACATCGACGATGGAAACTTTGGCTGCACCAAGTTTTCTTAGACTTGCGACGGCGGCATCCACTTCTTCCTTGGAAGTCTGCGGCGATTTACGAAGATGAACCTCCAAGGATCCTGGGGGGTTTCTAGAGAGATAGTTTTTGGCTTTGTCCTCCAGCGACCCCTTCACATTCAAGCGCATTCCTTGGTCTCCGATTTGCCACACTTGCCCAGATTCGTCGCCGGTGAGAACGAGAGGGACGAAGATGCTAGGGCTGCTGGGCGGGGAGACGGGCGACTCAGGCTTATCGGTGGCGGTGGTCGTCGGATCGAGCGCGGCCTTTGCGCTTTTAACTCGAAGGTCCAAACCTCGGAGCACACCACTCATGCGCTCGGTCAGTTGTACCTCGATGGTCTTTAGGGTGGTCCTAAGGTTTTTCACGGTGGAGTGTTCTTCGCCGTAATCGTTGAGCGCCTGAGCGAGGCTCTGTTCAGCCTTACGTCGGTCTTGGAGGAGTTGGGACAGGGCCTCATCCGGAAAGGCGGTGGGGAGCACTTTAAGAAGCTCGGAAGAGTTCAACTCCCGGAGGCTGAGATAGAGGCTGTTGAGCTGGGTGTAGTTTTGAGTCGCACTGAGCGTGTTCGGATCTGAGCGGCGGGTTGGGTCGGTGCTGAAGCCCTTGGGGGCGGAAGATTCGTTGAGTGGAGCGGGGTCCAAGTCGCGACGCGTGGGGGCGGTTTTGGCGCAGGCAATGAATCCTTTGTGGCTAAGCGAGGCGAGCTCCTCAAAGTCGGGAAATTCACGGAGGACGCGGGAGTAGGCGATTTTTGCTTCCTCGTTTTGGCCTAATTTACGGTGGCCTTCTGCGAGGCGGAAGAGAGCGTTGGCAGCGGCGGCGCGGGATTGGTCGAATTGGATGATGAGCTTTTCGTATTGGCTCATGGCTCCGGGTAGGTTGCCTTCGGCTTCTTCGCTCATAATCCCTTGGGCGAGCTGGCTGCTCAGGTCTCCTGAGTTATTGGGGCTGGTTTCGGCGGATGCCGTAAGTGTAGTTGTGGCGAGGGGCTGGCCTATGTGCCAAGCGAAACCACCTTTGTTGGTTATGATTAATTGCGAGGGTGGGGTTGTAAGCCCACCGGTGGCCGGACTTCTCCGGTATTCATATGAACTCCCGCTCACGATGGGAGAGGGTTCGGTGGATGGCAGCGGTGTGGGTGAGCTACGCGCCGGTGGGGTGACATCATCGGCCCAAGCGAGCGAGGCCGAGGCTAAAAGGATGCAAAAGCATGCCGTTATTTTGAGGTTGGTGGATCTTTGGAGTGCGTGAGCCGACCGCAAGGCGGTCAGTCCATTGGGCGTTCTGGTTTGCTCCCGCTTTTTCCCGAGCGGATACGTTTCTTCCATACTCTTCGAGAGGAACGTCGATAGCGATTTCATGATTAATAGTGGGTTCATCGCAGGCAGTGTGGTCGATCGAGAATTTTGAGATGTGCCCTTTTTGTAAAATGGTTCAACGGAATTCGTTGGATGATTTTCTCGTTTTGAGCCGATATCCGACCGCGTGAACGGTTTCGATCCATTGGGGATCTTCTGGATTAGCTTCGATTTTGGCGCGGAGACTGGCGACGTGTTTATCCACTGTGCGAGTGGTGGGAAAGGCGGCGTAGCCCCAGACGACATCAAGGAATTGGTCGCGTGAAACCACCTCTCCGCGATGTTCCTCCAACAAGCGCAGCATGGCGAATTCCTTGGCGGTCAGATGAATAATCTGACCGTTGCGCCGGGCTTCCTGACGGGGAAAATCAGCTTCAAAATCATCCAGATGAAGGGTGGTGAGCTGGCTGGATTCGCGCTCACTGCGACGGAGGAGAGCGCGCACGCGGGCCAGAAATTCATCGCGGGCAAACGGCTTGGGCAAATAATCGTCGGCACCCGCATCGAGTCCATGCACGCGGTCATCAACACTGCCTTTGGCGGTGAGCAAAAGGATTGGGGTGCGGTGGCCGAGGCGGCGAAGTTCGCGGCAGAGAGCGAAGCCGTCGAGGCGAGGCAGCATGACATCCAGGACAATGAGACCAGGCTTTTCCGATATGGCCTTGTCCAAACCAATGGCTCCGTCCTCGGCCAACAAAACACGGTATCCGTGGCGTTCCAGGCAATCATGAAGGCCGGTGCGCATGGCCTGTTCGTCTTCGATAACGAGAATGCGTGCGTTCATAAGGGAGATTCAGGCAGCCGGACAGTAAAGGTTGAGCCCTGACCCATCGCGCTCTCCGCTGTGATGGTACCGCGATGGGCTTCGACGATGTACCGGGCGATTGCGAGTCCCAGACCGACGCCGGGAGTGCGGCGGGTGAGTTCTGAGCCGCAGCGGTAGAAACGCTCGAAGATTTTCGGGAGTTCGGTAGCGGGTATGCCTTCGCCCTGATCATTAACCTCCAGAATCACACCGTGCGCATGGTGGCGCAATTTCAGGGTGATTTCCGAGTGAGGTGCGGAATGTTTAATGGCGTTATCGAGAAGATTGACCAGGACTTGTTGCAGTGCGGCAGCATCAGCCTCGATGGCGAAACCAGCGCCTTCTTCAATTTCGTTTTTTAGGATGACGCTGCGTTCGTCGGCATGGATACGCATCAGTTCGGAGGTGGCACGGACCAGCGCGGCCAGATCGATGGACTCGAACTGATATTCTTTGCGGCCCTGTTCATTCCGGGAGAAATCGAGAACGTTCTCAATAAGTCCGGAAAGGCGGCGGCATTCGCGCAGAATGAGCGACTGGTATTCGGAGGCTTTGACATGGTCTGTCGGAGTAAGATCAGCCAGTTCCTCGGAAAGCAGCCGTACTGCTGCGATGGGAGCGCGCAACTCATGGGAAACACTGGAGACAAAATTGGTGCGCATTTCCGCGAGAGCCGCTTGGCGAAGATAAGCGCGGCGGGCGTTGAAAAAACCAATAACCACCGTGATGAGACCGAGACCAATCACCACGCCGTAACGGCGCGAGCGGGCATGTTGACGCGCGTAGAATTGAGCCGGGTTGGCGAGATGGATCGAGCCATTCCAACCAGATTTGGCCGTGCCCTGCGATAAGGTGGCCAGCGATGGATCGGATGGAGATTGCCCCAGAACCTGCTGCCCGGCGATGTTTAGGACAAGGGTGCAATCTTCCGGCCAGCCGCGGGCTTTTTGTTCGTCGATAAGGCGGGCTCGCAGCAGATCCAGCGGCCAGATTCCGCAGCGGATGTCGCCCTTCGTGCGGGCTGAGAGCAGAACCGGAGCGGAAAGTGGGTTGGTCAACCATTTGAGAGCAGGCTCGGCGGGACGTTCTTGCAGCCATGCCAAGGCTGGTTCGGCCAAGGTGCGGAGCAGTTCATGGCGCTGCCAGAGTTCGATCCAACGATCCACGCGCTGGACAAAGGCTTGGGAGGATGGGGTTGCAGCAAAGTGGCTGTTGGCGGCTGTTTCGCGGAGCATTTCCAGGATGCGCGGAGTGAGGGGGGAAGGATCACGGAGAGAGTTGAAGGCGGCATGGTCGATGGCGCTGGCGGCTTGGGCGGGAGTCGGGTCCAACTGGAGAATTTGCAGGGCTGCCAGGGTGTCCAGAGGAATGCCAACTTCACTGCGCAAGGCCAAAGTCGGGCTGAGCATCTGTTGAAAAGCGTTGCGGGCGGGAGTTGTCGCGCCGCTTTGACCAAGGGTCAAGGCCCAGCGGTACCGGGCCAGCGCCATTGCATGAGGAGAGGCATCAGGTGCGGAGTTGATCTTTGTGAGGGCTGAGAGCGCTTGCGGCCAGCGAAACTCGCGAGCCGCTGTTTCGGCGCTTTGAAAGAGATCCTGCGTCTCTTGGGGTAGTTCAAAAATAGGCTGAGGTTTGGGCCAATGGGTAGAAGGGGCCGGGAAAAGCAGGATTTCCTTGCTGGAGATCAACAGAGAGGGGAATTCCCGCAGTTCTCCATCCGGCGGGAGTTCAACCGCCGAATCAACTTCGGTGCTGGCGGTTGAGCGCTCAAAACTGGAGGTTTTAGGGGTGAGGAGTTGAGGCAGGACCTGATTATTCCATTGTTGTGCGAGATTTTGTGCGGTGCTGGAGATTTCGTGATCGGCGAGTGCGGTATCTTGACGCAGGGAGTGTAAACCAAAGGCTGATAACAGGATGCATGGAATAAGAATCAACAAACCCTGCCAGAAAAATCGGGGTTGTACTTCGCTTGGCATTCAACCTGAGCGTAATGCGGCATGGGGAGGATTTGCGAAGTTTGTAACGTTGGAGCGGAGGAGAATAAAAAAAGTGACCCCCGCTTTCGCGAGGGCCACCGATTTTAAAATCCTTCCCAAGAAGGACTCGTATGCTAGGTAAACCCTTTGGTACCGAGTATTCTCTTAGCAAAATCAATGCCATCGACAAAAAACGGACCGTTATGATTGAAATCGTGTTTTGATTTGGGCTGAGTGAGTGAAATCGGGCAAAAATTTAAAAAAGGCGAGATGCTTGCGCGGTCGGGCAAGAGCGAATGAGTGGGTTTGATGTGGCGGAAACGGAGAAGCGAGTTTTTGCGGTGCTTTTCTGGGTGATCTTGGAGTACCGAAAATTTTTGAGAAACTTGTTGCATGATTGTGTTGGGGTGCTAAGATTCGCGCTCCGTTTCTCCAGAACTCTGGAAGGAGCGGAATGAAACGTAGCCAATTGGATAGCAGAGATGCCAACCATTAACCAACTCGTCCGGAAAGGGCGTACCAAACTGAAGTACAAGTCGAAGTCACCGGCTTTACAAAACGCACCTTTCCGTCGTGGCGTGTGTCTCCAAGTGATGACACGCACGCCGAAGAAGCCGAACTCCGCCATGCGAAAAGTGGCGAAAATTCGTCTCACCAACGGGTATGAGGTGATCGCCTACATCCCCGATGAAGGTCACAACCTTCAGGAGCACTCCATCGTGCTGGTGCGCGGTGGTCGTGTGAAGGATCTTCCTGGTGTTCGCTATCATATTGTCCGCGGGACGCTGGACGCCGCCGGTGTTGAAAAACGCCGCGTCAGCCGCTCCAAATACGGAGTCAAACGTCCCAAAGCCGCCAAGGCGAAACCCGCCGCCAAGTAACACGATTTTTTTATGTCGAGAAGACGTCAAGCCACCCGCCGGATTGTTATTGAGGATGCCAAGTACCACAGCGTGCTTGTTGGCCGCCTGATTAACACTGTGATGTGCTCCGGGAAGAAAGCCACAGCCCAGAAGATTGTTTACGGTACTTTCGACTCCTTGTTGGAGAAGAACCCCCAGTCCAATCCTTTGGAAATCCTCCAGCGCGCAGTTGACAATGCCAAGCCCCGTCTTGAAGTGAAGCCCCGCCGTGTTGGTGGCGCGACATATCAAGTGCCGGTCGAAGCACATCCTGACCGTCAAACCGCCCTGGCGCTTCGTTGGTTGGTTGATTATGCTGACGCCCGCAAGGGTTCGCCCATGATGCAATCCCTGGCCACTGAGATCATGGATGCCTTTCAGGGGCAGGGCAGTGCCATTCGCAAACGCGACGAAGTCCATAAGATGGCTCAAGCCAACAAAGCCTTCGCACATTTCCGCTGGTAATATTTGATTTTGAACCACGCCCCGTGGTCGACGATCCGGGGCGTTTTTATTCGCACATTTAATGGAAGCCGCAGCAGTAACAAAGAAGTCAGTGAACTCGCCGTCAAGGCAGTATCCGATGGAGCGCACGCGCAACATCGGTATTGCCGCCCACATCGATGCGGGCAAGACGACCACCACGGAGCGTATTCTTTTTTACGCGGGGTTGATCCATAAGATGGGCGATGTTGATGATGGTAACACAGTTACCGACTGGATGGAGCAGGAACGTGAACGTGGTATCACAATTACTTCTGCGGCCACCACCTGTTACTGGACTCAAAAAGAAGACGGTATTGCGAAGACATTTGTGGGGATTGCCCACCGCATCAACATTATTGATACTCCTGGTCACGTCGACTTCACGGCTGAAGTTGAGCGTTCCATGCGTGTCCTGGACGGGGCTGTTGCCGTGTTCTGTGCTGTCGCAGGTGTTCAACCTCAGTCTGAAACCGTTTGGCGTCAGGCGACCAAGTATAAGGTTCCCCGCATCGCGTTTGTCAACAAGATGGACCGCACTGGGGCAAATTTTGATCGCGCCGTCGATGACATGCGCAAAAAGCTTGGCGCTTATGCCTATCCCATCAATATTCCCATCGGTAAGGAAGATTTCCTCAAGGGCGTAGTGGATTTGGTCAGCCAAAAAGCGATCATTTACGACGAAACTGATGCTGTTGGGCTGAAGTATTCGGTGGTCGAGATTCCTGAGGAGATGAAGGAACAGGCCGCTCAGGCTCGCGAAGAGTTGATCGAAGCTGTCTCCAACAAGGATGACACCATTGCCGAGCTGGTCATCGAAGGAAAAGAAGTCCCCGTGGACGTGCTTAAGGCTGCTATTCGCCGCCTGACTTGTAAGATTGAGCTGATCCCGGTTATCTGCGGTTCCGCCTTCAAAAAGAAGGGTGTTCAGCCCCTCCTTGATGCCGTCATTGATTATCTGCCTTCGCCCTTGGACATTCCTCCTGCGACCGGCCATGATGCTGATGACCTTACTCAACGCATCGATGTTCCCTCCGACGACAACGCAAAGTTCTGCTCGCTTGCGTTCAAGCTCTGGACCGATCCGTTCGTTGGTAAACTGATTTTCTTCCGTGTGTACAGTGGTCAGCTCAAAAAGGGTGACACCATTTACAATCCCCGCACTCGCAAACGTGAACGCGTTAGCCGTGTAATGATGATTCAGGCGGACAAACGCATCGACGTGGAAACCACTTATGCTGGCGATATTGCTGCCCTGGTAGGTTTGCGCAATATCACCACAGGTGACACTCTTTGCGATGAGTCTTTCGAGATCATGCTCGAACCTCCAACTTTTCCCGAGCCTGTTATCTCGATGGCTGTCGAGCCTAAGACCAAGCAGGACCGAGAGAAGATGTCCGAAGGTTTGCAGCGCCTGGCTGAAGAAGATCCCACTTTCCGCTGCTTCACCAATGAAGAAACCGGCCAGTTAATTATTGCCGGCATGGGCGAGCTCCATTTGGAAATTATCCGTGATCGTCTTCAGCGCGAATTTAAGGTTGAAGCCAATGCGGGTGCTCCTCAGATTGCCTATCGTGAAACCATCACCAAGTCGGCTGAAGGCGAAGGCAAATTCATCCGCCAGTCCGGTGGTCGCGGTCAGTACGGTCACGCTTGCATCACTCTAGAACCCAATCCCCGCGGCAAGGGTGTTGAAGTTGAAAGCAAAGTCGTCGGCGGTGCTATTCCTAAAGAATTTATCGGTCCGGTTATCGACGGTATCAACGAAGCAATCAAGGGCGGTGTCCTGGCTGGCTTCCAGATGGTCGATCTCAAGGTGGCGATTGTTGATGGTTCGTTCCATGAAGTGGACTCAAACGAGTTGGCCTTCAAAATGGCTGGCATCTTCGCCATGAAAGACGCGGTCAAGAAAGCCAATCCTATTCTTCTCGAGCCGATCATGAAGGTGGAATGTACGACACCTGATGAGTACCAGGGTGATCTTCTTGGTGATTTGAACCGCCGTCGTGGTAAGATTCAAAGCATCGAAGCCAAGAATAATTCCACCAGTCTCAACGCTGAGGTTCCCCTTGCGGAAATGTTTGGATATTCGACCGCTATTCGTTCCTTGTCAAAGGGACGTGCATCATATTCCATGGAGCCTCTTTGCTTCGAGCCAGTGCCCAGCAGTATTGTAACCGCTATTCTGGACGCGAATAAACCCAAAGCGGCGCGCACCTAATTTAATTCTTAACCTTGTTCTTTTAATTTATGGCTGGACAACGCATCCGAATCCGTCTCAAGGCTTACGATCACCGAGTGATCGATCAGTCTGCTCATGATATTGTCGAGACGGTCAAACGTACCGGTGCCCGTGTGGCCGGACCAATCCCTCTTCCCACCCGTGTTGAGCGTTTTACGGTTCTTCGCTCACCTCACGCTGACAAAAAGTCCCAGGAAACCTTCGAGCAACGGACGCATAAGCGTCTGCTCGATATCATCGACCCGACCGCCAAAACAGTCGATGAACTCAAGAAACTGAACCTTCCGGCGGGGGTTGACATCACCATTAAGATTTGACGCTTATGATCGGCTTGCTCGGTAAAAAATTAGGACACACACGCGTCTACGACAGTAAGGGCAATGTTGTCCCTGTAACGGTGGTACTCGCGGGTCCCAATCGTGTCGTTCAGGTTAAGACCCTGGAAAATGATGGTTACAAAGCGGTCCAAATGGGCTTTGACGACCAAAAAGAATCTCGCTTGACCAAAGCAGCTTTTGGCCATCTGGCCAAACATAAATCTGCGCCGGTCAAACGGTTGAAAGAATTCCGTGATTTCGCCTTGGATGTCAAACCGGGTGATGTCGTTGGGCCTTCCATTTTTAAAGTGGGTGATCTGATTGATGCCATCGGGGTGACCAAAGGGCAGGGGTTTGAGGGTGTGGTCAAGCGCCACAAATTTGCCGGTGGTGACATGACCCACGGAGCTAAAGGTTGGCATCGTCGTTCAGGCGCCATCGGGCAGCGTCTGTTTCCCGGTACCGTCATGCGCGGCATGAAAATGCCTGGTCACATGGGTAGCGTTCAACGCACCACCCAGAACTTGGAAGTCATCCAAGTCCGACCTGAGGAGAACCTGATTCTGATCAGGGGCGGTCTCCCCGGTGCCGAAGGTGATTATGTTGTCATCCGCAGTGCGAAGAAGATCGCCAAGAAGGTTCCGACCAAGTAATTTTAGGGGATTCCCATGAAACTTAGCGTTAAAGATATACAGGGTCGGCCTGCAGGCGAGGTTGAATTGACCGTCGCACTGGTAGAAGACGGCCGCGGCACTCAGGCAGTCCACGACACCGTGGTTGCTTTTCGTGCGGCACAACGAAGCGGCACCGCGTGCACCAAAACGGTGGGCGATGTGCAGGGCACCAACCGCAAGCCTTGGAAGCAAAAAGGCACAGGCCGCGCTCGCGCCGGTTCTTTCCGTTCACCGCTGTGGCGTGGTGGCGGCGTGGTTTTCGGACCCAAGCCCCGTGATTTTCGTAAGAAAGTCAGCAAGACAACGCGTGAACTTTCACTTCGCAAAGCACTGACCGAGCGCCTTAACGCTGGTGATGTGCTTGTCGTCAAGGAACTGGCTTTCACCGCCCCCAAGACCAAAGAATTCCGTGCTTTCCTTGCTGCCCAAGACATTGACGGAACCGTTTTGGTGGTTTCCAAAGTCACTGAGCGCAATGTGTTTCTATCCGCACGGAACATTCCGGGTGTTGAGATGACCACGGGTTCCAACGTGAACACGTATCAGTTGTTGCGCCATGACAAGCTGATCTTCACTGAAGCCGCCTTGGAAGTGCTGCAAAGCCGCCTCAGCCACGAATAATTGTAAAAGAGGCCCAACATGAACAGTTTCGATATTATCAAAACAGTGCGCCTGACGGAAAAGGCCACTAGGCTTGCCGATCAGCGCAACACCTACACCATTGTCGCGGATACGCGAGCCAACAAGGTGCAAATCCGCCAGGCCGTGCAGGAACTCTTCAAGGTGAAGGTTTTGCAGGTCAACACTCTCAACGTTCGCGGCAAAGCCCGTCGCCGCCGCACCGCCCAGCAAGGATCGACTTCAGCCTGGAAAAAGGCTCTCGTCACCTTGAAAGATGGCGATAAGATCAGCCTCACCTAAACTTACCACGCGCCATGCCAGTAAAGTCATTTCGTCCCCTGACCCCGTCAACACGCTATATAACCATCGCGTCGTTCTCGGAGATCACCAAGTCCAAGCCCGAGAAGAGCCTGATCTACACCCGCAAAAAAACGGGTGGACGCAATTCCTACGGACGTGTGACCAGCCGCGGCATCGGACGCGGACACAAGCAAAAAGTTCGTACGGTGGATTTTCGTCGTAACAAACTGGGCATGGAAGCCAAGGTTGTGGCGATTGAGTACGATCCCATCCGTACCGCTCGACTTGCACTTTTGGAATACAAGGACGGGGAACGCCGTTACATTATCGCGCCTGTTGGTCTAGCTGTTGGATCTACTCTCAAGAGCGGACCTGATGCCGCCCCCGACATTGGCAATGCTCTTCCATTGAAGATTGTTCCAATCGGTCATGAAGTGCATGCCATTGAGCTGATTCCTGGTGGTGGCGCAAAAATGGTTCGCTCCGCTGGCGGCGCGGCCACTCTGATGTCTCGCGACAACGGACACGCGCAGTTGCGCCTGCCCTCTGGTGAAATTCGTCTGGTTCACGAAGACTGCCTGGCCACCATCGGTCAGGTTGGCAATACTGAACACGAAAAGGTTATGCTGGGTAAGGCTGGGCGTGCGCGTCATCGCGGCATTCGTCCTCTGAGCCGTGGTGTGGCCAAGAACCCTGTGGATCACCCGATGGGTGGTGGCGCCGGTAAGACTTCTGGCGGTGGACATCCTGTGACTCCTTGGGGTGTGATTACCAAGGGCTTCAAGACCCGTAAGAAATTTAAGCAATCCAATTCAATGATCGTGACACGCCGCAACGGTCGCCCGATGAAGAAAAAGTAAGTTATGGGACGCTCGATTAAAAAAGGTCCGTTTATTGACGGCCATCTCATGGATAAAATCGTGAAGATGAACGCCACGGGAGCTAAGAAGCCGATCAAAACCTGGTCACGCCGCTCCATGATCACGCCTGATTTCGTTGGCCACACGTTTGCTGTGCACAACGGTAAGGTGTTCAACCCCGTGTTCGTCACCGAGAACATGGTGGGACACCGTCTGGGTGAATTCTCATTGACCCGCACGTTCAAGAAACACGGGGCTCACACCGCCAAAGCCGAAGCCAAATAGCCATCAGAACGTATGGAAGTATTTTCTATCACCAAGAATGTTCGCATGTCCGCGCAGAAAATGCGCGAGGTCGTGCGGCAAATCCAAGGGTTGTCCGCCGTCCAGGCCACCCATGTTCTCGCAGTTGTGCCCCGCAAATCGGCCCGCGTTGTCGCCATGACTTTGAAGTCGGCCATCGCCAATGCCGAAAATAATGCAGGCATGAAACTGGCAAACCTGATCGTTAAAGAAGCAGTTGCAGGAACAGCCAGCACCTTCAAGCGTGTGACTCCGAAAGCTCGCGGGTCTATGGGGCCAATCCTCAAGCGCAACTGCCACGTCAAAATCGTCCTTTCAGACAGCTAATCCTATGGGACAAAAGACCAACCCAATCGGCTTTCGCATCGCGGTCAACAAGGACTGGCGCTCAAAGTGGTTTGCGAACAAAAAAGATTTCGGCAAGTTGCTGACTGAGGATCGGAAGATCCGTGAGCTCCTTAAAAAGAAGCTCGAGTCCGCCAGCGTGCCAAAGATTCAGATCGAACGCGCCGCCACGCGCTGCCGCATCACCATCTTCACCGCGCGTCCTGGTGTTGTGATTGGTCGCAAAGGCGCAGATATCGACAAGATCAAGGAGCAGTTGAGCAAGATGACCGGCAAGGAGATTTACGTCGACATCCAGGAAATCAAAACTCCTGAGATCGATGCTCAGCTAGTCGCCGAGAACATTGCCCTGCAGTTGGAACGACGCATTTCTTTCCGCCGCGCCATGAAAAAAGCGGTTCAAACAGCCATGGATTTCAAAGCAGTTGGAATCAAGGTGCGTTGCGCAGGCCGTTTGGGTGGCGCTGAAATTGCCCGTGTCGAAAATTATCACGAAGGCAGCGTGCCTTTGCACACTCTTCGCGCCAATATTGATTACGGTTTCGCGGAAGCGAAGACCATGTACGGCAAACTTGGCATCAAATGCTGGATTTGTAAGGGTGAAAACAAGCCCGAGCGCGCAGCCGACCGTGAGCGTCGCGCTGAACGTACCGATGGTGCAGCCACTGCACCCAGCCAAGCCGCCACTGCCTGAGCGGGAGAGTCAACAAGTAACGCCAGACTATAGGATTTTAGTATGTCAATGATGCCGGCCAGAGTAAAGTACCGCAAAATGCAACGCGGTTCGCGGACGGGGATAGCCTCCCGCGGTAACAACGTTGCCTTTGGCGAGTACGGTTTGCAGGCTCTCGAGCGCTGCTGGATGGATACAAAGCAGATTGAGGCCGCTCGTGTGGCCATCACCCGCCACATGAAGCGCCGTGGCAAGGTGTGGATTCGCATTTTTCCTGACAAATCGTTCACCAAGAAGCCTTTGGAAGTTCGAATGGGTACCGGTAAAGGTGGCGTTGAATCCTGGGTCGCCGTGATTCGACCGGCCAGTGTTTTGTTTGAAGTCGACGGTGTAACCGAGGCTGTGGCTCGCGAGAGCATGCGCCTTGCGGCGGACAAGCTCCCCATCCGCACGAAGTTCATCTCGCGGCATAAGGTCAGCTAAAAGAGGAACTCCCGATGAAAAAGACGAATTACAACGATTTAACCTCAGTCGAACTTTCCGCCAAGGGGCGCGATCTTCGCACAGAGCTGTTCACCCTGCGATTGCAGCAGGCCAGTTCCCAATTGGAAAAGCCTTCCCGCATGCGGATTTTGCGCAAGGAAATTGCCCGGATCGAGACACAGATGTCTGTCATCCGCAACAAAGCCGCTTAATACTGAATTTCTATGGCTGATACAGTTGAAATCAAAAAAGTCGCAAACCGCAAGGAGCGCACCGGCGAAGTCGTCTCTGATAAGATGACCAAGACCATTGTGGTTCGTGTGGAACGCCGTTTCCAACATGCCCAGTTTAAGAAGGTCGTAAGACAATACCGTAAATTTTACGCGCATGACGAAAAAAGCGAAGCCAAGGTTGGGGATCGCGTTCGCATTGAAGAAACCCGTCCTCTGTCCAAATTGAAAACGTGGCGCCTGGTGGAGATCATCGAGCGCAACACCGACACCACGCCGGCTGTTTCGGCTTAACCTTAGGAATTTCATGCTCCAGATTCGTTCAATTACCGACGTCGCGGATAACACCGGGGCAAAACGCGCCGCAACCATCGGTGTTCTCGGCCGCAACCAGCGTTATGCCATGGTGGGCGACGTAATCAAGGCCCACATCAAGGAGGCCTCCCCTGACGGTACCGTCAAAAAGGGCGACGTGGTCAATGCTGTGGTGGTCAGAACCCGCAAAACCATTCGTCGTGACGACGGATCCTACCTGCGCTTCGATTCCAATGCCATTGTCATCATCGACAAGGACAACAACCCACGCGGAACACGCATTTTTGGTCCTGTTGCTCGTGAATTGCGCGACAAGAAATTTATGAAGATTATTTCCCTCGCGCCGGAAGTGATCTGACCCGATCTGCAACCTGTCAAATCAATCAATTATGTCTCGTCCTCATGTTAAACGCGGTGAAGAAGTGGTAGTGACCACCGGCGCGGAACGCGGTAAGCGCGGTAAAGTGATCAGCGTGACCTCCAATGGTCAGCGTGTGATCGTGGAAGGTTTGAAAATGTTCAAACGCCACACCCGCAAAAGTCAACAGAACCCCAACGGCTCGATTGTTGAGCGTGAGGGTGCCATGCATATTTCCAATGTTGTGTCTGCTGCCCGATATGACGCCCGCCCCTCCAAGGGTGGTGAAGGCAAAGCGACAACCTGAACTGACCTATGAATTCTCGTCTGTCCAAAAAGTACAAGGATGACATCAAACCCCTTCTCAAAGAGAAGCGTGGTTACACGAACATCCATCAGATTCCTGAAATCAAGAAGATCGTTATCAACATGGGCGTGAGTGCCTCCCTCGAAAAGGGTGCTGTTGAAGATGCTGTCCGAGATTTAACCTTGATCACCGGCCGCAAGCCTGTCATTAATAAGGCTCGCAAAAGCATCGCGAACTTTAAGTTGCGCGAAGGGCAGTCCATCGGCTGTCATGTTACTTTGCGTCGCGACGTGATGTTTGAATTTTTTGACCGCCTTGTGGCTGCTGCATTGCCACGTATTCGTGATTTCCGCGGAGTTTCCCGCCGTTCCTTTGACGGCCGCGGCAATTACTCCTTGGGCATCAACGATCAAACCATTTTTCCGGAAATTGATTTGGAAAAAACCAAGCGCACCCAGGGAATGGATATCACCATCGTGACGTCCGCCTCGTCAGACGACGAAGCCTTGGATTTGCTGAAGTCGATGGGAATGCCATTCGCCGAAGCTCGATAATTTAAGAATATATGGCAAAAACCTCATGGTTGGAGCGCGAGAAGAAAAAACGCGCGACCGTTGTTAAATACGCCAAAGTTCGCGCTGAACTTAAGGCGAAGGGTGACTATGCCGGTTTGGCTAAGCTGCCCCGCAATGCCAGTCCTTCCCGGGTGACGAACCGCTGCTTGGTTACCGGTCGTCGCCACGCTTACATCCGCAAATTTGCGGTCTCCCGTCTCACCTTCCGCGAGTTGGCCCTGAACGGCCTTATCCCGGGCGTCACCAAAGCCAGCTGGTAATCCTATGACAGACACAATTTCCGACATGCTCACGCGGATCCGCAACGCCAATCAGGCTTTGCTTCCCTTGGTGGTCATGCCCCATTCCAAGATCAAAGAAAGCATTGCCCGCATCCTTAAGGATGAAGGTTATCTTGTTGATTTCAACGTAGAGGGTGACAAAATCCGTACTTTGCATCTTAAACTCAAGTATCAGGGCCGCAAGCCCGTCATCGCCGGCCTCCGCCGCGTCAGCACCCCTGGTCTTCGTCGTTATGTCGGAGTAGGAGAAATCCCGCGCGTGCTCGGTGGAATGGGCACTGCTATTCTGTCCACGCCTCAAGGCGTACGGACCGGCACCCAAGCCCGCAAGGAAAACCTCGGTGGGGAAGTCCTCTGTTATATTTGGTAATTGTATGTCACGCATCGGAAAGATTCCAGTCGCCGTCCCGGCCAAGGTTAAGGTCGAAATTAAGGGTCAGCGCATTTTTGTCGAGGGGCCGAAGGGCAAACTCGATTTTCAAGCTCCCAAGCGCACCACAGTCGTCTTGAAAGGCGACCAATTGGTGGTAACACGTGGTGGCGAGGATGCTGAAGCTCGTGCTCTGCACGGACTGGCTCGCGCGATGATCAATAACATGGTCAAGGGTGTCAGCGAGGGCTTCGTAAAGAAACTCGAGATTCAAGGCGTCGGCTTCAAGGCTGTTGTCCAAGGTAAACTGGTAAACCTCAGCTTGGGCTATTCCCATCCTGTGAATTATCCCATACCCGACCAAATCAAGGTTACAGTGGAAGAAAACACCAAAGTGACCATCGAAGGCCCCAGCAAACAGATGGTGGGTCAGGTCGCTTCCGAAATCCGCGCCTATTATCCTCCTGAGCCTTACAAAGGTAAGGGTGTGCGCTATTCCGACGAGAAGGTTAAGCGCAAAGAAGGCAAAACAGTCCAGTAATTTGGCTGATCACATTAGAGAATTTTTTAATTGGTTTGCGGCAAAATCCGCAATCCGAAGCATATGAGACACGAAAAGAAGAATAAATTGCGGCAGTTGCGCGTGTGGCGCATCCGTAAAAAAGTGGTCGGTACCAGCGAACGCCCCCGTATGGCGGTGAAGTTTAGTGGCACCCATATTTACGTCCAGTTCATCGATGACAGCATCGGACGCACTTTGGCCAGCGCGAGCACCGTCCAAAAGGGTGTGAAAGCGACTAAAGGCCAGGCAAACGTTGTCAACGCAAAACGCATTGGCACAACTGCCGCCGAAGCGGCCAAAGCCGTTGGAATTAACGCAGTGGTTTTCGACAGGGCTGGTGCCCGCTACCACGGCAAAATTAAAGCGCTGGCCGACGCGGCTCGCGAAGCTGGTCTGCATCTATAACCCGTTAGGAATCAATTTTTGTGGCTGAGAATACTAGCAATCCTTATCAAGGCGGTCAGGGCAATCGTGGCGGCGGTCAGGGACGCGGTCCCGGTCGTGGCGGCCCCCGCCGTGGACGTGGTCCCGATGGTGACAATGGTCCTCGCGACGCAGATGGCAACGAACTCGTTGAAAAAGTCGTTTTCATCAATCGTAACTCCAAGGTGGTAAAAGGCGGACGCCGCTTCAGCTTCAGCGCACTGGTCGTTGTGGGTGATAAGCGCGGTCGCGTTGGTCTCGGTCTTGGCAAAGCACACGAAGTCGCTGATGCAATTCGCAAGGGCGGAGAAGACGCCAAGCACAGCATGGTAACAGTTGCTTTGAATCAGGCCACCATTCCCCACGATACCACAGTTAATTTTGGTGGAGCCCGTGTCCTCCTCCGTCCTGCTTCACCTGGTACTGGCATTATTGCTGGTAAGACCGTGAGGGCAGTGCTGGAGTCCGCCGGTGTTAAAGACATTTTGACAAAGTCTCTCGGTTCGCAAAACGCTGCCAATGTGGCCAAGGCCACTTTGAAAGCCCTGCTAAGCCTTCGTTTGCGTGAAGAGATCATGCGCGGTCGCGGTATCCAAGTCCGGGCCAAGGCCAGCGTCGTCCCCACTACCTGATTTTATTTTATGCGTCTCCATGATTTGAAGCCCCGCCCCGGTGCAAAGCATCGTCGTAAGCGCCTCGGCCAAGGTGAATCCAGCGGTCACGGCAAAACCAGCGGTCGCGGTGGCAAAGGCCAGAGCGCCCGCTCCGGTTCCTCCATTCGTCCAGGGTTCGAAGGTGGCCAAATGCCATTGATCCGCCGTATTCCTAAACGTGGTTTCAACAATTACGAACACACCACTTCTTACGTGGGCATCAATATTCGTTCTTTGAACAAGTTCGAAGATGGTGCGCGTGTTGACGAGGACGCATTGCGTGCTCTCGGGGCTTCCAAAGGACGCGGACACGGCATCAAGATTCTCGGCACAGGCGAGATCACCAAGAAATTGACTGTTGCTGCACACGCCTTCAGCGATGCGGCTCGTAAGAAAATCGAGGCTGCCGGGGGGTCCTGCGAAGTCGTCGGTGTTAAAGTTGTTCAGCCCAAGGGTAAGCCTGCGGCTAAGGCCAAAGTCAAAGCCTGATTGAGTTAGCTCGACTCACGCCCTCATAAGCATGCTTACCGCCATCGTCAACACGTTCTCGAACTGCTTCAAAATACCGGAGCTCAAGTCGAGAATCATCTTCACCATGATTGTCTTGGGTGTGTGCCGCCTTATCGCACATATTCAGATTCCTGGGCTGGACGGTGCCGAGCTGCAGGCTTGGTTCGCCAAGAACTCTGGCAACATGAGTGGTTCCATGTTGGGGACTTACAGTCTCTTCACTGGAGGTGCGCTTCAAAAATGTGCCATCGGAGCCTTGGGCATCATGCCTTACATTACGGCGACCATCATCATTCAGTTGATGAGCGCCATAGTTCCAAGCATGAGCAAGCTGGCCCGCGAAGAGGGTGGGCGTGCAAAGATCGTTCAGTACGGCAGGTTTTTAACGGTTCTTTTGTGTCTGATTCACGGCACTCTCATGACCTTGGGTTGGGAAAAACCCCAAGCCTTGTTCCCTGGAGTGGACCATTTGGTCTTGATTGAGAATCTTTGGTGGTATCGGTTTCAGACTATCTTGATTCTTACCACAGCCACACTGCTCCTTATGTGGTTGGGTGAACAAATCACCGAGCGGGGAATTGGTAACGGTATTTCTCTCATCATTACCGTGGGCATTTTGGCTGACCTGCCAAAGGCAGGACAAGCCGCCCTCCTCATGTTCTTCCCTCCCGAAGGTGTTGAGCGCCATTTTAACGGATTCCACGCCATTGGTCTTCTGGCTTTGCTGGGTGGCGTCGTGGCAGGAGTTATTGCAGTGACTCAAGCTCAGCGAAAAATCCCTGTCCAATATGCACAACGTGCGGTGGGCCGCAAAGTCTACGCTGCCAGCAGCTCGTTCATGCCGCTCAGAGTTAATTATGCGGGCGTCATGCCAATCATCTTCGCTCAGGCGATTCTGATTTTTCCTGCCATGATCCTGATGAAATTGGGCGAACTCACAAGCGTCAAGCTGTTTTCAGAAGTTGGTGCTGAGTTGGATCGTGGCCACTGGTTGTACTACGTTTTGTATACTTCCATGATTTTGTTCTTCTCGTACTTCTGGGTTGCCACCCAGTTCAACGAGATTCAGATCGCCGATGATTTGAAGAAACATGGCGGTTACATCCCCGGGGTGCGTCCTGGTGTTGCTACCAGCGACTTCTTACATAATGCGATGAGCCGGATCACGCTGGCTGGAGCGGTTTTCCTTACTCTGATCGCGTTAATTCCCCAGTTTTTGGGAATGAAATTTAACATCGACCAGTATGTGTCACAGTTCTTTGGTGGCACCAGCATGTTGATTACAGTGGGTGTGCTTCTTGACACCATGCGTCAAATGGAAACACATTTGCTGATGCGCCACTACGACGGCTTTCTCAAGAAAGGTCGCCTCAAAGGTCGGTTCTGATGCCTTTGGGTTGCAGTTGTGACCTTTGGTTGGTGTGCTGAGTTTGTTGATGGTCGGGTATGTTGCTGGTGTAGGACTATGATCGTGATCAAGAATGAGCGTGAGATCGTAGCGATGCGAGCGGCGGGACGAATAGCTGGGACAGTGCGTGACGAGGTTGCGGCCTACATCAAGCCTGGGTTGACCACTCAAGAGATAGATTTGTTTGCGGCCGATAGAATTAAGTTCTACGGCGGGAAGAGTGCCTTTTTGGGATACAAGAAGTACCCATGTCACCTCTGCATTTCAGTGAATGAAGCAGTGGTTCATGGATTGGCGGGAAACCGTCGCGTACAGCTTGGAGATATAATTAGTTTGGATGTGGGCGTTGTCTTGAACGGCTACATCGGCGATACGGCCACTACCGTCGCGGTGGGTGGTTGCGATGTTTTGTCGCAAAAATTGATTGATATTACTGAGCGTGCCTTGTATGAAGGTATCTCTTGCGCTGTTGCCGGGAACCGAGTGGTCGATATTTCGCGGGCGGTGCAGATGTTTGTAGAGACAAACGGGTTTAGTGTGGTGCGTGAATTCGTTGGGCATGGTGTCGGTAAAACCATGCACGAAGAACCGCAGATACCCAATTTTGTGGAGCGGGGGCGGAGTTCGCCCAAGTTGAGGCCTGGGATGACGCTAGCGATTGAGCCGATGGTCAACGCGGGGCGGCCTCAGGTTGATGTCCTTAAAGATGGCTGGACGGTGGTGACAAGGGATGGTTCCCTGTCGGCACATTTCGAGCATACTGTTTTAATAACAGATGGTGAGCCGGAGATTTTGACGTGCCAAGAGCCGAAGCAATTACGGTTGAAGCAATCGTGATTGAAGCGATGGCCAGCGGGGTGTACCGGGTAGAATTACCCAACGGTCACAAGCTGCTGGGGCATCCGACGCGAAAGCTCAAGTTGAGCAATAGCCGGTTGGCCGTAGGTGAAAGAATAACTGTGGAGATGTCTCCTTTCGATATGTCGAAGGGTTCCATCACCGTTAGAGAGGAAAAGTAGAACGATGAAAGTCAGGGCGTCAGTAAAAAAACTGTGCGAACACTGCAAAGTGGTGCGTCGCAAAGGTGTGATTCGTATCATTTGTACGAACTCGCGCCACAAGCAACGTCAGGGTTAACAAGAACAATTTATGGCACGCATTATTGGTGTAGACATTCCCGGCCAGAAGCGGATCGATATCGCCCTCCGCTACATTTATGGCATCGGGCCGGTGAACGCTAAGGTCATTCTGGCAAATGCCGCGATTGATCCGAGCATCCGCGCGAAAGATTTGAACGAGCAGCAGTTGTCCCAGATTGTGCATGCCATTCAAGAGGGTAAGTATGTCATCGAGGGCGATCTTCGCCGAGAACTCGGTCTGACCCTCAAACGCCTTCAGGGTATCAAGAGCTACCGCGGAGTGCGGCATCTCCGCAGCCTGCCGGTACGCGGACAACGCACCCAGACCAACGCGCGCACCCGCAAGGGACCGCGTAAAACCGTCGGCGTGCAACGCAACCCGAATGCCAAGACCGGCATCCACTAAACGCCGAAACCCGATTTCATTTAATCCCTAGGATTTTCCATGGCTGAGGAAGCAAAACCGAAAAAGACGTCTCCTAAAAAGGAGCAGAGTGCGGAAACGACCACCGCTGGCACCGCTGAGGCGAAGCCCGCGAAGGCGTCCAAGAAAACCGCCGAAGGCGCCGCTGGCGCTGAAGGTGCCAAGACTGCTGGCGCGCCAGCAGGAGCAGCAGCAGTGGGCGTTCTGCCTGTGGCTGCAGCAGCTCCTACAGCCGCTGAGCTTCTGGGCGAAGACCCCAACCTGAAGAAAATCGTCAAGGCCAAGGGTGCCAAGAACGTTTCCAACGGTATTGCTCACATCTCTGCCACTTTCAACAACACGCAAGTCACGATCACCGACATGCAGGGCAACCTAATTGGTTGGTCCAGTGCCGGTCGGGTCGGCTTCAAGGGATCTCGCAAGAGCACCGCATTCGCCGCGCAGCAAGTTTCCCAGGATGCTGCCCGTCAAGCGATGTCCCATGGCATGCGCGAAGTTGAGATTCGTGTCAACGGACCCGGTTCCGGACGCGAGTCCGCCATCCGTGCGTTGCAGGCGATTGGTTTGGAGATCAGCACGATCAAAGATGTGACGCCGATTCCCCATAACGGCTGCAGGCCCCGCAAAAAACGCCGCGTGTAATCGGACAACCCCACTTTTCATACTATGGCTCGTTATACTGGTCCCCGTCTCCGCATCAGCCGCCGTTTTGGTGTGGCGATTTTTGGTGCCTCGAAATATCTCGAACGCAAGAATTACCCTCCCGGTGTTCACGGCCCCAAATCGCGCCGCAAACATACCGACTACGGTCTGGGTCTGATCGAGAAGCAGAAGCTTCGCTATTTCTATGGCCTGATGGAACGCCAGTTCCGCGGCATCTATGAAAAAGCGCTGCGCCGTCGTGGTATCACCGGCGAGACCATGCTCCAGATCTTGGAGACACGTCTGGATAATTTCGTCTATCAACTTGGCTTTGGTGCAACTCGCGCCGCAGCCCGGCAGATGGTCACCCACGGTCACATCAACGTCAACGGCCGCAAGGTTTCGATTCCTTCCTATGCCTTGAAAGTGAATGACGTGGTTGAGGCCCGTGACAAGAGTGTGTCGCGCCAGATGGCGACCAAGTCCATGGAAGCGAGCACCAGCCGCACCGTGCCTGACTGGGTTATGTTGAACAAGGACGGCTTCAAGGGAACAGTCCTGCGCATGCCCACCAAGGATGACGTCCAACCGATTGCCAACGTTCAGGCAATTGTCGAATTTTACTCCCGATAAAACCAACCGTCTTGGGAAGCCGAGGGTGCGAACTCTTTGAGATCGCACCCAAATGCTTATCAGGACAAGCAATTACATGGGTCGAGGGAATGGCGAACGGGATCGCCTGAAACCGGCCAGATTACAATTGCGAAAGGATAGCTATGCCAGTTCGTTTAGGTCGTTTTGAAATGCCGAAGCGTTTGACCAAGGAAGAATCAACCGCCACAGAAACTTATGCCAAATTTGTGGCCGAACCCTTTGAAACGGGCTACGGACACACCATTGGCAACTCGATTCGTCGAGTGCTTCTTTCCTCTTTGGAGGGAGCCGCCATTACCTCCATCAAGATTGATGGGGCCATGCACGAATTCACCACTGTTGAGGGTGTGGTTGAAGACGTAACTGACATTATTTTGAACCTGAAGAAGGTTCTCTTCACCTGCGAGACTCGTGAACCCCAGATGGTGATTCTCTCAGTCAATAAAGAAGGCGCTGTCACAGCTGGCGACATTAAGCTTAACGCGGGTATGGAAGTGGTGAACCCCAAGCAGTTGATTTGCACTCTCGACAAGAAGAAGAAGTTGGAAATCGAGATGGAAGTCAAAGTGGGCCGCGGTTTCTGCCCTGGCGACGAAAATAAGCGTGTTGACCAAGCGATCGGTGTGATCGCCATTGACTCACTGTTTTCCCCGGTTAGCCGGGTTCGTTATAGCGTTGAAAGCGCGCGCGTTGGTCAGCGGACTGACTATGACCGCCTGATCCTTGATGTCTGGACCGATGGTCGTATCACCCCTGATGATGCCTTGACTCAGGCCTGTGCAATTCTGCAACATCATCTGGATGTGTTTGTCGGCTACGACAAAAACGCGGTGGAGTTTGAAGAAGTTGAAGATAAGCAGGACGACGATCGCGCCAAATTCAGGAAGCTCCTGAATATGAGCGTCAACGAGATTGAGTTGAGCGTTCGTGCTGCCAATTGCCTCAACAACGCGAATATCACGACTGTTGGCCAATTAGCCATGAAGACCGAAGCTGAGATGCTCAAGTATCGCAACTTCGGCAAGAAATCTCTTAACGAAATTAAGGATAAGTTGACCAGTCTGGGTCTGTCCTTGGGGATGAACATCGATCCTGCCCTACTCGATGCCCCCAAGGAAGAAGTCAAGATTGTTGAATAAGGAGTTTTATGCGTCATTTGAAACGGACGGCCAAGTTGGGCCGCACAAGCACACATCGCAATGCGATGTTGGCCAACATGGTTTGCAGTTTAATCCTCTGCAAACGCATCACCACCACTTTGGCCAAGGCTAAAGCCGCCCGCAGCGTTGCTGAGAAAATGGTTACCTTGGGTAAAAAAGGTAGCCTGCATGATCGTCGCCTGGCCTCAGCTCGCCTGCACCAGGAAGACGCCGTGAAGATTCTCTTCAATGAGATCGCACCGGCACACAAGAACCGCCCCGGCGGTTACACCCGTATCATCAAGATGAACCAGCGCCGTGGCGATGCCGCCAACTTGGCCATCCTTGAGTGGGTTGATTACAGCATCACCGCTCCAGAAACGGCAGCTGCTCCGGCAGCGGCCGCTCCTGAGCAGAAGTAATCTGGTCGAGATCTGATTTCAAGCCCGTCTCAATAAAATGAGCCGGGCTTTTTCTTTGCTAATCTACTGTTTAATCTCATTGCCGTTTCTTGCCGATAGATAGGATGAATGCGATGGCCATTTCCCATTTTTTGCTTGGTATTCCTCCTTCTCGGGTGGGGGTGTGATTCCTCGGACATTGCTCAGCCCGCCCGATATTTTGAGAAGCGTCCCGAGAACACCGCGATTGATGCCGCTGCAAGATGCCTTGGGCAGAAGGAAGATTGGGCTGATAAAGCGGAATACGCTGTTTCAACCACCGCCGCCGGCTGGGAAGTCACTGCATGGCGTGTTGAGTACCCCTCCGCCAAAGGCCCCGACCGATATAAGCCGTGGGGATTCCGTATCATTACCGTTTCCCGCGATGGCAAAGTAATCGGGTTCAGCGCCAAAAGGAGCTAGGTTGTCGGTTCAGATTTTGGTCGCTTCTGAAGCAAGACACAAGAAATGGCTGGCTACCGGCTCTGCTCGTTTTACTTCGCTGTTTCTACATTTTGGAAAACGCTCGATTTTCAAATCAGGACGCTTAGTTTTTAAATCCGATGAGTGAAGAAATCCCTGCTGCCAATCCATCACTTTCGGCCGAGGAACAATCAGTCGTGATAAAATTGACTGACACGGACCTTCAGATTATTGACGCTGAGATTTTGGCCAACTCTTCCAATCGGTGGCACAAAGTCGCGCGTGTGGTGGTATGGACCGAGAAAGCGCTGAACGATCGTTACCCAGGTCTGTCTTATATTTTCTACGCACACCGGCTAAGAAGCCTTGCAGAGGAAGGACGTTTGGAATCTCAAGGGAATCTCGAATACATGCGGTTCAGTGAAGTTCGAATACCTGAGTAACTTCCAAAAAAGCGCTGAAAGGAGTGCCTTGTAGCTCGCCTCAGATCGCCGAAGCCGTGAGGTGTTGCATCTCTGATCCTCAAACTGCCCCTGAGGAAACCAACACAGTTACGGGGTGCATCTCTTTTCCTGAGAGACGGGCAAACTCGCTACTGATTTTTTGCACGAATGCTTCGATTTGTCGGCGATCAACCAAGTGAAGGGTTGAACCGCCAAATCCGCCGCCGGTGAGTCGCGCACCGAGGCACCCGGGGATGTTGCGTGAGATATCAACCAGCAGATCCTGAAGAGGAGAGCTGTTGTGGAAATTATTTTTGGAGCTTTCGTGACTGTCCCAAAGGTATTGCCCAAACTGTTCAATATCCCCCAGATGTAGCGCCCGCTCTCCGTGAACGACTCGCGCAATTTCCTCCACTACATGCCTCGCACAACTGTATTCCTCTTGGTCGAGGGATTTGTGGTTCTTGTGCAGGTCCGCCACCGTGACGTCACGCAAAGCCTTGACTCCCAGTTTGGCGGCTGCCCGTTCGCAGGCTGCTCTGCGTGAGTTGTATTCGTTGGTTACGAGTGCATGGGTTGAACCACTGGGGCAGAGAACCCAAGCGAAATCCGCCGGCCATGGAACTTGTGTGTAAGTTTCCGAGCGGCAATCAATGCTCACTAGGCGCTCGGTGTTTCCCGCCAGCGAGGTCAGCTGGTCCATGATCCCTACCCGGGCACCCACAAAATCATTTTCTGCTTCACGCCCGGCACGTGCGATATGGAGTATTTCGTCGCGTGTTAGCGCAGAAAGTTCCTCAGAGGTTCGTTTCTTGGGGCCGATGGCTTCGACGTGACCGCTTCGGGTGATGCGAAATGGGAACAGTTTACGCAACGTTAGAGCGGTGGCCATTTCCACGGCTGCCGAACTGCTGACCCCGCTTCCCACCGGGAGATTGCCTCCCAACGCCATGCTAAAGCCAGTGAACCTCACGCCACGACGACGCAACGCGAGCAAGGTCCCCTTGATGTAATCAGCCCATGGTTCCTCGGGATTCTTTTGGATTTGGTCGAGGTAAAATGATTCCCGACGATCGCCATGCAGGGTGGCGAGTGCGATTCGACCATCCATGCGCGGTGCGCTGACAGCTTCCAAGGCCAAGTCAATCGCGGCGGAGAGCACCAGTCCCTCATTGTAATCCGTGTGATTGCCGAGAATTTCAATGCGCCCGGGAGCGCGGACTCGATGCACCGGATGGGTGCCAAACTCCTTTCGAAAAATCCGGTCGAGTTCGATGGCTGATTCACCCATGGCGTGCTTTGAGGGCACGCTCGATTTCCGTGGCGAGCGCGAAGTCTTTTCGGGTGAGCCCCCCGGCGTCGTGTGTGGTCAGGACCAGGTGGATCTTGTTGTAGCGAATGTCGATGTCCGGGTGGTGGAAGGCCTTTTCAGCAAGCACACCAATTTCCACCACCAAGCCCAAAGCTGCCGGGAAATCGGCCGTGACCAAGTCCCGAGTAATGGTGGCGCCGACTTTCTTCCATGGCGTGATGGTGCTGAGAGCGTCAGCCGTTTCGTTTTTGGAAAGTATTTTAGTCATCCTCGATTATACATGCCTAAGCATGACCAGTAAAATCCAGTTGATCAACACTGCCGCCGCCGCAACCGCCAGAATGGCGGGAAGCCCAACGCGCGCCATAGTCATTTCGCCCCACTTGGGATTCTTTTCCAGCGCGATGATCACTGCTGGAACCAGCAGCCAGGCCAAGGTTACAAGAGGGTTGCAAAGCAAGGCTTCTTTCATGTCGAGTCTGGCCATGGCTGCCAAGGCTCTGGTCCCTCCACAGGCGGGGCAGGGTATCCCGGTTAAATCTTTAAAGGGACAACCCCAAAATGGGATCACCAGCTGGTGCCGAAGAATGGCGTAAACCAAGCCCGCTGCCCAGCATGCGAGAACGATCCTCGTGGACGTTTTCATGTGCAGGCGGGCGATGTGCGTATCAGGTGGGACGATTCCGCCCGCTAATCCGTTCGTAAACCTCCACCACCACGCAGGAGGCCAGCGGCAGGGTGGCGAGTTGCAGGAGGTGGGTGATGAATATCGACTTCGAGAGTTCAGCCACCATGATGGGTTCAATTTTCTCAAGCACGAAGCCTTGAGCTTGGATGATGGGGAACAGGACCATGCACAGTTTGATCTGCACATAGAGGTGATAAGCCAACAAAGGCAGCAAGGCGATCAGGAACGCACCAGCCACGGCGAACCAATGCGGCGTGATCGACGCCCTGCTGCGTTCCAATCCGTTCAAACCATTGGATTTGCCATCGACGATAAAAAGGAATGCTAGCGTCCAGGCCACCAGGAAGTAAATCCCGGGAACGATCAGGAACAAAAGAATACGCACCGCGAGGGAGCCAATGATGCCGGCAGTAAGAAGCGGCCAAAAGTTTTCGCGCACTTTTTCCCATGCGGAGTTGATTGTGGCAACCTCTCCACGGCGTTTCTGGAGCAGGAAAAAATAAAGACCACCGTAAGCCGGTCCATCCAATAATAGAGATGCGATCCAACCGTTTGGGATGCGGTTCAAAATCATCATCGTGCCCCAAACAAAAAAGCACGCGGCAGCAATCTCAAAAAAATTGCCATTGAGCGTCGTGCGGGCTCCAACCAAAACCTCGGCAGTGTTGATCCGTTCCGCGAAAACGGGGATCTCCTGAGGGTCCTCCACCAACTCAACATGGTCCTCCGAGCGCGCATCCTCGGAAACAGCAGAGCTTTCCTCGGGGAAGCAGTTCACAAACGCCGGGCTTTGGCCCAAGGCAGTCCATGAACCTTGCAGCGTCTCACCTTCGGCCTCGGTGCGAATCATGGTGGAGCGATCGGCCCGCCCGTCACCGATCCAGCGCCGCAACTGTAAATCCGAAACAGGCCCGTACTCCTTGCCGTCCCCACCAATTATTTTGTAACCACTCATGTTCGATTGAAAGAGGACTCTACATCAAATGGCGGAACGCGCCAAACACCACCTTCATCACAACCAGAACCGTCCCCAGCAACAAACCCGCCGCGCCGACCCAGATGCCGATCAGAGGGAGCGATTTGCTCGTGGAAAACTCGCCCTCGCGCGCCTTATCCAATTGTTTGTAGCCGATCACGCTGCAAATCAAACCAACAAGAGAGAAAGGCAGGCAGCAACAGGGCAGCAGACCCAGACATGAACACACCAGCCCGACTACCGACAGGGTGTGCATCTGTGGGAGACCCTGGTTGAATGATGGCGCTGCTGAGGTGGGTGTGCCACCAAACGGCGGCGGCGTGGCCGTATCCAAAGTAGGCGGCGCAGCGGGGCCTGCCGTGATGGAAGCCACGTTTGGAAAGAGATCGGCAAACTCAGGAAAAGTTCGCAACGGTTTCCACGCGCCATCACCAGCCTTGGCTATTGTGTTGGCGTTGGCGCGCCCCTCGGCCACCCAAGCCCGAATGAGATCGGCCTCGACCGGGCCATAGGGCTGCTGATTTCCGCCCACGATGGTGTACATAAGAGAGGTTTACCGCGATTTGATCCGCCGGGCAACTCTCCAGACTTTCCTAGGGTGGAAAATCCGAGATTAGCAGGGGATTGAGCCCGTTTTGGAAAAACCTTCAATAATGTTTGACTGTGTCTCCCTTTCCGACGTACTTTTTCAACTCTTGCGGAGTTCCAAAGTAGCTCAATGGTAGAGCAATCGGCTGTTAACCGATCGGTTGTAGGTTCGAGTCCTACCTTTGGAGCCATTTCCTAAGTTGCTGAATGACAGTAACTCTCTCAAAGGCAGGGACATCCAAACCGTCAAATGTCAGAGAAAGTGTCAGATAAAACAGGGTGGCACAGACCACCCAGCATTATCCCAGCACCACTCCTTCATCACACGGTCACCACTCCCTAACGGTGTGGTTCGCTTCCTCGGTATTCTGAAATACCATGAAGCAGAGGTTTTGGTTGTTTAAACGCGGCAGCACCTTTTACTGTCAGGACTCCGAGACGGGAGAACAGAAAAGCTTGTGCACAAAGGATCGCGCTGAGGCTCTCCGCCTCATCGACATGAAGCGACAAAGCGCGGAAACGCCTGGCTTTAGTCGCTTTCTACTCAAAGCGTGCCTTTCCACGCAGGATGCTCACCTTGTCACGCGGACTTGGCAAATGGTCATGGACCAGATGACGGCGCACGGGAAAGAGTCCACCAAGGTCCGGTGCAAACGGGCGATGCTGGCCAAGGGATTCAACCGGATTAGGAACAAGAAGCTTATCGAAACGACTTCTGATGATTTTCTTGCCATTCTGGTCTCACCTTCTGTGTCGATTCATCACTACCTGAAGCGATTGCACAACTTGGCGCTCGGGTTGGGCTGGCTCGCCTTTCCTGTGCTTGCGCCCAGGATGTGGCCCGACGTAGCGGTGAAAGAAAAGCGGGCGATTACCCTGGCTGAACATCAAATGATACTGGCAGCAGAAAGAAATCCGGAGCGGAGACTTTTTTATCAACTCCTCTGGGAAATTGGTGCCGCTCAGTCAGATGCCGCAGAACTCAATACAAATTGTGTCGATTGGCAGACAAAGACTCTCTCCTTTCAACGCAAAAAGACGGGCTCGTGGTCCTACCTCACTATCGGAAAGGCGCTTGCCTCGATTCTAGAGCAGCTTCCGAAGAGCGGGGCATTGTTCCCCTCGATCTCATTGAGGTCAGCCAATGACCGGGCTGCGGAGTTTTATCGGCGATGCAAGCTTTTGCACATCAAGGGCGTGAGTCTCCACAGTTATCGTTACTCAATGGCAGAAAGAGCGAAAGCTGTTGGAATGCCGGAACGGTTCGCTATGGAGATGCTGGGACACAACAGCAAGGCGGTGCACCGCGCATACTCAAAAGGAGCGCGAGTGAATCTGCCGAGCTTGGAAGAATACATGGCTACTAAGGTAGCATGAGATATCACGATGATCGTCAAACGGCAGGAGCCCAGCGTGAAATGCGAAGGTAACCCAAGTTTGTGCCAAGGACGAAACGCATGATAAGCTATAAAGGTATCTGTCGTAAGTAGTTGGGTGACTCGCGATTTATAACACTAAAAAGGATTAACTGTGAAAAAAAGCTATTTACTACCAATACTGTTCGCCTCAAGAATCTGGAAGATGTGCCTTATGGTAGTCTTTTCACTGCTTGCAGACGTTAGGGCTGAGGAACCTCCAGACTGCTCAAAGCTCATTTTAGAGCTACAATCGAGAATTGCCGTTCTAGAGCACTTGGAGCAGGCCTGCAAGCAAAAAATCAAAAATCGACTGGCCCAGCCGCAGTCGGATCCAAGTGCTACAAACTCACCCTCTGAAGTAGATGCGCGTAATCTTATGAAAGCGGTGGCCCTTCCTAATTTTAAAAACAATGCTGTCACTGGCTTTCGCCTTTTTGCTATACAACCGGAAAGCATCTGGCATAAGCTAAATATTCAAGACCTCGACGTATTAGTCCAGGTTGACGATATCGAAATCAAGGACAGTTCCCAATTACTTGAAGGGGTCGGCAGAATATTGCGAAAAGAATCCAGACGCCTAATTGTGGAACGCGCTGGAGTTCAAATGAATCTTGAGGGTCGCCTCCAAAGTGATTAATGCACAATCAAAAAGAGCTCGGTTGTCCGTGGCGTCTTGGTCTTCGATAGTACGTGGTGCTCGCCACCGTGAAAATTCCCGTTAATAGCCATGGTACAGTGATCGATGTCTCGGGTACCGCGACCACGGCAAGAACCTGTATGCTACTGGCAATGTTTTGTTCCACTGGAAGGGAGATTCCAAAATCATCAGACAAGCTGCCCGTAAGACCACCAATCGCACTGTTGCCTAGGCTAACACCCAAGAAACTTATCGTCGCAAGTTTAAACGATGCAGTCTGGTGGATCATGAGGGAACTGGAGTCGCTAAAGGATACTTCTCCGAAATAAACAATTCCTGGGGAAGACAAATCGAAAAACTGGAATGAGTCCGCATCGTTTCCTAAATTCAAGAAAGTCCCGAACGTCACCAATGTCGGTGCTAGAATCGTTAGATCGTAGTTGAGACTGAGGTCGAATGCCCCTAAATTGGGCGGGAGCCCTAAGTCGCTGATAAATAAATCGACAGCCACAATCTGTCCGAGGGGGACATTTTGGGATGTCGGAGACATCGTTATTATGGAAGCTTGCCCCGAAGCGTTAGAAAGCAATGGCAGTAAGGCGACAACAATATTGTGCAATTTCATATAGTGGTTTTAAGTATTGAAACGGACAAAAACGTAAAGCGCCTATGGCCGAGCACAAGGCGCCCCTCCTGGGTTCGTAAAATTGAGAACAAGAAATCGAGAATCAGCAATATCGATTTTTCCGTCGTTGTTTATGTCGTAGGTCGCGTCTTGCGTCCGGGCTTTGATTTTCGATGTAAGAATTGTTAGATCTACTCTGTCGATACAGCCGTCCGAATTCAGGTCCAAGGGGTTCGGCGGAACAATAAATTCTGCTTCGATATTCAGGTTTTGTGCGGTCGTAATAAATGTACTTGCAGCTCGACTATCTTGCACGTAAGTAATATCGCCAATCCAACGGTTAAACTGAAGTCCCTGCGGTGCTTGCGCGGTGATACCGACTTGAAGTCCCTGGGCATATTCTCCAGATCCAGTTCCATTTGACACACTAAGTTGAAATTGTGGTCTGAGCTTAGTGTAGACCGCCTCAATGTTCACGTTGTCGTTAGGCATCGTGATGGTGGCCTCGGCCTGCTGGTCGTCGTCTAAGCGATTAGTATCCCCCTCCCAATGGAGAAATTGATAGCCGGAAATAGATTGAGCGGAAACATCGACTTCGTCCCCTACTGAATATACGCCAGTGCCCGTGCCGTTCTTTACGTGCAAGTCAAACGCAAAACGCTCAACACCTGGGTCATGATCAAAATCTGCAGGCAACGCTTCAATGGCGACGATCCTCAAGGGTGAGTCATACTGCGCATAAACATCGAAACTTCGACTATAGTCCTCACAGATAAAGAGGTTTGCTCCCAGTGAAGGTACAGAGAAAAAATCACGAGAACTGCCGCAGTATGGATCGTCTGGGTCATTAGTGGTCGCCACGTAACCCATGGGTAGTGTCACACTTGAACTCGTAACGCGTTCGCCTAAGAGAGGATCGTGGACGGTCCTTGTGGCACGGAAATTGATGCTTGCTGAGAGCGAAACACTGGCACCGGTACCTGGTGTACGAAAATTTTTGATGGTCAAAGTGCCGAGTCGAAAAGGGCCATCTATCTCGGTATACGGATGAGAGAAAGCTGTCCCTGAAAAGGAAAGATTGAAATATGCGTTGGCACCTCCTACATCTGCCCCCGTTGTCCAGTTAGACGAGAGTCCAGGTGCAGTAAGGGCATAGTTCAGCCCTGTCAGAAGAGTCTCCAGCTCCGTAATCCGTGAAATAACTCTTTGTTCGGCAGCAACAATCCTCGAGTTAACTGAACTGACTTGGTTAAGAAGGCTGAAAGTTTGACCTTCGATTGCCACACAATCTGTTAAAAGAGGATAGATTACAGTGACATTAATGAGTGGAATTTTCAAAAACTCCACCAACTTTGCTTGCAACGCTCTGGCAAGCTGGTTGGCTGTTCTTAAGTTCGCCGTGTATTGATCCAGAAGCAGTTCGAGTGACCCGAGATTGTTTGCCGTATTGCCTAAACTAGTGCGTCCAGATACTGCATCGTCCCGCATTTTAGCGATAATTTGCCTAGCCCTGCCACTTACGGCAGCGGCGTAGTACACATAAAGGGTTGGAGGCTGAATAGGATCCGAAATTTGACTATTGAGAGTTTGAAGATTTGACTCAATCGCGGATAAAGACGCAGTGGCAACAGAGGAATCAATCGGTGAAAGCTCACCTGCTAAATCTCCCACGTTTTTTGCTGTCACTGTGTCAGCCATCTGCTTCAGTGTGCCAACCAATTGTGCTGCGCCTGTAGCTCCGTTTGAAACGTTAGCTATATCGCCTGATTGAGTCACAGCTCGAAGCGCTAAATCACTGAACTTCAAGCTGGCAGAAATTTTTAATTGATCCAAACTCAATTCCTCGTACCCTGCTTGAACTGACTCGCGCACAAACCCAAGCTCAGCGTATTCCGGTATTCCAAAGCTGACAGTGGGCTGAGCGTTCGGATTAGCCACCAGCCCGATCAACGCGGACGTAAAAAGGAGCCATGAATTAACAATTGCCGGGAATTTTTTGCGGAACCTCCACCAATAATCATCTCGAGTGTTAGTTTTCATTGCGCCACCAAATATCGTAAACCCGCCCTCGAATTTGTCAAATAATTTCTTTTCGCGATCCCGGAGCTACAATTGAGTGAGAGCGCAAACCTAAGCACTGAGGGACACCATCTCCTATCGATGATAGGTCACTTCGCGGACTCGGCTGGAGCACGCAAACCATCCCGTTCGACGATTGACTGGCGGTCGTTTCCGGGGCAGGCAATCGTCATGTGGCCGCGCGGCCACTCCAGAGCGCAATGAAAACTGATCCAAAACGCGCTTTACTCAAAACTGGTCATCAAATGCGAAACGCATCTTTCAAGTGAGCAAACCCGTCCCTCTGATGCATCCGCGCGTTTTTCACTACTAAATGCCGTCTTCATTCCCCCTTCCCACA
>JANYDC010000049.1 GCA_025359965.1 Pedosphaera sp.
GAAACTGCCCGAGAAATTGAAATCAGCCGGGTTCCCGCAATTAACTCCGTCAGTCGTTCCATTGAAATGCAGGGCTTTCCCAGCGATTCCAAACCGGTTGGTGGTCGGCACCGCCCCGTTGACCACACCACTATGGTTTCTCCCACTCGTGTCAAAACCATGGCCGTCCAATGAATAATAGGCCACCAGCCCATTCGTCAGGAATAAGTTGGTATCCGCCACAGCAGCCACAGCATTTGGCACCAGTGCACCCCGTCTCACCGTTGATAAATCGCTTGAAACCGGCTGAATATTTTGCCCGATGGCGGGGAAAACAACGACCGCAAATAATGCCAAAAGAAACGTTTTGAAGATATGCATACCTTAGACTTCGCGGCAGACTTTCCAAAACAGTCGCCAATCTGTCAAGTCTATTCAGAAATGAAACACTGACTGGAAGCTCCGCGCAAAAAAGGGAGGTGATGCACATGCACCACCTCCCCTACTGAATGACTTGAACAATTAGTTCACAAGCACTGCCCGGTAGTAGTGACCGGAGCCAACATCAAGCGTGGGCTGTTCGATAGTAATCACGCCGTCTTGGCTATCCTTCGTTTCCACAGGAAACCAAGTGTGCAAATCGAACGAGGCATCGATGCGATACTTCCCACCAACCTGGCCGTTGATCTTCAGGCTGAAGACCTTGCCATCCTCGCTGATGCTCGCCACAGCGACTTGGGCTTGCTGGGCGGCCTGGCTGTGTAAGGTCAGCGTTTTAGGGCTGGAGACCGCAATGATTCCGTTGGCTTGAGTGATCTCCGAACGATCCAAAACGACTTGGACAGCGTAGACACTGCTGACTGCTTCAGTGATGTCAAAACTCAATTCCGCCACGTAGCCCACCACATTGCTTGGCCATGCGACCGCACTGGCTGCGGCAAAAGAGATTTGACCGTCCTGCTTAGCATAATCGTTCGCAGCGGGGGACACGTTCCAAAGCACGGCTGAACCGAGCGGAACTTGGGCTCCGATCTGATGAGCACTAGAATTAGCCAAGCGAAGGAGCGAAGCAGGATACGTCAATCTGAAGGACGAACCGGCATAGGATTCTCCTGGCATAGTGGCCAAGTTGACATGGACCACGAGCTTATGTCCTGGCACTAGTGTACCGTCAGGAGCCGAGAACAACAGAGCAGGAACCTCCAATGAATAAACTCCGTTATCCATCGTGTCGCTGACACTGGCGGCCTGCAACTTGCCCGAATGAGGAGCAAGAGGAAGGGGCGGGAAAACGTAACCAGGAATAGTTGGCTGTACTATTGCCCCTGAGCTAATCACCATGGAGCCGGGGATAACAGGCTGAGCATCCAAGCCAACCACCGCGCGCAGAACCTTGATCGCATCCCCTGGATCAAGGGAGGAGTTCATATTGAGATCATTGCCAGTGATATCCCATGGTTTGACGGTTTCCGGAGCTGCCACAAAACTCAAAATCGTGGAGGCATCACCCACATCCAGCCGGTCATTGGCGTTATTATCGCCGATAATTTTGCGAGTTTTGATAATGACAGACCCGTCGATGGCAGCGTTTCCTGAATCGATGGCTGAACCTGACTGATCGTACACACCACCCAAGTTCAACCCCAGCGTGGAAGTCGTTTCAGCAGCGAGACTGTGGGCGCGGGCGACAAAGCTTCCCAGCGTCGAAAGGCCAGAAGGCAGGGCAGTCCCAGCCAGGGCAAAAACGATCCGAACCTCGCCGATGGTGGAGGTGCTGACTTGTTTGAATGCTGTGGTCAGCGCATCCGCCCAAACAAAATCCACATCCCCAAGCAGGTTGGTGTCATAATGAATCACTGCATCGAGTGCGCCAACTGTACCATCGCAGGTTAGGGCGAGCGGAAGGCTGAACTGACCACCCTCCTGAACCGAGACGATATTTGAAAAGGCCAGACTGCGCAGCGGAGTCCAATTGACCTTAACGACCACCAAGGTTTCGTTGCTTGCCCCATCTCTCGCAGTGATTTTAAAGGCATTCGTACCCTGCTTTAGGGTGAGATTGGGTACAGTAAACTTGCCTGCTGCATCAAGGTCAAGGCTACCGGATTTACCTCCCACGAGTTCGTAGAGCGAGGTGGTCACGCCGATGTTGTCGGTGATCGTGCCTCTCAATGTAACCTGCTCATTGTTGGAACTGCCCTCGACCGGGGAAGTCACCGTCACCACAGGGGCGATCGAGTCCTGCTCCACACTTCCAAAACCGTCCAACTCCATCACCCGAGGGCCGCCAAATGGATAATTGGCCGGGTCTCTCTGGGTGAATTCTGCGCGGAAATATTGGAGGACCTCGGGATCAAAAGAACTGTCCAGCAAAGTGAAGTAATTCAACGCAGAAACTCCGTAGGGATGGGAAGGCTGAATTGAGGCAATGATATGGTATTCATCATTCGTTGTTCGTTTAGCCTTAAGCACAAAGCTATTAAACTCCTGCATAACGGGTTGACCGATCAAAGCCCCGCTTGCATGAAGAATGATATTGGTCAAAGTGACCGCCTTCTTGGTTTTCCATTCCACGAAGTGAGTAAAGCCAGGGCTTTTACCACTGGCAAACAATAGATTCTCCCCACGATCTGTTCCATCCGACGTTGAGAACATGCGCGAAGCACTAAATCCCGCGTAGGCCGGACTGGCTGCAAGGATTTGGATATTTTGCGGATACTCAAAAAGATCCTGATGAGATTCGTGAGACCCTACAGGTAAGCCATTAGGATTATTCAGGTTCAGTTCCGCCAACTGGCTGTCCACATGCCCCACAGCATTGCTGACAGACACGAAGTACGATCCGGAATCAGAACCGAGAAGGTTCGAGACAATGAGGCTAGGTTGGATCGCGCCGATGACAGCATTTGTTCCCTTAAACCACTGATAGCTAAGTTGCCCGCCTGCCGCCAATACGGAGAAGCTTGCAGTTCCTCCGACCAACGTGTTCGTTGATTCAGGCTGTTTAAAAATGAACGGTGTTGTCACAGCGCCTAGGGCCGCTACAGTCACTTTTCGGATACGCTGAATGCCATCCGTCATCAGGAAATCACCGTTCGAATAGAACAGAGGCGGAGTGTAGTGGGATACTTTGGCAGTGGCAGCAGGACCATCCTCATAGCCGATTTCATTTCCCATTTGCCAGATCACGTGGCCTTCTGAATCCATTTTGACCAGTTTATGTACGCCGGGGGGAACGGATGCGTAAAGAAAACCTTGGGCATCCACTGTAATGCTTTCGATATAAGCGAGGCCGGTGGCGATGGTTGCAACCATCCCGTCGGTTCCGATTCTACGCACCATGCCGTTGAGCCAATCCGACACATAGATAGTGCCGTCGGCTGCGATGAACAAATAGTTGGGTCCGTTGAACTGGGCGGAGGCGCGGAAGCCATCCTTGTGCCCGGCTGCACCTCCCGCGAAAGTGCTGACCTCGCCGGCCGGAGTTATTTGGCGAATTCGTGCGTTTTCCCAGTCTGCAACATACAAATTATCGTTCGTGTCAATGCACAGGCCGATAGGCGACCGGAACTGGGCCGCAGCTCCACTCCCATCCGCGAAACCATACGTTGAACCGGCAAATGTGGAAACCATTCCGTCCACATCTATCTTGCGAATCAGATTGTTTAACCGGTCTGCAACGAAGGCGTTGCCCAAATGATCAAAAACCATGCCCCCCATGCCGCTAAATTTAGCCTGTGCTTTAGGTCCGTTCACCATGCCAGCCTCCTGACCACCGGCCCAAGTGGACACCACGCCATTGGTATCAATCCTGCGAATGGCATGCCCACCCACCCCAGGAGTGTAAAAACCGGTCAGATTCGCCTCGATAATGTAAATATTCCCGGCTTTGTCCAACACCGAGGTAGAAGGATGATCAAACCGCGCATCGCTAATTGGACCATCCACAGCGCCTTGCACTCCGTTCCCTATCGTTCCCACGTACAGAGGAATTCGCGCATCAATTTCCACAGGAAGAACCACAGGATCAACAGGCCTGTCCAACTCGAACATTCCGGTGATTTCGGACTGGGACAGAGCGCGGTTGTAAATTTTGACATCATCGATGGCTCCGCCAAAGCCTGGGCCCGAAGGAGTGCCGCCAATCGTCAGCGGCAAGCCATTAGTGAAGGGGGGGTAATTGCCCACCGATCGGGTTGCGTTAAGCACACCGTCGCGGTAAAGGCTTATCGAGGAACCATTCTTGAACACCAGCGCCAGCGCATGCCAGGCATTGTCATTCAGCGGAGTTGCGCCGCGCAGATCCTCGTATCCCGGCCCGTCGCCCAGCACAAACCCGTAAGGTTCTGCAGACTCTGCCGTCCCAAGTCCGTAAGCGTGAGGAGTGCCGGAGTGCTCGAAGTCATATTTCGAAACAAGGTAACGCACAGGCTGAGTCCCTGTTTGTTTGGCCCAGACGCTGATAGTGAAATCGCCGGCAAAATTGAAGGCAGCGGGATTGCCACAATTAATCCGGTCTAAACCCCCAGCAAAAAGCAACGCTTTATTGGTGTTACCATAACGATCCGACGTCGGAACAGGCCCCGCCAAAGTGCCATCAAGGTGATTACTGCTGGAATCCAAAGCGTCCCCATCCATTTTGTAATGCGCAACGAGGCTGTCAGGCGGGGAAACTTCGAGTTGTTCAATTTGCAACCCATTGATCACGGCCAGGCCACTCACTCCGGGTTTGGCTCGGACAATCACATCGTAGTCCGCAGAAACAACCACATTGGAGAAAACCACGTAATGGTCACCTTGTGACCACAAGGCCTTTGCCCAATTGGTCGTGCTTGAGGTGGATTGAACCCCAATACTTGAACCGTTGACCAACAATTCGATCACCCCGTTTTCTTCAGGGATCTGGCCATGCGCATAAACGTAGAAATTGTATTTGCCCAGCGGAAGATGATGCAGGGCAGAATCAATATTGCCGCTCCCGCCAGCTAGATAAAGATAACTCTCGAACATGCCGTCCGTCGGATAGAGCGTGTACCAAACTCCTGCCGCGTTCGTGGTGTTATGAGTCACCGGGGAAAAAGTCGCATCGCTCCATCTTGCCTGGCTGGAAATGACGTTACTGACCACGAATCCCACTGCCCCATTGTCGCGGGAAACAATGTTCCAAACGTCGCCTTCAGTACGTCCGATTGCGGCTGGTCCGGTTTTGGGGTGTAAAAATGCGTTTTCGTGGGCACCAAAGTCAATGTTAACCAGGGGATTGGTGGTCACGAGAAATACGGGCGGTGAGGGGGGGATAACGCCAGAATCAAGCATTTCAACTTGCAGCCCATTGATCACGGCCAGACCACTCACCCCCGGCTTGGCTCGGACGACCACGTCGTAGTCCGCAGATACCACAACATTGGAGAAGACCAAGTAATGGTCCCCTTGAGACCATAGGGCTTTTGCCCAATTGGTCGAACTTGAGGTCGATTGAACCCCAATGCTCAAACCGTTGACCAACAATTCGATCACCCCATTCTCCTCGGGGATCTGACCATGAGCGTAAACGTAGAAATTGTATTTGCCCAATGGAAGATGATGCAGTGTCGAATCGATATTGCCGCTCCGGCTTGACGGATAGAGGTAACTCTGGAACATGCCGTCCTCTGGATAGAGGGTATACCAAACTCCCAGCATGCTAGAGATATTAATGGTAACGGGTGAAAGGATCGCGTCACTCCATTTAGCCTGTGCAGAAAAAACGTTATCAGCAATGAACCCGCCATCAGGATTGTCGATCGCAACCAAATTCCAAAGATCGGTGTCTGCCCGACCGACAGCCGCCTGCCCGGTCTTGGCATGAAGGAAGGGGATGGCGTGTGCGCCAAAATCAATATTGAGGAGCGGGGCAGCACTCGAAATTGCCGTACTTGCCAAAACCATCAGGAGGAGAATCAAATTTTTCATACCTTTAATGAGTGTTACACGATTTAAGCAAAACTACGTTAACAGAAAATCAGACCTCGTCAACCACGACAACAATCCAATATTCGCGTACCCTTTCTTTATTTGTTGCCACAGGAATAAAAAGCTTGCCATCCGAACCCCCCACTTTAATTTGAAGCAAATGAACAAACGGCAACTCAAGCAAGAACACAATTGTAAATTTAAATCAAGAAGCCCCCTCGGCAAGGGCGTTAATTCCCTACTATGTCAAATGACGAGATGGTGGCTGCCCGCATTGTTGCTGCTAATAGTGCAGGCCGCCTCAGCACAACCTGCTCTCACCAATGAAACGCTGGTGGCTTGGGGAAACAACGCCAACGGTGAATCAATGGTGCCACCAGGCCTGAGCAATGTGACAGCCATAGTTTCAGGATCGATACACAACTTGGCATTGAGGAGCGACGGTACAGTAACAGGCTGGGGACGAAACGGGGAGGGTCAACTCAGTGGCGCCGATGGCCTTAGCAACATTATAGCCATCGCTGCAGGATTTGAACATAGCGCGGCCGTATTTAAAAACGGCTCGGTGGCAGTCTGGGGGCGAAACGCCGCCGGCCAGACAAATATCCCCGCCGGCGTAAGCCAAGTGATTGCCATCTCAGCAGGTTCAGACCAAGTGTTGGCTTTAAAAAATAATGGCACAGTGCTGGCTTGGGGGTGGAATTTGTACGGCCAGTCTGACGTTCCTCAAGGATTGACTGGAGTTATAGCAGTCTCTTCAGGGGGAAACCACTCAGTGGTTTTGAAGAGCAACGGCACAGTTGTGGCTTGGGGAAGTGATGCAGAGGGTCAAGTGACAGTGCCAGTTGGCCTGAGCGGAATAAGGGCTATCGCGGCGGGTGGGTACCACACTGTTGCACTTAAGAGCAACGGCACAGTGGTTGCATGGGGGCGAAATGTTGAAGGACAAACAAGCGTCCCCGCCGACTTAGACGGAGTGGTCGCCGTGGCTGCAGGATTTAAGCATAGCGTAGCTCTAAAGGCTGATGGCACTGTGGTTGCATGGGGATGGAACGTCTACGGCCAGACCAGTGTTCCGCCGGGGTTACATGGAGTGACGGCCATTTCGGCAGGTTACTCACACACTGTCGCACTTCTAGGCAGCACAATTCCCGGCATGGGCCCACGTGTTGCAAAGGCAATCGCCCAAGTGGTTAATGGCTTTGTTGTAGGGGCAACGGTTACCGACGGAGGTTCCGGCTACACCAGCCCTCCCGCAGTCTTGCTGATTGGCGGAGGCGGTAGCGGAGCAACTGCCACCGCCCAAATCCTCAATGGAATCGTGACCGAGGTAAAAATCACCAACGTAGGAAAAGATTATTCATCCTCGCCAACGATCTCAATCGATCCCCCCCCCTTGCCACCGCGAGTTGCCACAGCAACCGCCCAGGTAGTGAATGGATTTATAGTTGGTATCAACTTAACGGTAGCAGGCTCAGGGTATGAGAGTGCTCCTCACGTGAGATTCTCAGGTGGCGGAAGCGGAGCAACAGCCGTTGCCACGGTCGAAAATGGCGTAATCACAAGTATTAAAGTCAGCAACCCTGGAACCGATTATTCTCTCGATACGACCGTCATAATCGATCCGCCTCCGTTTACTTCAAGAATGTTTGTCGCCATCAGTAAAGTCCGAGTGCAGCTCCAAGTGGTTGCCGGGCTCCGGTACCTATTGGAGTCGTCAAATGACCTAAGGACTTGGACACCAACTGGAGATCCTTTTGAAGCTCTGGACTGGGAAGTAACTCAAGAATTCGACGTTGAAACCACGGGCCGCTACTTCCGCCTCAGTGAATCCCCATGAGACACCTCTAGCACTGACTGGCACGGATTTCCGAACCTTATCGCAGAGAGACACTCCGAGGCTTGATCCCAAGAGGCTGAAAGGTTCAGAATGCAAATGTTCGCGGGATATGGTTCATAGTGAACCATCAAAGCGTGCGTGTGATGTTCTGCAACCCAAATAAACTCAGGGAAAAACGAGTGGGAGTATTTCCTCCATCCCTCCTCAGAACATTAAACAGGCCATATCGCACTCTGTGGGCGGTGCTGCATCCATTCAACAAACACCGATGCGCCTCCTGATGTTGAATTGGCGTGATCCAGCGAATCCGCTGTCAGGAGGTGCGGAACGGGTGACGCTGGCCTATCTCTCGGAATTGGCCAAGAGAGGCCACGATGTCTGGTGGTTCGCCAATGAGTTTGCGGGCTCGAAGCCGGGAGAAACCTTGGAAGGGGTGAAGATCGTGCGCGGGGGCGGACGCGGAACTTCCATTTTTGCGGCACGACGCTGGTACAGGTCGCAGCCCAAGTTCGATTTGGTGATGGATCAGCACCACGGAATCCCGTGGTTCGCGCCGTGGTGGTGCGGCGCACGGGTTATTTCCTATGTGCATGAGGTGCTGGGGCCGATTTGGACTTCATTTTATCCGTGGCCGCTGAGCACGGTGGGCCGCTGGCAGGAAAATGCGACTCATTGGCTGTATCGCAAAACGCCGTTTTGGACGGCTTGCGAATCGACAGCGGACGGGCTCAGGCAGCATGGGGTGAGGCAGATCACCATTCTTCGATACGGCGTCCATACCCAGGCATTGGATGGATTGCCTCCGAAGCCCTTGGTGGCTCCTTTGCGTTTGATCACCGTTTCAAGACTTGCACCCAACAAACGGATTCATCACGCGGTGCAAACCGTGGCGGCACTGAAGGCACGAGGAGTGAGCTCGCACCTGACGATTGTGGGCGGGGGCGAAACTCGACCTTTGATCGAGGCCACCATCAATGAATGCGGCGTGGGTGATTCAGTCCGGCTCTCGGGGCCGATCACCGAGGCGGAGAAAGATTTATTGCTTAGGGAATCACACTTCCTGTTGCATCCTTCTCAACGCGAAGGATGGGGGTTAAATGTGATCGAAGCCAATGCGATGGGGACGCCGGCAGCGGTATATCCGGTGGCTGGGTTGATTGAATCCACTTTGAACAACCGAACAGGGATCGTGGCGCGGGCGGAGACTCCTGAGTCTCTTGCGGAGCGAATCATGGAAGCGCTCGCCAAGCCTGACGAATATCAGCAGTGGCGGCGGCAGGCCTGGGATAGGGCCAAGACGATGCACTGGGATCATATTTTACCCTTGGCGGCGGATTGGCTGGAGTCAGTCGCCCAAGGTGAACCTCACCAGAATGGCCCGATCCCGCTGGCGTAAATCGAAGCATGAAAATTCTGATCGTTCATAACAGTCAGCCGGATTCCAAGTCGTTCTCGGGTGCCTTGCGGCACTTCGTGCAGATGGCGGATGAATGGGTGAAGATGGGGCATGAAGTGGATTTTTTGTGCCCTAAATGCGTGTTTCCTAGAATTAAATCATTCTCGCCCAAATCCCACTGTATTTCGAGTGATAGCATCTTCGATGCAGCAAAATATGTGTCACACACATGGCTGTATCTGCCCCTTTACATGTGGAGGCTATTCACCCCTTATTTTACTCAAATCGACAAGGACTACGATGCCGTATTCTCTTCAAGCCAACTGATTTTCGAGATGGTCCCATCCATGGTTGTAAAACGAAAGCTAGGCTGCAAAATGGCACTCAAGGTCCATCATGTTCTCGCATCACAACGCAAGGCTCAAAACCTTTTTGACCACCTGTTCCTTTTTTTTGAGCGCCGGGCCTGTTTTTGGGTGCGCGACCGGGCCAGTCTGTTGGTCTGCGGAACGGAGCTGATCGCGACGGATTTCAACAAACTGCAGAAGGCTCAAGGGGTTAAACCCACCACCGCAAGAATTAGCGGTTACGGGACTACCATGCCGGAAAAGATTTTCAGGCCGGAATCTGAACGTGAGTATGACGCTGTTTTTTTGGGGCGATTACACCCCGTTAAAGGCGCGGCGGATCTTCCCTCGATTTGGCAAAAAATCCGCGCCGGAAAACCTGGCGCGCGGCTTTTGGTGATAGGTGAAGGAGCAATGCGGGCCAGGCTTACCAGCCAATTTGCGGAGCTCGGCATGGCCGATGCGGTCGAGTTTACCGGCGGCATTGATGAAGCGCGGAAGAACGATTTGCTGTCGAAATCTAGAGTGGGGCTGAGCCTTTCCTTCGAGGAGGGGTGGGGACTATCGGTGCAGGAATTTTTGGCAGCGGGACTTCCAGTGGTGGCCTATCGTCTGCCGGTGTTTGAGGAAGCATTCCCCGATGTGCTTAACCAAGTGACCAAGGGGGATAGCAACGAATTTTCGGACGTGCTGTCCAAACTTCTGGCTGATGAGAATGAACGTGAACGCCAAGGAATGCGCGGGCGCAAGTTTGTGGAGCGCTATTCGGTAAACGGAGTTGCCAAACGCGAGTTGGGTTTTCTGGAGGAGATGTTGGCCCGGTAGAATATTAGGCCATGCGGGCGCGCAAAGAAGGGGCAGAGAAGACCTCGGGGTTGACCACCATGGCAGGGCGTTTGCCTTGTGATAGGTCGATAATGGCCTGGGCAGTGGCATCGCTCAATGATTCGCCCGTATCGCGAGCGAAAGCGGCCTGATGGGGGGTGAGCAGGGCGTTGCGAGCAGTGCGGAGCGGGTGATCGCCCGAGAGCGGTTCCACGCTGAAGACATCGAGAGCGGCCCCGGCAATCCATCCTTCATTGAGGGCTTCGACCAGGGCATTTTCATCAACCACAGGCCCTCGGGCGGTATTGATCAGATAGGCGGTGGGTTTCATGAGGCGCAATTGGGCACGGCCGATTAATCCACGCGTGGAAGGGGTCAGCGCAACGTGGAGGGAAACGAAATCGCCGCGTTCAAGAAGCTCGTCCAAGCCAACGTGCTCAATGCCGGGCGAACTAAGAGGGTTGGGATCGAAGGCCAGAACCTTCATATCGAAACCGCTCATGCGGCGGGCCACGGCCCGGCCGATGCGCCCGCAGCCGACTAACCCGAGAGTTTTGCCAAAGACGTCGCTGCCCCAACCGCTCTTCCAGCGCCCCAGGCGCACAGCTTCGTAACCCCAGGCGACCCGGCGGGCGACACCCAGCAGCGCGGCCACAGTCCAATCGGCTACGGCGTTATCGAGCATGCCGGGGGTAAAGGCCACCACAATGCCTTCCTGAGTGGCGGTGGCGATATCGATCGAATCGTAACCAACACCCCAGCGTGAAATTATTTTGAGGGATCCGGCCTGAGGCGATTTCAGAACCTCGCCACTGTAACCATCGGGGTCACAGATGACGGCATCATAGCCGGGCAGCAACGCGGGAAGTTGCGCTGCGGTGAAGGGGCCAAGCGGATCAGCCACTGTAACAGTGCATCCAGCCTCCCTCAGCATTTGGATCGCATGAACGCCCACCGAATCAAACACGCGGCAACTCACGAGTACATTCCATCCCATGCGGTCATCTTAGCGTGACGAAAGCATGGCGCAATCGTGGTTTGTCGATTGACCGGAAGGACATCTCGTGGAAGCTACAGGGATGGGAGCCATTTTGCGCGTTGAACGCCTGACCAAGACCTATGAAACAGCCTCCGGACCCCTCACGGTTTTACATGACGTAAGCTTTGATCTGGCTCCAGGTGCAACCTGCGCGCTGGTTGGCCCATCGGGAAGCGGCAAGACCACCCTGCTGGGTTTGTCCGCGGGATTGGACCGACCGACCAGCGGGACAGTGCACCTTGACGGCCACGGGCTTCACGAGATGGACGAGGACGAGCGGGCACAATTGCGCAATACCCTGCTGGGCTTTGTGTTTCAAAATTTCCAGCTGCTACCCACCCTCACAGCATTGGAAAATGTGATGGTGCCGGCAGAATTGCGTGGAAGGAAAGACGCGGAACCCATCGCGATTGAATTACTGGGGAAAGTGGGCTTGGGCAAACGCTTGAATCATTATCCCACGCAGCTTTCTGGCGGGGAGCAACAGCGCGTGGCTCTGGCGAGGGCTTTTATCAACCAGCCAAAAATCCTGTTCGCGGATGAGCCCACGGGAAACTTGGACGCCGAGACCAGCGAAAAGGTGGTGGAGCTTTTGTTTGATCTGAATCGCCAGGCTGGCACGGCCTTGGTGCTCGTGACCCACAATCAGGAGCTTGCGGCCATGACGCAACGGATCATCAGGCTTAAGGGCGGTCAGGTGGTGAATCCAACACCCAGCTCGCAACCAGCATGAACATGAGCCTGTGGATTTTGCGGATGGCGTGGAGAGACAGCCGTTCGAGCAGGAGGCAGCTTTTGCTTTTTTCATCCTCAATCGTGCTGGGCATCGCGGCACTGGTGGCGATTGCCTCGTTCGGCGTGAATCTGCAAACAACAGTCGATGAGCAGGCCCGCACTTTGCTGGGGGCGGATCTGGTGGTCAACGCGCGGGAGCCGCTGAACGGCAAGTCTGATAGAGCCATTGAAACTCTTGGAGGCATTCAATCGCGCGAGGTTTCGTTTTCAACCATGGTGTATTTTCCACGCAGCGAAGGCAGCCGGTTGGTGCAAGTTCGCGGAATAGGAGATGGCTTCCCTTACTACGGACAATTCGAAACCCAGCCGCCCGGAGCAGGAGACACTTTTAGGGCGCAAGGCGGGGCGTTGATTGAGGAATCGCTGGCCATTCAGTACTCGGCCAAAGTGGGTGATCCGGTAAAGGTCGGCGAACTCACCATGCCGATCAGCGGGTTGCTCCAAAAGATCCCGGGTGAATCGATTGTCTTTTCCACCATTGCGCCGCGCGTCTACGTTCCGCTCGCTCTGATCCCTCAAACCAAATTGGTCAAGGCAGAGAGCTTGGCGCGTTTCAAAGTGTTTATCAAATTTCCAGCGACCACGAACGTTGAGCAGGTGGTGAAACTGCGCAAAGAGGAGTTTCGTGAATTGCGGCTGCAAATGGAGACAGTGGCCGACCGCAAGAAAGACCTCGGCCGGGCCATGGAGAATCTGCAAACTTTTCTTAGTTTGGGTGGTTTGATAGCACTGCTATTGGGCGGAGTCGGCGTGGCGAGCGCAATCCATGTTCACGTCAGGCAGAGAATCCCCAGCATCGCTATTTTGCGCTGCCTCGGCGCCTCGGCAAAACAGACCACGATGATTTATGCTACGCAGGGGATGGGGTTGGGCGCGGTGGGTTCATTGGGCGGTGCCCTGCTGGGCTTGGCTGTGCAATGGCTGCTGCCGAGAGTGCTGGCGGATTTTCTGCCGTTTAAGATCGAGGTGGCGGTGGTGTGGTCTTCCGTATTTTTCGCGGCATTCGCAGGGTTCACCATCTGCGTTTTGTTTGCGCTGCTGCCCATCCTTCCACTAAGACGCGTCTCGCCTCTTTCAGTTTTGCGAGCCTCGGATTCAGTCGATACGCGGCGGGATGCCTCCCGTTGGGTTATTTTTTCATTGCTCGGCTTGGCTCTGGCCGGTTTCGCCATCACTCACGCGCCGAACTGGCGTCAGGGCACCAGCATTTTCGGCGGCATTGTCGCCGCCTTTCTGGTGCTGGCCGCAGTGGCTCAGGGGGTGATTATTACCACTCGCAGATTGAGCGGCCGCCGCTGGCCTTACGTCTGGCGTTTGGGCATCGCAAGCCTGCACCGCCCCAATAACAGGACCCTGTTGCTGACTCTTTCGTTGGGGCTGGGCACATTTTTAATCCTCACCCTTTTTCTGCTCCAGCAAACCTTGCTGCATGAGCTTCTGCCTGCTGCACGGCACAACCAACCCAACACGGTAATGTTCGACATCCAAAACGAGCAGCGCGTGGGCGTGGAGGATTTGCTCCGCCGTAACGGCATGGCACCCATGCAAAATGCGCCCGTGGTGACCATGCGTCTCAGCACGGTGAAAGGATCTCGGGTTGAGGAACTTCTTAAGCAACACCAAGGAGGAGTGCCGCCCTGGGTTCTCCGTCGGGAGTATCGATCAACCTACCGGGATGCCTTGGTGGACAGCGAGGAGGGGGTTGGCGGCAGGTGGCCGCAAAAGGAGGAGAAGGGCGTGATTCCTATCTCCGTCGAGGAAGGCATCGCAAAGGATTTGCGTGTCCGAATTGGCGACGCCATGACCTTCGATGTTCAAGGCGTGGAAATCTCAACGAAGGTGGCTCACTTGCGCAAGGTGGACTGGCGGCGGATGGCACCGAATTTCTTTATGGTATTTCCAGAGGGAACGCTGGAGGCTGCTCCGGCTTTCCACATCATGACCACCAAGGCGCCCAGTGCCGAAATCGGCGCGAAACTTCAACGCGAAATGGTAAAGCTGTATCCCAACGTTTCCATTATCGATATGTCGCTGGTCTTGAGGACTGTGGATTCCATTGTGTCGAAGGTCAGTTTTGCAGTTCGATTTATGGCCTACTTCACGCTCGGCACCGGACTGCTCGTCCTGATGGCGACCGTGCTGACCGGACGCTACCAGCGAATTCAGGAAAGCATTCTCCTGCGCACTTTGGGTGCCTCACGCGCGCAAGTATTGAAAGTATTGGTCGTGGAGTATTTTCTATTGGGGCTCTGCGCCAGCGCAACGGGTGTTGGCCTTGCCCTCGCATCCGCCTGGTCCTTGGCGCGGTTCGCCTTTGATCTAAGTTTCACGCCCCCGATTCTGCCTACAAGCGCCGCCGTGATCATCGTTTGCTCACTCACTGTGGCAACCGGGCTCATGATGAGCCGGGGAATCCTGAAAAGGCCGCCGCTAGAAATTCTTCGAGGAGAGTGACCTCCTAGCGACTGGAACCTCTATTGAGCCAAACATGCAGAGGGCCGTTCCACTCCGCCATGGCGAGGTCCGGCCAGCCATCGCCGTTGAAATCGGCCGTCACACAACTGCGTCCGTCGCCATAGACTCGAATGCCCGATTCCGAGGCCGGAACACTCCGGAACCCGCCTTTGCCATCGCCCAGCAAGAGCAGCCCCAAACCACTCTGCATGGGAGAGTTCAGCGGTGGCACGGCGGATTCATTTTGTGCCAGCACGAGGTCGAGCTTTCCGTCGTGATTAAAATCCGCTGCCACGATGCCGAATCCGGGAGACCATTGAGCCTCGGGAGGCAGCGGGCGCGCCTCGAAGTGGTCGCCCCGATTTAAAAAGAGAGTTGATTCCAGCCACTTTGCCGAAACCATTTTCGCATTGGCAAATGCACCGCCCAGAACCTGCTCAATGGAGGCCTCTCCGAAAGCTTTATTACTGGCAAACCTCCCCTCTAACGCAGGCCAGGCCTTGGTCAACAGCCCCATTATTTTAACAGGGACAAACTTCCCCTGCTCAGAGTCGAAATAGCTTTCGATATTTTCAACTGTGCCGTTCTCGTCAAAATCACCGTAATAAAGCCGCAACTCGGCGGCGCGCCGCATTTGCCAGCGCGTGTTGGACCCCGCATTGCTCATGGCAAAATCCACTTTGCCATCCCCATCAAAATCACCGGCCACCACCCCCGCCCACCATCCTGTGTATTGACCCAATTGCAGCGCGTCGGTGGCATCATTCAGTTGGCCTTTCGAGGTGATATAAACGCGTGGCGAACTCCAATCGCCAGCCACGAGCAAATCCTCCACACCATCACCGTTAATGTCAGCCCACACCGCAGCAGTGGTCGGGCCGTCCCGCCGGACCACAGACGTCTCAGCCTCCGACAAAACCCACTCATTCGACTTGAGGTGAAACACCTTGCTGCCGACCCCGCGCGGATACTCGCCCGGAACCGAGCCCTCCCCCACAAACAAGCGGTCCCCACTCCTTGCCAGGCACGAAATATTGGTGCCCGCGACACCGTTTGGTTGGGTCTCAGCACCAGATATCCCCACCACAGGCATTCTCATCGATTCCGGCATGCGATAGCTCGAACCGCCCACCAATAGACCTCCCTTCGCATCAACCGCCAAGGAGTTGATGGCGGCACCCTCCAAGGCTTGCGTGCTGGCGATCCATTTCTGATTGGCGAGGTTCATCCGAATCAAAGCCGCTTCGTGCCCCACCAGAAGATTCTGGTTAAAAACTGCCAGGGCGGGACCGCCCGAGCTCTGCTTGCGGGGAAGTAAAGGTTGCCGCGCAAAGTCGTCGAAGCCCTGATCCAAAAAAATCGCATCGACGAAGCTCTCTTCAAACATCGGTACGCGGGCGGGCGATTGGGATGATTTCTTATCCTCAACTGCGCCTCCTTCATCAATCTCATACACTGATTGAGATTCCAAATGCTCGATGGTGCTGATTTTTCCACTGCGCCAGCGGACCGTGAGAGTGGCATCCCCATTGGTTCCACCCGCCCAAATGGGTGCCATTGCAAAAACCCGGGCCGGCGCATCACAGGAAAGATACCGCCCGCCCGCCACGATTTCCTGCTTCTGGACTTTACCCGCGAGGTCCAGTGAAACGATTGAGCCAATCCCTGCTGTGTTGGGGGCGAGCCCGCGCAACCTTACCAGTATGCGGGGCGCAGTGGTGGTATTGCGATAAATCAACGGCGGGGCGTTTAGGCAACTGACCACCACGTCAAGATCACCGTCACCATCCAAGTCGACCAAGGATATCCCATGTGACACTTGCTTTGAATCAAAACCCCATTTTTGCCCCATTTCCTCAAAGTGCATGCCTCCTTGGTTTTTAAAAGCCATGTTGTGTGTGACGAGCGGCGGATAAGCCATCAAATTGGTGCGCGCCCCAGTACCGGGCTGTTTGCCAAGCAACTTTGTTCTCAAATCCGTGTCCTGGTCTTCCGTGTCGAAAAGGTGCCCATTTGCTGTCAGCAGATCCTCGTATCCGTCAAGATCGAGATCCACAAAGGCGGCGCACCAAGTCCAATCACTGGCGGACAATCCCGCAAATTCGGCGATCTCCGCATACGTCCCATCGCCACGATTGAGAAAAAGCGTGTTCTGATGCACCTGCGGGCGGTTCTCCCACTCACCCGGAATCAGAGGCACCACCGCACCGGGCCCGGCTTGCATCTCAGAGCGGTGGCTCAACCTTTTCATATCGGCCACAAACACATCCATCAACCCGTCGCGGTTGATATCTGCCACATCAACCGTCATGGAAAAATGACTCATGCATCTCATCGCCGCCCGTGGCATGGAAAGGAATCCTCCCTTCCCATCATTCAGCCAGACGCGATCAGGCGTCTGAAAATCATTGCACGTATAAATGTCCGGATAACCGTCGCCGTTCAAATCGCGAAGCACAACCGACAGCCCCATGTCCCATGGCACGGCACTCAAAGGCAGATTCCCCTCCCGCTTGAAGCGCCCAGAGGTCCACACCTCCCGGGTGAAAACGCCCCTTCCATTGTTCATGGCAACCACATCCGGCTCGCCGAACTCGACCATTTTGCCCTCAAGTATCTTCATGCGATTGGCCCACCGCCCTGTCACCACCTCCACTCCGTTGACCATGCGTGTCGACAGCGTGAACCCAGAGCGGATGGTGTTCTCGCCGTAATTGGCGACATAAAGATCCAGACTCCCATCCCCATTCAAATCAGCGGCGGCCAGCGAAGTGCTGCCAGCCCTCCAGGACAATCCGGCCTGCTCCGTCAGATTGGTGAAGCGTCCTCCTCCGAGATTAATGAAACAAGCATTCGGCCCCCCGCAACTCATCACCACCAAGTCCGGTCTTCCATCCCCGTTCAAATCGCCGAAGAGCGCGCCAGTCGCCGCCATGCGCTCAGTATCAATTCCAGCCTCACGCGTGACATCTTGGAAACGCCATCCTCCCAAATTGCGGTACAATGCGCTCTTTCCCTCCAGACTGCAAAAAAACAAGTCGGGCAATCCATCCCCGTCAAAGTCCCCGGCGGCCACCCCGGCTCCATTCAGAAGATTGTGATTCTCCAACATTCGGGCCTGCGGCAGAACATTCGTAAAATGAATTCCCAGCGCAGCGTTCTCCGCCAGTACCAAACCGGGCTGAGGCGATCCTTGCGGTTGGACCTTATGAACACGAAAACCCGCCCCGTTGCGCCACGCCGCACCACTTTCCGCCTGGGCCGATTTCGCCCCCACCAAAACAATCCACAACGCGAAAGTCGCCAAAAAAAAACAACCCCAGGATTTCATTGCATCAATCACGGTCCAAGCTGGACCTGCATGGTTGTTCCCGGTGCTGCGGAGACCTTGAATTTTTGTACCACCGTGCTCCACGGCGGCATCACTTCCAATACTGCCTCATTGCCCAATTCTTCCGGCCACGCCAGCACCGGCATCAGACTGTCACTCGACCAATATCCGCCTCCGGATCGAATCTCATGCCACACACCATGACTGCTTCCTCCCCCAATCAGCCGCAGCCGGGCTCCAATCGCGGAAGGATTCTGGCCGGAGCCCTTTAGCCGCACCCTCAAACCAGGCCGCGCTGATTGGTTGCGATACACTTTCGGGCCGCCGCCGACCTGGGCAAAAACCAAGTCAGGCCGTCCGTCGCCGTCATAGTCACCCACTGCCAACCCCCTGCCTTGCCCCCAAACCCTCACACCACTTTGCCCAGGCTTTAGCGGTTCAAAATGCCCGCCCCCAAGATTCCGCAGACAAAGCCCCGTGCCCGCATCAAGTCGCGGGGTCTTTGTGGCTAGGTCGAAAAAGTTTTCGCTCAGCACAATGTCCTCTTTTCCGTCCCCGTCAAAATCGACCACGGCCACTCCGTACACGGACGACCACTGGGCCTCATCCGGCAGCGCCTGCGCCTCAAAGTGGTCACCCCGATTCCAGAAAATGGTGGTCTCAAGCCAGTTGGCCTCGGAGATTTTAGACTTCGCCAGCAAATCAGCACCCATGATCTCCTCCACGCTGGCTTCGGCATAGGCTTGGTGGGACGGAAATTTTTCGTTCAACCACGGCAGGGATTTTTCCAAGACGTCCTTGCTGCGGAAAGGCAGCCATTTATTTCCCCTGCGCCAGCCTTCGATGACCTCCACACTTCCCTCGCCATCCCAATCACCGGAGTACAGCCGGATCGGCCCCTCATGTCGCCCGAGCTCATATCGGGTATTCCCCCCGGCGTTGCCGACGACCAGATCCGGCCGGCCGTCCCCGTCAAGATCGCCCACGGCAACACCGCTCCACAATCCGCGATACTTATCCAACCCCAGCGGAGCCGTCATTTCCCGCCATTGCCCGGCGCCCTCGTTGAACCATATCCGCACAGTTCCCCACTCGCTTGCGGTGATCAAATCCGGCCGCCCATCACCATTCAGGTCGGCAAAGGTCGCGCCGACCACCATGCCCGAGTCCTTCCAGATTTCACTCTGCTTCGCGTCCAAAACCCATTTACCAGCGTCGTTGCGGAAGAGATGACTGGATGTTGACTCCGGCCAGCGCGAGCTTGTCGCGCGCCCGCCGACCCAAAGATCCACATCCCCATCGCCGTCTACATCAGCTGCCGCCATCGCCCCCGTGCTACCCCAACCCTCCTGATAAGCCATCGCCTCATCATCCGTCTTCACAACACCTCCGGCCTGCACTTGGTAATTTCGGACCGCAGGCCCCACCGCGATACCGTCGACATAATTCGCCATGCCCACCATAAGGCCCATTCCAGGAATCATCAGAGGCGTGGTTTGATTGCGCACCATAGCCGGGGCATTGGTCCAAAGTCCAAACCAGCCTTGATCATTGCGCGCAAAAACCCCGGCATACCCTCCCCGCTGGCCGGCCACCACCAATTCGTCCGTTCCATTGCCATCCAAATCGACCCAACCCACGCCAGGCCCCATCTCGGCAAGGGATTGGGGCAGGAGCGCTTGTTTATCCAAATCTTCCAGCTCAACAGGCCGTGAGGACCATCCTTTCGGGGCATCCTCGACAAAGTTGGGCTTGTGTGCATCGGGAACGGTGCGAGTCCAAGGCTTGGATTCATCCTCTCTGACCACCACCACCGCGTTGGCGGCAGCCTTGACTAAGGAACGTCCACCCGCTCGCCACTGCACCTCAATCTCCACCTCGGCATTGGTGCCTGCGGCAAACATTCGTTCAGGAGCATCGCTGGAAAGGTAACGACCGCCGCTCTGAATCTCCTGAGCTTGCACGGGCAGCCCCTTAGCCCTTGCGATCACCCTCGCCCCAATCCCTTCGCCGTTCGGCGTCCTGCCAGCAAGCCGCACCAAAACGCGCGGAGCTTTGCACTCGTTCCGATACACCAATGCGGCTTCATTCATGTTGTTCACCACCACATCCAGATCGCCATCATTGTCCAAATCCACCAGGCACATCCCCTGTGAAACCGTCGCGGCATCGAATCCCCACTCGTGCCCCACCTCGGCAAATTTATTCCCTCGAAGATTGCGGTAGGCGTGATTGGGTGTAGCCAGACGCGGAAACACCGTGCGCATGGCAAACTGCTCCGCACTGGAGAGTTGCCGACGGGCCTTGGCATCCTGAAATTGCTTCAATGCGTCCTTATGCGTGTTGTCCCGTTCAAACCCGGTTGTGATCAAAAAATCCTCATAACCGTCAAGATCCACATCCATCAATGCCACCACCCAACTCCAGTCCGTGGCCGCCATTCCGGAGAACTCGGCTATCTCGGCGTAAGTGCCATCTCCCCGATTGTGGTACACCGCGTTCTGCGAGTACTGGGGGCGATCATCAGTGAAACCGGGGCTGTAAAGATCACCCCGAACGTCACTGTGTTGCAGCATCCGTGACTCGTGATGTGGACTTAGCATTTCCACCACCGCAAAGTCATCAAACCCGTCTCGATCAAGGTCCCCAAAATCCACCCCCATGCTGGAATAGGGAATGTGACGAAGTGCTTCAGCGGGGGCGGCGCGGAAATTACCCTTGCCGTCATTCATCCATATCCGATCCGCTGTTTGGAAATCATTACAGACATAGAGGTCGGGGTACCCGTCGCCGTTGATATCACGGAACGCTGCTCCCTGTCCCCAATCATACAAAGGGAACTTGATGGGCGCACCCGTCTCATCGCGGAACCGACCGCTCGCAATGGAATCCTCGGTGAACCCGCCTTTGCCGTCGTTCAAATAAAGACGATACGGCAGACCGGTCTCGATGTTGTTGAAATTCCCCTTACCCCCCGAGGCAGTCACGCTGTAGATAAATCGGTTGGTGTACTCAGGATCTGTCAGCGGCTTTCCGTTAATTGTGGCCAACTCAGGCTTGCCATTCACATTCCGGAAGGAAAATTTCGTGTTCGGCTGATCCCGAATGGTCACCGTCCGGTAATTGGGGATAAACAAATCCAAGTCCCCATCCCCATCAATATCAGCCAACGCTGGACTCATTCCTCCATCACTGCCGTTCATCGGGTGAAACCCGGCAGGCAGTGAAAATATTCCGTGGCCATCGTTCAAGTACAGATACGTTCCGCGACCATAGGTATTGAAGATAAGGTCCAAATCGCCGTCACCATCCACATCTACAAGACAAACACCCGTTGAGTCCGACACCGCATCCTTTAAACCGCACCCAACTGTGACATTGGTGAATTTGAAAGCGCCAAGGTTTCGAAACATTTGCGGTGGTCCACCCAAATTGCCGAAAACCAGATCCGCCAGCCCATCACCATCAACATCCCCTGCCGCAACCCCGGAGCCGTTATATAAAACTTGATTGGTCATTCCGCGTTCGGCTGCAAGCCGATTGGTGAAATCCAAACCGGTGGCGGACGCAGGGAGGGACTGCAGGAGTGGGGCGGCATGGACTGCGGGAAGCGATCCAAACAACAAGGCCAGAATAGTCAGGAACGGGCGTAATTGAGGCGGGATCATGTGGCAAAAGCGTAGGGCCGCCGCTCCATCCGTGCAAAGAGAAAGAGGCCGGACTTTCGTCCGGCCTCTTCGTGATTTAGGGAACTAGCCGCCCTGGGGCGACAGGTTCGTTATGGCTTCTCCACGCGGTAGAACTTGGCCGCTGCGGCAGGGGAAATCACCGCTGGGTTGGCTGTGCCAACGACCGTGGTGTATGGCCCGTTCACCGAGTCAGACGATTTCAGTGTGCCACCTGCAGGAGCCCAGGAGATGTTCAACACACCACCGACGAATGAGGTAGTGATGTTTGGCTGACCACCATCAGTAACCACAGGACCATAGGAACGGAACTTCGCCACGTACTGCTTACGCAGGCCACTGTTCTCGGGGATGTTGCCGTTCTCAGGCGAGTAGATCATACCCACCAGCAACGTCGCCGGGAGTGCCGGAGCGAACGTGGTGTCGGTATCGATGTTGCCCATCTGGACCCAGGTGGCGCCGTCATCGCTGCGGTACAGGTTGAGTGTGGTGCCCACACGTGCCATACGGATCCAGGCGTTCGGGTAGGGAGGAGCTTTCGTGCCGGTCAGGCCGGTGCTGTCGGTCGATGCACCTGGAGCTTTACGGCGGTTGGCTTCGAAGCTGTTGTTGCCAGCAGTACCATCATATTTAATCGTCGGATCGACGAAGATTTGTTGGTATTGGCTGAAGGGCTTGTCAACCGATTCTGCTTCTGTGACCAGTTCGTCCGTGGCCACGCGAGCCATCAGACCGCAACGTGCCCAGTTGGAGGAAGGATCTTGATACTCAACCCGGACCTTGCGGTCGAAGTCGCCAGTGATTTCCTCGTAGACGAACACGCCTTCGTCATAAGTTCCCCAGAAGCCATTGCCTCCACTGAACAGATCGAAGTCTTTGTCGCTACTTGGAACCACATCAGGATCAATGACCAATGGAAGCTTGTTAGCTCCGATTTGCACCCAACGGAGGTTGCTGACTTTTCCCTGGAGAGCAGTCGCCAACATGGCGTTGCTGAACAGATCCTTCACACCCGTAACGGTGACGGTGAAGGTGTCGTTATCGGCCAGACCGGTGGTGGTCAGGACGGCACCATGAGTGCCAGCCAAGCGGATTGCGGTGATAGTACCCTTGTTAATGGCGTAGTTGCCCAAGGCCAATGCAGAGGCGCCATCGACGTCTTCGCTGTAGTTAACACCGATTTCAACTCCAGTCAGACGCTTAACGCTGCCCAATGTTGCTGTGGGTGCGACCTTATCCAAGTCAATGGACAGGGTGGCTGCAGTGGAAGTGGCACTTACGCCAGCCAAGGTGGACACCACAACGCGGAACTGTGCGTCTTTGAGGGTATCCGCTGCTTTGGCGATGTTGTAGGTGGCTGCGTTTGCACCAGCGATGTCGCTGAAGCTCGCTTCAGCACTCAGTTTGCGCTGCCATTGATAACCAACGCCAGCACCCACAGGAGCAACATCTGCTGCAACCGTAAACGAGGCGGGTTTGTTCTGGACAGCGCTGACGCTGGCCGGATTTTGTGTGATCGTCACAGAACGTCCGACTGGATCAGCGAAGGAGCCAATAGCACTGCCGCCAATGGGGCGAAGATTCGCCGCCGGGGAGGTGTCGCCTTCGACGCGCCATGCGACCGAGATGAAATCGCCGCCGCCGCCTTCTTTCACAAGAGCCATGAAGTAGTAGCGTTTGCCACCGACCAAGGTCACAGGTGAGGAAGTGAGCGTGCCGACGTTTGCATCATCAGGTTCAAGGAACGCATGGCAGCATCCGGTTTCTTCAGCGATGGGGCCGGCCGATAGGTTGACCGGGCTGTCATCGGTGGAGAGGAAGAACTGCGAAGCGTCGTCAGAGCTGATGAAGAAACGATAATCACCGTTGGCTGGAACCACAATGTAGCCAGTCAGGCGTGCACCGTAGCTGTCCAAGTTCGGGCGATAATCCAACGAGGGGATGTAAGTCACCGCGTCAGGATTGTTGTCGATATAGCTCTGGGCGTCAGTCAGGTTGGACACCGGGGTGCCACCAATGTTGTCGAAGCGTTCAACCTTGACGAAGCCGGCACCGAAGGTGGGCTTGAAGGTCTTGGTCGCATTGGCTGTCACGTTGCCAGCAGCATCGGCCACACCGTTAACCGTGAGAGTGTAGGTAGTGGCTTCGACGAGTGCTTCGGTGGTGGTCAGGGTGTAGGATGCCCCGCCGCCGGTAACCGCAGTGATGGTCAATCCACCGCTCAGGCTGTAGCTGCCAATAGTGGTGGCAGCTGCACCGACGAGGGATTCGCTGAATGTCACAGACACGCTATGTGTAGTGGCTGCCGAAACCGCCAGAATAGCGGGAGCAGTGTTGTCATCAATGACCGTGAGGGTGGCTTCGGGGCTGGTGTAGGAAGTGATGGGTGCATCAACCGTGGTCGCAACCAGTGTATACTTGGCACCGTTGTCACCAGGGAAGGTCACAGCAGCATTGGTATAGCTGGATTCGGTAGCACCGACAATAGGAGCGCCGTTACGATTCCATTGATAGGTGAATCCACCGGCGGTGGCCGAAAGGACATGCCCACTGAATGAGGCAGAGGTTCCCTTGGAACGGGTGAGCGATTGGGGAGCCACGTCAAATGCAGCACCTACAAACGGGCTAACCTGTTTGGAGATAGGTCCACTGCCATTGGCAATGGTGGTCTTGGTGGTCAGGTCGGTGAAACCCACGGAAACGTGGTCGCCGCCGCCGCCTTCTTTCTGCACAACCTGCACGAAGTATTTCTTACCGGCTTTAAGGGCAATGCCGGCTGATTTACGCTGCGCGACAGGATCGCCGCCGTTTGAGCTGGGAGCCACATATTCACGGAAACCATTCCATGAACCGCTGTTGTTGGCGATCATCACCTTGTTCGCCGGGCTTTCATCAGTCGAGAGCCACATGGCCACACCGTCATCAGCTGAGACGTAGAAGTTGTACGTGTCGTCGTGGTCGGGAGTGAAGTAAGCAAGCAATTCGCTGCCATAGTTATCATCCAACTGGCCATGTTCGAGAGAGGGAAGCTCTTCAACCAGGTCAGGTGTGTTGTTCTTGTAAACGTCGCTGGCGAACAGGTCGTTCCAGCTGCCGCCATTCACTCCGTTGAATTTTTTGTGAACCACGCCGCCGCCAGTGCTGAATGCCACTTCGTTGGTATGCAGGTTGGCAGGGGAGGCGTTGTCAGACCAAGTCAATTTCAAGGTGTAGTCAGTGCCGTAGGGCAATTGTGAAGGAGGAGCGTAAGTGATGACAGTGTCGCCATCGGCCTTGCTGATCACAGGAGTAACCACTGCACCACTGAATGACAGTTTGATGCTTCCCTGCACCACGGTCGAACCGGAATCGGTCAATTGCATGCGGAAGGTGGGAGTGCGGCTGACGATATCACCGTTGTTAGGGGAACCACCGGCAAAATAGGCAGGCGAGGTGGGGGTGAAACCGATCGTGTTCAGATAACCTTTAAGGGCTCCGGCATCGGCGCGGTTGTTGACCAAATGACGGACGCCGTCAGATGATTTGCTGTAGAACTCAAGGTTCGCTCCGCCGCCGCCTTCGTACCAGATCACGCGTGTGGGATAAACACCAGCGGTCGGGGCGTAGACGTAGAACAGTGTTCCTTCGGTGCCGGAGGAACCACGACCACCCTCGAATTGGCCGACCACTTTGGCCAGCGGTGAGCGGGGATCAGCTCCGATTTGCACCACGAAACCGTCGTCGCTGTTGACGCCGAGCTGGGTGATACCCTGGGGCAGTGCGAGATAGGTGATGAATTCACCAGCCATATTTTCCAGCGAATTTCCGTCAATCGAAGGATCTTCACCGGGGAATTGTACTTCAGGGTAAGGATAGGTGGCCGAGGCTGCGTTAAAGATACCGGCATCAGCGGCGTTCTGGTCCATGTTCAGGACGTCCACCGTGAAGCGGCTCTGCTTGCCTGCCACGTTGGTTTGGCCAACCCCGACCATCGTCGGATCAGTCAAATCTTCGTAGGGAAGCCCAGTAGCACCTTCCAGAAGGGTGTTGCGGAGTTGACCTTCAACACGGGCGGTTGTGTTGGCCAAACCAGCATTCGCAGCTGCGCGGCGCATGAGGGTGTTGAAACCGCCGCTGTTCTTGTTGACCTTGGCGTCAGGCACGATGTCAGCCACGTCGAGGGCGACGTAGTCAGCCACATTTGCAGTGAGCGACAGAGTCTTCGAGACAGGAGCACCGGTGGTGCCCGAGTGTTTGAAGGTGATGTCCACTGTCTGCGAAGATTTTGCCGCGAAGATGGTGGGCGACACATAGGAAGCGGAGATGGTGTCGTCAACCTTGCCGGAGACAACAGTCACATTCGCTCCGTTGAGCCGGACCGTCACCGTGGCAGGATCAATCACACGACCGCCCGCGTCTTTCAATGAGAAAGAGAAGCCATCAGGGGTGATGGCAAACCCGGCGACGCCAGGCGAAATCTCATAGGTCACGATGTTGAGTGAATCGATCCACTGGTTGGCATTCGCACCACCGGTACGGGCACCGAAAGCGAAACGGCCAGGAGTCGGAGTGAAGGCCACCACGGTGTTCTTCACGAGCTGGAAGCCCTTGTAGAACACGTTCAGGAGGTTGTCCTTCACTTCGATGCTCATATCGACAAATGCGTTGTTGCCCGCACCGTCGGTGATCAAGTCAACGTCGTTGCCGTTGGAATCCTTGTAGACAGCGCCCGGACGGGAACGGCCGCCTTCGCGCTGACCACCCAGATAAGTAGTCGAAACGATGGAGGCGTCGTCGTTGCCGTTGACTTTGACGTCGATGGCGGGAGCGGTGTCGGAACCGTTGTTGTCCCAAGTATCGAAAGATACGATCAGGGCCGCACCAGAAGGTCCTTCTTCACCGTAGGTGGTGGTGTCATCAATGGCACTGCTGAAAGCAAAGGCCATACCGTCAGCCGGACGCGAGCTGCCGCCGCCGATGCGAACCTTAAATGTGGCTTTGAACCCGCTGACGTTTTCGCCGCTGGTAAACTCAGGAAGCACCAACATGCCCTGCTGGCTGCCGACGGCGTCCGTCACACTCACATAGCCGGAATCGGTGTCGCCGCCGGTGGCCACCCATTTGGCGGAGCCGACCAACGTCACATCGCCCTGGCTGGCGTTGAAGTTATTGGAGTACGTCGCGGCGTGCGATACGGCTCCGGCCATGAGCCCGGCGCCCAGCGCACCGGCGAGCACACGGCTAAAGCGCGTGCCCGTAAACCTCATTGCGGCAAGGGCCCGCAAGAAGGAGGGGGATTTTGCCGGAGATGAGCCACTTTGTGGATCAAGACCGACGGTTTGTTTATTTCGCATACGAGTTCTTGGATCGTGTCTATTGCCCTAGGGGTGATCCTTGACGTAACGCCTCGTGTGTCAGGCGCATCACGCACCCACGCGACGCACATTGAGACACAGCGTCGCCAAGGTTATAGCTATGGCAGTAGCACATATTTGTTTGGGAACAAGGGTGATCAAACCAAGCCACGGGAATTTTCGCAAGGAAAATGTGACGAAATGCAAACTTCCGCGAAACGGGGGATCGAACCGCTCCAGACCGGGTAATACCCCAGCAAAACACCCGCACACAGAGCTTGCCGCAGGCATGATGACACGAAAACGATTTTCGGCGTGCGAAGACTTGATTTATTGGATGGAAATAAGGTGCACGTCGAAGGTAAGCGGGGCATTGGGAGGGATCACACCGGGGTACCCCGTTGGTCCATAGGCCAGCTCGGCAGGAATAATGACCTTAATCCTTTCACCCACACACATCCGCGCCAAAACCAAATCCCAGCCCTGAATCACCTGCCCGGTCCCCAGCACAAATGCGAAAGGCTCGCCGCGATCCACCGAGGAATCAAACAGGGTGCCATCAGCCAAAAAACCGCTATAATGCACGGTTACAGTCTGACCGGTCTGAGGTGGATCACCCCAGCCTTGGGCGAGTTGGATCGTGGTTAACTCAGGAGTTGACATAAGAGAAACTTAACCACCCCACCCCTTCAAAGCAACACCGCAGATGATAAAACTAAACAGCGGGCGTTGACACTTTTTGGATGCGTGGTAATGTCCCCGGCTCGGTTGCCCATGAACGTGCACTTGGACGTCAGTTCTGGCAACGGGAAGATTTAACATGAAACGCCAGTATCAACCGTCAAAAATTCGCCGGGCTCGCCAGCACGGGTTTCTGAATCGTAACTCGAGCAAGAGCGGCAAGGGCATCCTCGCCAATCGCCGCCGGGTGGGTCGTAAACGCCTGACCCCGGTATAATCCTCGGGCGGCTCTCATGCCCGAAGCAATTTCTCGTCCGTTCTCGCTGGGGCGATCACGCAGGCTGATCGCCTCGGGAGATTTTGCGCGCCTGAAAACAACGGGCCGCCGCCTTGCCCACGGCACCCTGGTCCTCAATTGGGCCTCCTCAAAAGGGTCCGATTGCCGTCTGGGCGTCGTCACAAGCCGCAAGGTGGGCTGCGCCGTGGTCCGCAACCGTTCCCGCCGCTGGGTGCGCGAAGCCTTCCGGGTGCATCGTCACGAGCTGACTGAAACCGTCGACATAGTCGTGGTCGCCCGGCCTTCCATAGCACATAAGGATTTCCAAACTGTGGAGGCCGATCTTCTCCACCTGTTAAGGAGTGCGCGCCTGTTCAAAGGCTAAGGAATGAAATTCCTTTCAAATCAACGTTTAACCGGCGGTTTACTGCAAAAAGCTGGCAAGGCAGCCTCTTTTGTTTTCAGCAGGCTGTTTCTCGCGGCGATTGGCCTGTACCAAAAAATAGGTTCCCCCCTGCTACACTCCTTGGGCGGTGCCGGATCAGGATGCCGTTATACCCCCACATGTTCGCACTTTGCAGCGGAGGCGATTATCCGCCACGGGCCCTTTGCCGGAGGGTGGCTCGCCGCCAAACGGTTGGCTCGTTGCCATCCCTGGGGCGGCTGCGGTCATGACCCCGTGCCAACCAACGCCCTGCCCCATCGCTCGATCTAAGGCGTTACTCCAATTTTAGGTTCTTTCCATGGATAGAAAAACACTCCTCATTATCGCGCTTTCCCTGGCGCTGCTGCTCGCGTGGTTTCCGCTGACGAACAAGTTGTTCCCCCCGATCATCCTTCCACCACGCCCAACCAATACGGTCACGACCTTTGCCGCAGCTTCCAACGGCACCCAAAACCTCGACAATCCGGCGTTCAAACAACTCGGCCAGGCCAAGTCGGCCGGCGCCACCGAAGTTAAGGAGGAAACCCTGGCCGTTGAGAGCGACGATGCCCGCTACGTTTTCACCTCACGCGGCGGCGGTTTGAAGACAATCGCCCTCAAAAAATATCCGGAAACTGTCGGCCTCAAAGCCGTCGACACCAACAAGTGGGCCACTCTGAACGCCAAGGCTCCCGTCCCCGCCATGACCCTTATAGGGCCTGAATCCGTGACTGGCGATGGCGTCTACAAACTCTTTAAACTGGACAATAATCTGGGGGTACGCGCAGAAAAGACCCTTCCTTCGGGCCTCAAGGCGGTCAAAGAATACCGCTTTTCCACCAATTACCTGCTTAAAGTCTCTCTGAGGCTGGAAAATTCGGGTGGTGACGCCATCACCGTGCCCGCACGCGAGGTCGTCATTGGTACATCCACCCCGATGAGCGTGCGAAACGAGAATATGAATCTCGGTTTTGAATGGTACAACGGGACGAGTGCCGAACGTATTGTGGAATCCTGGTTCCTCAACAAAACCTTCATTTTCTTCGGCGGAGAACCCCGTACAACCTACACTGGCGGATCATCCAATGTGCAATGGGCCGCTGTGCACAATCAATTTTTCACCATGATCGGTGTCCCTGTGGTTCCCGCCCAATCTGTGGTGGGTCGGCGGGTGGACCTCGCGGTCCCAACCGCCAGTGAAATTGCCGACTATCCCAAAGCCTTCACCGCGCCTTACGGGTACCAGACCTCGCTGGCCTATCCCGAAGTCACCATCCCACCCAGCCAGGCCTTCAAACAGGATTTCGATTTGTTCGCTGGCCCCAAAGAATACAACACCCTGTCGCGCCTCGGTCGCGAAGTCGACTTGGTCATGGGTTTTGATGGATTCATTGGCTTTTTCGCAAAATCGCTTCTGCTTTCGCTCAACGGACTCCACGCCCTGGGCCTGGCCTACGGTTTGGCCATCGTAGGCATCACGGTCTGTATCAAACTCATCTTCTGGCCTCTGACCACTGCCAGTACGCGTTCCATGAAGCGCATGCAAACACTTCAACCTCAGATGAAAGCCATCCAGGAGAAGTACAAATCCGAACCCGCCAAAGCCCAGGCCAAGCTCGGCGAGTTCATGAAGGAGCATAAGATAAACCCCGTGGCTGGATGTCTCCCCATGCTGGTGCAAATCCCTGTGTTCTTCGGTTTTTATAGAATGTTACAAAGTGCTATAGAACTGCGCGGAGCACCCTTCCTCTGGGCGCACGACCTTAGCCAGCCTGATACCATTGCGATGATTGCCGGTTTCCCCATCAATCCATTCCCCCTTCTCATGGGCGCAACCATGATCTGGCAGGCCAACATCACCCCTCCCTCGCCCGGTGTGGATCCCGCCCAACAACGCATCATGAAGTATATGCCCCTCATGATGATGGTGTTCCTATATAATTTTTCCACCGGTCTGACCATTTATTGGACCGCCCAAAATCTGCTCTCTATTCTTCAGATGAAGATCACCCGCACGCCGCCGCCTGAAACAGCAGCACTCCCGGCCGCGACCCGCAAAAAATCCTGATCCACCTTTCATTCCATCCAACATATGGCTGCAGCACCGAAAGAAATCCTCACCCAGATCCTGGGGCACCTCGGATTCACCGTCACCGTGATCGAGCACCCGCTGGACGATGGGTTGCTCCTTGAAGTGCAGACGGACGATCCCGGTCGTCTGATTGGCCGACAAGGCCAGACCCTGACCGACCTCCAGTATCTGACCAACCGCATCATCTTCCGTCAGGACCCCACCGCACCCAAAGTCATGGTCGATGTCGGCAATTACCGCACCCAGAACCGCGACGCACTCTTGAAAAGAGCCAGCGAGGCCGCCGAAAAAGTCCGCAAATTCGGCGATATCGTGGAAATGGAACCGCTCAGCGCTTTCGATCGCCGCATCGTTCACAGCATGCTGCGCGACGACCCTGCCGTGGAAACATACAGCGTCGAAGTCGACGGCACCGACAAAAAGGCCATGATCTTTCGCCCGAAACGGTGACCCGAAAAGGATATTAGATTTAGGTGCCCGCGATGCTTTGGATCGCGGCATGTCTCACCAAAAGGCATCGTCCCGCATCACCATTCGTTTAACTTTATTGTTGACCGAAAAAGGAAGACGCTCGATTTTCACTCGAATAGAACACGTCCATGGATGCCATTCTCACAGCCATACTTTATGATGATCGTCCGAGGGCCAAGGAATTGCTGAAGGCTGACCCAAGCCTTGCAAATCGACTTATCACAGAGGCCCGTTTATACGATTCAAAAATCTTTCACTGGATTTACGTAGGAGACACTGCGTTGCATCTGGCCGCTGCCGGCTACCGAGTCGAGATTGTCCAGTTGTTACTGGCTTCCGGTGCCAATCCAAACTCGATTGCCAACCATCGTCAAAGCGCCCCATTGCACTACGCTGCGGACGGCTACATGAACGGCCCCGATTGGAATCCCAAAAAACAAGTACGAACCATTCAATGCCTGCTCGACGCTGGAGCCAAAATTAATGCTCAAGACAAAAATGGTGCCTCTCCCCTGCACCGCGCCGTCCGCACAAGATGCGCCGACGCTGTTAAATACCTTCTCGCACGAGGAAGTGATGCGAAGCTGAAAAACAAACCAGGCTCCACACCCTTTCATCTAGCCGTACAAAACACCGGCCGTGGCGGAAGTGGCTCGGAAGTGGCAAAAGCCGCCCAGCAACAAATCATCCAAGAATTACTTTCGTTCGGCCTAAGCCCCACACTCAAGGACACCAAAGGCAAATCCGTATTCGACATCGCCAAGAGCCCTTGGATCAGAAATTTGCTTTCGAAAAATCCAACGAAGCTTAATTGAAGTGGACGAGTCATTAGGAATGAAGGAATTGAAATGCTCCCCATGCTTTCAAACAATTCGTTTCGCCGGTGCCACCGTGCCGCCCTCTCCACTCAGACCTGTCAGGGAATTGACAACAAAAACACTCCTACATTACTTTGGTGTCATGGCGCGAACGCAAATCCAACTGCCGCTACCCTTGTTGGAACATTTGAAGCGCATCGCCGAACAACGAGATGTATCCGTGACGGAATTGATCCGTCGCGGAATGGATATCTACGTCCAAAGCTGTGCCGACGTAGAAACGAACCGCAAACTCTGGACCATGCCAATGCTGCGGGGCAGCGGCGGGCATTTAGTTGATCCCGCTACCGTCAAAACGGAAGCAAACGCAATTGAACAGCGTTTCAATCGAAAAAATAATGCGCACTGCTGATACCAACCTGGAGCGGCGGGCCATTGCCAGGCACTCAAACAAAACCCGCTTTGGCGATGCGTCGACTATGACCCTAAAATCTCCCAAAAACTCTGGTATTGGGCAAAAAACACCAAGGCGGGCTTTCGTCAGATCATCGACGCCCGATTGGCTCTAACCTTGCGTCATCACGCCGTCACCAAGCTGGCAACCGCCAATGTGAAAGATTTCAAAACCTTTGATTTCGAAAAAGTCTGGAATCCGCTCCTTCCATGATCTCCGCACCGGTTTTCAAAAACGGTGTTTTCCACCCACGATATGAGTGAAGGAATCTGCTCCTTTGTGAGCCTCTCCAGCCTGCGCCAGGGAAAGAATGACGTACGGCTCTTGGAAAAAGATTTTGTCACCGGTCAATTCAAAACTAGCCATTCGGGGTCGCGAATCAAAACCAGCCACTCTCAGGCAATTTGTTCATATCAGGTTTATTGATTCAATCAATGGTTTTTTAACCTTCACCATTTTGCCGGTTTGTGGTTGCGGGTAGGCCTGGAAATAAAGTCCACTATGATGCGGGCGCTCCATGGATGGTGTTTCCCGTGGTTGGATGGGGAAAGGACAGGGGTCGGTTGGCGCCTTCACCCTGTAAGGAACCCAGTGGTCATATTGTGAACTTGGCTTCGGGCATATCCGCTCGATTTCGTTTGGATGAAATCCCGCATGCCATACCGTGCGCCAATCGGGCGTCAACCCTTGCAAGTAAACCAGCCCATCCTTCTTGGCTGGAAGAGGCGCTGCTTCCCAGCCATAATCTCCCGTCCTAATCTCGGCCCCTTCCAACATAATCGTCGGCTGGTTGTCATGTGGACCCGTTAGGACCCTGTATATCCCTCCGTAATCCGCCCTCAATTTTCCCAACTTTGCCTTATCGCGTTCCCACGACCAGCGATAAAAAAATGCGACAATCCCAAAACCTACCGCTCCACCAATGAATGCGGCAACGATCCCCATTCCAATCCCGTGACCCCTCGTGACTGTCGCGTACGCCACCGTTGCGGGGGTCATTATAAACATCACAGCAAGCAACTCGATCAGGGTATAGCCATCACGGTTTAAGAGTCGCTGCTTTCCGTTCGGTATCATAGTTCGAAACACGTCAATCTCCTCCGAACCTGCTAGCGAGCGATTGCCCCATGCACTGCATTTTCTGCGTCGATGCTCACACAGTCAACATGGTCGATTCGTGGTGAAAATCGAGCGTTTTTCATATCTGCAACCAAATAAAACGAGCAGAACCGGATAGCGAGGCATTCAGCTCGTCGGCTTTGCGGCAAAAGGTTCGTTGGACTTGGATTTCGCCTTTTTGCTTTTATCCTGTTTTCCGGCAACAGCGGCGTGGTCTTTGAGTCGGTAGCTCCGACCTAGAATGGCGATGGTCTGGGCATGGTGCAAGAAACGATCCAGGATCGCGCCGGTGGTGGGCACGTCGCCCAAAAGTTTGCCCCATTCCTCCAATGGCCGATTGCTGGTCATGATGGTGGACCGGTTTTCATACCGACGCATGATCACTTCAAAAAGATGCTCCCCGGAGTTCTTGGGCGACTGATTCAGGCCGAAATCATCAATTATTTTGAAACGGTTTCTTGCCCGCATCAAGAAACCCGCTCTGAACAAGCACTCAGAGGCAAAAAGAAGTCCCGCCACCGGTGCGTTGGCACTGGGGGCGGGACTGGGGTGAAATAAACTGGCGGCTACCTACTCTCGCGGAACCTATAGAACCACTACCATTGGCAAGGGTGTGTTTGACTGCCGAGTTCGGGATGGGAT
>JANYDC010000069.1 GCA_025359965.1 Pedosphaera sp.
ATCCTTATCCGGGAGATTGGCGAGGATGTTGTTGCTGTTGGGTTTACGTTCGTCTAGGTCAATGATATTGGTGTACATATTCCCGTGATCTTAAAACACTCCATAGGACACAGAGTGTCCGACCCTCAAAATATTTTGAGATTATTTTCGACCACGGAAAGCTGCCATTTAAAGGGCGCGGCGCATGGCGGCCCGTCCTCCCTGCCTTCACGCCGTTACCATCTCAAAGTCGACGTCGACGCCAAGGAACGTCTCAAATCCGATTGGAACTCGACACTGGGCGACGCCGAGTTGGTTGGCCAAACCATCATCGAATCCAAATGGCCCACCGGCTACGGCGAGATGACCACGGTGAAGACAAGCCGAGTGAAGCAATGAAATCCTGCTTATCTTAGAACACGAAATTAAGGGTTTAGAGGAATTCGTGCGGTGCCGTGCCCGCTCAGCCATGCATGGTCGATGTTAGTAGTAAAACTTATTACCGTAACGGGATTGGGGGTGATCATTACTGAAGTCTGCCAAGAATGAATTTCAGCGTGACCATCCATAAATCCAAATCCTGCGCCAAAATCGTGATATGTCGCGGGCCAGTCAAAGATCCTTATCGGTTCACCGGGGCCCGTAAATGCGAATACGGGATCATTGATGCTATCGGAGGCTTCGTCAAGAATCGCCCAAAGATCTGAAGGCTTGGGGTTAACTACATCACTGAGTCTTCCGTAACTGTAAAATGATTTGTAAGATAACCATGGGCTAATAGCAGCTTTTTTAAAACCGGGATCCATCGTACCTACGGAGGCATTCATCGATACGCTGCGCAATGCCTTCCAACTTCGTGTTCCGGACGTAAATAATTTGTTTTCAGCAGGGCATTTAAAGGGCGCTGCTTTACCCCCCAAATAAGGTGCCAGCGCACAATACGACGGCGAGGTGAGAAACATCGAATTGGTTGCCTCAGGAAAGTTGTTCACATTCCCTGAGACCCATCCTCTGCTCGCATAAATATTACTTGGAGGAAACCAGCCGTCATTTTCATTAGCATAAAGAAGAAATGCCTGCATGAGTAGTCGCTTGTTATTCAGGCAGCCTGCACTCAGGACACTCGCGTGGGATTTGCCAATGGCTGGGACAATTGACAAAACCAGAAGGCTGGTCAATGCAACGATGGCCAGCAAATCCAGTCGAGTGAACCCACTTGCTTGATTTTGTTTGTGATGGCTCATAGAGAATGCTTAAGGCTTGGCAACAAGTCGAAAAAATGAGCTTCCCCCCTCTTCGAATGCTTCAAATCTCCAATCGTTTGGGCCAGGACCCTGGCGAAGGGGGTTGCTTATGGTCGTCCAAACTGTCGGCAAGAAAGTGGGCGAACGTTCAAGGGACCAATTTTGCCCGGGCGGGACCGACCAAGTTAAAATAAGCGAGGTCGGGTTGGTGGAGACCGCAAAATTAAGTCCTAATCGCGATTGAGCGCTTTTAGGATCTGTTCCAGTTTTCCACTCAAGCAGATTGCTGGCTCCGTCACCATCGGCATCACCTGCACCATCTTCCCCGAGATTGCCAAAATTAGCCATTTCCCAATCATCGGGAAGCCCGTCCTTATCGCTATCCGACCCCTCGGCCGCAGCCAGAAAGGCAAAAAGATTTATCGGCGTATTCTCCATGCTTTCTGTTGAAATGAAATCGCCCGCCACCATGAAGTTGCCATCGTCGGAAATTGTGGGAGTCAAACCACCCAGCAGATCATGATTGCTGGATGTTTGCTGGGTTATTTTTAAGAGCTTGTTCCCCCGAATATTCCGCAGATACAAATCAAATTGGCGAGGACTGGGCAAACTTCGGCGAAACGCCACCCATGAGCCATCCTGACTGGCACAGGGCCAGAGACAATCGCCGTCCAAATTTCTTCCGTCCTCAGTCTGACTCACCCAAACTGGGGCATTGGTGGTCGTGATGTCTTCGACATAAACATCCAAATTCGTGTTTAAATCTTCCGGCACCAACGCCTCAGCGGTCGTAAAAATCAACCATCGACCATCCCGGGTCAATTGCAGACGTTGACCAGTTTTGTCAAATCCCGGAACCACAGTGGAAGGAAAGGAACCGGATGTCCCGGCAAGGTTCGTCCAAAGTATCGCAGAGATTGTGGTCACATTGTTGGTGACTTGGCCGCGGCCAGCCACAGTCATACCATTCGCACTGGCGAGTGGGTAGCTTTGCGTCTCCAAAATCGCCTCCGTTTTGCCTTGAGCCAAGTCGGCACGAAAAATGGTTCGGGATCGAGTGGTTGAAGATCCAGTATAACCAGCATAAGTAACAATCGGGCCAGAAGTCACACTTAGCGTCTCAAAGGCGAAACTGGGTGAAAGGCCATTACTGGCGACCAACCAGACGCCTTCCGTCTGCAAATCCTGAACGAACAGTGCGGGAACTGTCGATGCGTCTCCTTCGATCATGTCGTGAATAGAAGAAGAGAACCCAGCATACCGACCGTCTGGACTTAGGTAAGGAGCCCAACGAACAAGCGCAGGCGTTTGAACCACGGGCACACTAAATTTTCCGGTCAGTTTGCGCGTTGTGCCAGCCACAATATCCCGCAGAAAGACGTCCGGCCATCCGTTGGTATCATTCACAACCAAGTTTGTGGCCGAACTGATGAAGAGCACCTTTCGTCCATCAGTCGAGAGACATCCGCTCTGGTGCTGGCCCGAAGCAGGCTGGCCATCTATGCCGACGGTCACTAAAATATTCGAACCAACGAGACTGTCATAAACAAAAAAGTCACCCCAACCGTTGGTGTCACTGCCAGTCAAGTTGGAGGCCATACTGCTGTATAAAACAAACCGACCATCGGCACTCAGGGACAACGGCAAGGTCATGACTGGGGCGTCTCCTCCCAAGTACATGGGACCCGATTCGAGGACAAGTAAGGGATGATCTCCATCTTCGCCAGATGTCCTGATTTCGATGCGACCTTGACGGTTGGTTTCGTACACAGCGAAAGAGCCATCTGTGCTGAAAACCACTTCACCCGGGCTTTCAAAATCGCGCACAAGAACCTCACCGGACCCAACGGTCACGTTAGTAGTGTTGGAAGTGAGGGTAGCGCGGCTTCTAAACAGGGCATTTCCCTGCCATTTATGGTGAACAATCGGGCCAACAGCCAAATTATTGCTCAAAAATGTGGAGGATTGATCAGACCTCCGGTAAAGCCACAGGCCTGTTTTGTCCCTGAACTGAAATGTGAGCCACTCGGCATCGGAACTCATTTGAAAATCAATCAAGGTGCTGAAACTCCGGCTAGGTAGAATCAGCTTGATGGATTCCGATTCCGTCAAGTTGCGCCAAGCCACTACAGGTGCGGTGTTACGAAAACCCAAACTACTAAAACTGACTGTGAATCCGTTCGCACTGAAGAAAGCTTGGTGGACATCGTAGCCAGATGTCCCAAGAGGGAAAATGCTGGCTAACATGTTGGTTTGTTCCGGCACGTCGCGTACATAGAGGCGTTGCAAAACCTGCTGAGTAGTTGCGAAATCGGCATTTAAGCGCGGGGAACCGCTAATGAATGCCACTCTCCGCCCTGAATCACTAACCCCCACAATCTGTGGAGATTCCCCCATTACGGGCAGAGAGGAGTTTAAGCGGTCGAAGGCAGTGGAGTTCCCAAGATAGTCCACAGTGATTGCCTCAGTCTTTTGAAGAATCAAATTGCGGATGAAAATATCGGGCAGCCCGTTGGTATCCATTATTCCCGCAACCGGATTGCCGGTGCTAAGGAACACGACAAATCTGAAGTCTGGCGTCGGCCACGGATTAGAGGCCGATCCATTTGCAACTGATCCATCCGGATTTCCACTGACCAGAAAAGTCGTGCCCGCCACCAAATCCCGCGCAAACACATCCCTTTGGCTATTGGTATCGTTGGGAATCAGGTTTGAGGCCGCGCTGGTGAACACCACCCAGCGGCCGTCTTGGGAGATGGAAACTTCATCGCAATCGGCGTTGGCTCCATTGGTGCCGGTGATATTGACAGAGACGAGTTGCACCAGATCAGTTTGTCGGTCTTTGACAAAGACATCCCAGACGCTGGCGTTGTGGCGGTTGGTGACCAAGCCATCGGCTTTGCTAAGAAAAGCCACCCACCGCCCAGTGCCGCTCATGCCGGCGAGGACTGCTTCCACAGGTTGATCCGCGGCAGGAATCAGTGCGCGGGTGAGTAATTCGGAGGAGGCTGCTTTGACCGAAAAAGCAGAGATACACAATAAGGCGGCAAAGACTAGGAGTTGCCTTAGTTTCATATATATATATGACATCAGTTTGGACTGACTAAAGTCAAGCGCACAGTGTTGGAAGGGAGCGGGGTTTTGGCGGGCATTTGCCACGTGAAACACCGGCGCGATCAAGCACGTTTTTCGTTGTGTGTGCTGTGGCTGATTCCGCTTGGCGTGGAGCCCAACCGCGTCACGTGCACCTATTTCCCAAGAGCGATCAAGTATTTCAGGAGATCGAGCCTCTCTTGATGGGAGAGCGTGTCGGTCAGGCCGTCGGGCATGATGGTGCCGGCGTCGGTGCGTTGTTGGATGTTCGATTTTAGCAGGCGGGTTTCGGTTCCGTCCACGCCACGGAGTTTCAATTCGGTGCGGGTTTCGGAGGCTTTGAAACCAGACCATTGGGTGCCGTCCTTCAGGGTGATTTCCGTCAGAAGAAAACCTTCCTTGACCTGGCGTTTGGGCCAGAGAACCGATTCAACAATCATCTCCGGAGTCATGGCGCGGCTGATGGAGCTGAGGTCCGGGCCGAGGGGGTGCTCGGGACCATCGCTCCCAATGCGGTGACACGAGAGGCAGGACATCTCGCCATTGCGGATCAATCGCGCGCCAGAAGCGGCATCGCCTGAGGCCAAGGCCTCCGAAACCAGGTGTTTGACGACGGCTTCGCTGTACTCAGTCTGGCTGCCGGTTAGTTGGGCCGCTTTTCTCAAGGCCTGTAGCAATGCTGGATGGTCAAGGCCGGACTGGGCCATCCATTGGAGGGCTGCCTTGGCAGAGGCAACGGAGGGAGGTGTGGCGGTGATGGCTTCGGTGAGAAGAGAGGCTCCGTTTTTGATATTCTGGAATGGTGCAAGGACCACGCCTGCCTCGGGCGGAGTCTTGGCGGAAAGTAAGACTTGGGCGGCTTCGTGCGCGGTGGCTTTGGCATCGACTCGGGCGAGAGCGGTAAGGGCGGCGAGACGGACTTGGGTATTGGTATCACGTGTGAGCGGCACGATCTCGGACCAAGCCTCCCTGCCCTTTAGTTTGGCCAGCGTCACGATGGCAGCCTGGCGTTCTTCAGGGACGGTGGTGCCGGTGACCATCTGTTTTATGCGGGATAACTGGCTAAAATCGTTGTTCCACGCGGCAGCCAGTTTGCACCCGGCGATGCGGGCGCGGGCCGAGTTGCTTTGCAGCAGTTGACCAACGACTGCGGCATCGGCGCGATCCATGTTGCGCTCGGCCACAGTCACTATGGCATTAAGGACGGGCTCGGCGTCAGGGGCTTCGCGGAGGGCAAGTTTCAGGTCAGTCGCGGTGCCGAACTCAACGAGAACAGCCAGGAGTTTTTCACGCGAAGGACCGGTTGCTTTTCCGCTCTTGAGAATGCCGCGCATGCGATCAACCACGTTGGTGTCGCCCGCAGTGGAAAGAACGCGTGCGAGTGCATCATAACGATCCCCAAAATCAAGTTTTCCAGAGGCCAAATCCTCACGCCATTGCGGAGCGAGTTGGTGAATGCAGAGGGTCAGAGAATGTTCTATAGAGGGGTCCATGGGGGAATCGAGCACGAGAGTGGCAAGCTTCATGGCTTCACTGGTCGGCACAGTGCTGGCGGCAACGACGGCTTCCATGCGCACGCGGGGATGGGTGTCGTTGATGGATTGGCTCAGGTAGGACAAGGGATCAGGTAGACGAGCAGACCAGAGGCCGACCAAATGGGCACCCCAGGCGCGCCAGCGGAAATCATCGGATTTTAGAAAGCGATCAATATAGCGCGCGTCGCTGATTTCATGGGCGGTAAGGACTCCACTCAATTCGTAAAGGAAAGCTTCTGAATCAACCGCCGGATTCACTTGGTGTTTCATGGCGGACAGGACGGTCGTGGCCTCTTTGCGGTAAAGGAGGAATTTGGCTTGGTCGCGGTTCCAACGTTCGGGAGAGTGAAGCTGTTGGATCAACTCGGACGCGCTCATGGTTTCCAGCTTGGGACGCACCAAGAGCTTGCGGTCATTGGCGGTCATGCGCCAGATGCGGCCGTGGGAGCGGTCACGGCGGGGATCGCGGTAGCTGGCCTGGTAATGGCCGATGACGGGGTTGAACCAATCACAGATGTAGATGGCCCCATCGGGTCCGACGCGAGTTTCCAAAGGGCGGAACTCAGGGCTGGAGCTTGAAACGAGATCGCCGAGATCTTCACTGGCGAAACCGGCCCCGTCATCGCGCAACCGGTAAAGACCTATCTGGCTTGTGAAGTAGATGCTCTTCAATAGGACGCCTTGCAGATCGTCTGGCAAATGACTGCTGCCGAGAAACTCGGGCTCGGTGCATTTTCCTTTGGAGCGGGCAAAACCGTCGCCAAGACTCAAGGGATGGAGCGTCGGGATCAGCCCCGGCGTGGTGTGCCAGACGGAGAAATCGGCCCCGCTGGCATGGAAGACCTGGCCGTGATCATCGAAGGTTGCACCCCAACAGTTCAATCCAGCCGCATTTTCGTTCAGATAACTTTCGAGCTTGAGCGTGCGCGGATCGAGACGCCAAATGCCACTGCGATTCAACTCCACGATTCCGGTGGCCGTCTCAACATAGGACCAGATGTGGTAGCCCTGGGTGAACCAGAGATGGCCGTCCGCACCCCACCGGATGGAGTTGATATTTTGATGGGAATCGCCCGTGCCGAAACCGCTCATCAAGATGGTTTTCTCGTCGGCACGTCCATCGCCATCAGTATCGCGCAGGTAAACGAGTTTTGTGCTTTCACAAACAAACACGCCATCGGGACCGAACTCCAACCCCATGGGCATTTTAAGACCTTCGGCGAAACGATAAGAGCGGTCGGCGCGTCCGTCCCCGTCGGTATCCTCCAACACCAGAATGAAATCGTTGGGTTTTTCGCCCGGTTGTAATTGGGGATAGGATGGCGCGCAAACCACCCAGAGCCGGCCGCGCTCGTCCCAACGCATTTGGATGGGGCGAATCACGCCGTTGGTCTCGCTGGCAAATAAATCGATGGAAAAACCATCGCGCAATTTGAGATGGGTTTTCTCTTCCTCGGGAGAAATGCCGGGCGGATCGGAGCGCGCAGGCTCGGCGGGCAAAGCGGCGGGCAGGGGCGTTCCACTGAGCAATGCGTGGATGGTGGCGTCTTGATGGTCCAAACGCGGCCGCCATTTCTTCAACTCCTCCTCAAAGCTGGGGCGTTCCTGCGGAATGCCCTTGGCGAAAGGCTGGGTGGTGCGATCACCATAGGCAAAGGCCCAGTTCATGGGACGCCAGGTATCGAACCAGATTTGATTTTTCTCGGAGATGGCCACTCGTATCTGCTCCTGTACTTTTGGTGCCGGGTTCAGTCCCATGGCTTTTAGAAAAAATGGAGCGATTTCTTTTAGTCCGTTTGCATTGAGATGAACACCATCGCGCGTCAGGCGGGGGGAGTTGGGCGGGCGGTTGAGCAGCGGCGTGAATAAATCGATCAACACCAAATTGCGCCTCACGGCCAAGGCGCGAAGTTCGCGCACATAAGCTTGCAGCACTGTATTGCGGGAGGTTTGGTCAGGGATCAAAAGAGAGGCCGGAGTTTCGAAGGGCGGAGGAGTGATTAGCACCAGCCGTTTGGTTTGCTGACTCAATTCATCGAGCAGCTTTTCATAAGCAAAGATGAAGTCCTGGGTGGTTTTGCCAGTCTGCAAGGCTTCCATTGACCCGTACCAAACTAAAACTGTGGTGGCATCAACCGCCGCAAGGTTTTCGCGCCATGAACCCCAGTTCTCCATGCGGTTCTGACGGTAGACTGTGTCGCCCTCCCAGCCCATGTGCCGAACCAAGGCCTGCTTGCCAGCGGATTGAAGGGCAGTGACGAGATAGGTTTCAACCCAGCTTTGGTCCTGTTCAATGACACTGTTCTCTGATCCCACCCAGACAAAGACTTCGTGATCGAGCGGCACGAACACGCCCTTGTTGAACCCAGCCACCGGCGCTGCATTCGTCGACGGCCTACCAAATCGCGAAGGTGCGTCGGCAGCATGAAGGCAGGCAATCGACAAAAGGAGTGAGAGGATGGTTTTCATGGGGCTGCCAAGGAATTTAGATGGGCAGCCCATTGCTGGCAAGAAAATGGGGAACATCGAGTTCAACCACCACTGGACAAGCTGACCGCCGCCGTTGCTGAAAGTGATTGAATCTTCACACCCTCTTTGTTGAATCGTAATTTCGATACTCGCCCTCATCGTATTGCGGCAACCCATTAGGCTTAATTGCTCGCCTGAGATTGACGCCTCAGAATCCATGGCATAGCGTCAAAATTTAGACCGAATTGAACATGGATGTTTGTAGCTATGGCAAAACCAAAGAAAGCGCGCACAAGGTTAGTCGAAACCCCGCTCATCACCGTTCGTGAGGGCGTTAGCTTGGACAAATCAGAAACCTTTGAACATCTCCTTCAGGAACTGGAATCGCTAGGCTTCGCGGCGGGGCCACACATCCGCGTTGCTTATCTAGCCAATTGGCCCGCACGTTTGTTTCTTCATGCACAGGATTGCGTCTATGGCATTTTGTACGACGATTCACAATACCCGTGGATCGACTTGTTTTCAGTCCGATCCGGCAATGCTGGGACATGTTTCAGCGTCACCAATGCCAACGCTCCACTCTTGGGGTTGGTTGCTCAGCGTCCCGCGTACTTTGCCTCCATTCAATACGCAAACCTTAACCCCTCGGCGCTTTATTCCGAATTCCTCCTGAGACGGACAAAAGGTCAATGGGATGAAGTTTGCGAGGATTCGGCCTCGGCGGCCTATCAGATAGTCTGCGAGGCGGATGTTCAATGGCAGAAAGAATATTTGGAGCACAAGGCGGATGCAGAAGAGGCCATGAAAAGGGTGGTTCTCGACTCCTACGAGCGTGTACGTGCCATCTTAGAAAGAGACGAACTTCACGCCTTCAGGCGATTGCTCAAGAAACTGGCGCTTCCCAAGGACAGGCTTCCGCGACTGCCTAGTTCTCTCACTGCTGCAGCAGGTGAGGGGAATATGGAAGTCGTGAAAATGTTTTTGGCAAGGGACTGGGACATCGAGGAACCTACGGGTTACCGTACACCGCTCACCTACGCCGCTTCCAGAGGCCAGTTGGAGGCGTTCAATTTTCTACTCCAGAACGGGGCCCGCGCATCAATTCCGGAAGACATTCTCGGAGGGCCTATTACCGCAGCGGCCGAGAATGGTCACATTGAGATTGTAAGGATATTGAATGCTCTCGTAACCGAGGAGGAAAGGCAGAAGGCTCTAAAGGCCGCTACAGTTGAGGAAAACAATGAGATTATCAAACTTCTTGGAGGGAACCCAATCTCTTCTCCGGCCAAACGTAAGTCCGAAACGGAAAAGCCGAAGGGTATATGTGCCCAATTTCAGGAGTATGAAATCCTGATGGGAGATGAGCCGGTCGACGAGCGTTTGATCGGCAAGCCATGGGATGAAGGAATTGCTCGGGCCATCCAAACCGCTGCAACTCCTCTCCTCAAAGCGCGATTGGGTGAGGAGATTAAGGACGAACCTAACTCCACGCTCAATTTAGCTGTGGCCACGGGCAGCCTTCTCTTGATTGAGACGGTCCTCAGTTCAACAATCCCAAAGGAGCATTTGTTACAGGCGCTCATCGACGCCGCCGCGAATGGTTCCCTGCAGATCTGCAAGGTTCTCCTGCGGGCTGGAGCCGATGCAAAAAGCCCAAACGGGTTTGTTGCCCTCATCTCCGCAGTGGAGTGGGGGCACCCGGATGGAGTACGGTTACTGCTCGACGCGGGCGCGGATCCGAAGGCCCGCACCGAAAGTGGCCAGACCGCGAAGACCGCCGTACACGGCCCATTCTCCAAAGAGATTGCGACGATGCTTCTCGCATCTGCAATGGTCAAGAAAGGCAAAGCAGCAACATCCACAGTTGGCTATATCAAAGCTAAAAATACGCAGTCTATTCAGGGCAGGGTCGGGGCTAAGGATTTTCGAGAATTTGTAGGGCACCCAGAATGGGCGCTGGCCTTTGTCCAAAGCGATCCGGCAACTGTCTGCGCCGCAGTCTCACAGGTATATCCCGGTTGGGTTCGGGAAACCGGGTTACTGGGACGAACCCTGAAACTTGAATTGCCTCACCTGATGGTATTTCGGTTAAAAAACCATCAGTGGACCGTTCTCGTCCGCTCCGTGGGGTGGCTTGGTATGGACGAGATCAATGGTTTGGCGAATGACGCGACAAAGCTTTCACGGATGATTAATGTTAGAGTGGTAACGTACCTAGCAGAAGGCACCTCGGCTTGCGAAACTTATGAGGTCTTCGAAAAGGGAAGGAAAGTAGAGGAAGCACTACGGGGCGACGGAAATGTTTTCAAGTCCTCGCTGCGCAAGAAGCTTCCGGGAACTTGGGATCAATTCCCTGAAGCTTCGTTCCGCGAACTAGGCATCTATGTGCCCTGCTGCTGGTTGGACGACGACGGGTACGAGACCAAATTAATCATGACAGGTATTCCAGAGGGGAGCGTAGAAAGTCTCGACGCCTTCTTGATTCGTTAGTTTATCAAATCAGTTCGGGCTTGGATAAACTGTTGCCCAAGCTAGGGCGATAAGCCCAACCCAGATTGAACTCCATGTCGGGTGACTGCAAAGTGGTCTGGGCTAAATGCCGGATTCCCGTTGGGAATCAGGGGCAAGAAATCAAACACGAAGACTAACAGAATAAAAACATCTGGCAGTAGTATCGCGGCGCAAAAGAAGTTCAGTCCCCACTATTTCCCCAGCGTTTTCAAAACCCATGCGTAGAGGAAAGCAGTTTCTTTGAGGTGATCGTACCGGCCGGAGGCGCCGCCGTGGCCCGCGTTCATATTAATTTTGAACAGCAGCTCGTTCTTATCGGTTTTCAGGGCGCGCAGTTTTGCGGTGTACTTGGCGGGCTCCCAATACATCACCTGGCTGTCGTTGAAGGACGTTTTGACCAGCATGGCGGGGTAATCCTTGGCCTCGATGTTGGTGTAGGGGCAGTACGTTTTCATGTACTGGTAGGCTTCCTTCTCCTTGGGGTTGCCCCATTCCTCGAACTCAGAGACGGTGAGGGGCAGCGTTTCATCGAGCATGGTGTTGATGACATCGACGAAGGGCACGAGCAGGACCACGCCTTTGAAGAGGTCGGGCCGCAGGTTGGTGACTGCGCCCATCAACAGGCCCCCCGCGCTTCCGCCCATGATGACCAGCCGATCCTTTGATGTATATTTTTTGGCGATGAGGTGCTCGGCGCAGGCGATGAAATCCGTGAAGGTGTTCTTTTTATTCATCATTTTGCCGTCGTCGTGCCAAGGCTTGCCAAGTTCCCCGCCACCCCGGATGTGGGCAATGGCCACAACCATGCCGCGATCCATCAGGCTCAGCCGGGAGGAGGAAAAATTGACATCCTCGGGAATGCCATAAGAACCGTAGCCCTGAAGCAACATGGGGGCGCTGCCATCCAAGACTGTGCCCTTTTTGTAAACCAGTGAGATGGCGACTTTGGTGCCGTCGCCCGCTCTGGCCTGGAGACGCTCGCTCACATAGTCTGCAGGTTCATACCCTCCAGGAATCTCAGCGCGTTTGAGCAATTCACTTTGGCCGGAGGCGACATCGTAGTCATAAGTGGAACGCGGGCTCACCAAGGATTCATAGCCATAGCGGAAATGAGTGGTGACCCATTCGGCGTTCTCGGCGGGGAAGACATCATAGGTGTCTTCAGGGAACTCAATTTTTTTGCCCTTCCAATTTTTCAGGTCCACCACACGGAGTTGAGGCAGGCCATCCTGGCGTTCCTGTACGACGGCAAAATCGCGAAATAGATCGACCCCGGAGAGCATCACTTTCTCGCGATGAGGAATCACCACCGTCCAGTTCTTCGGGCTGGGATCAGCGATGGGCGCAGACACCAGTTGGAAATTGCGGCCAGCCTTGTTGGATCGGATGTAAAGACGGTCGCCATGCTGGTCAACGTCGTATTCGTGGTCCTTTTCACGGGGCAGGACCATCTTCCACTCCCCCAGAGGGGCGGCGGCACTCAGAAAACGATATTCGGCGGAAGTCTTGCTGGTGGAACCCAGAAATAGATAATCGCCGCTGCGCGAACGCCCGACCCCGAGATCAAACATCTCGTCCGTCTCCTCAATTAAAAGAGGGTCCTCGCCCAATTTGCCCACGGCGTGACGGTAGAGGCGGTATTGACGCTTGGCGGCGTCCTCCACGGTGTAAAACAGAGTGCGATTGTCCGCAGCCCAAGCGACTGAGCCTGTTTTTTCGATTTTTTCATTACCCGAGCGGCCGGTCTTCAGATTTTTTACTTGAAGGGTGTATTGCCTGAACCCTGTGCGGTCGACGGAGTAAGCCAGCCAATTGCCATCATCGCTGACCGCAGCAGCACCCAGGCCCAAATACTTTCCACCTTTCGCCAGCTTGTTGAGATCAAGGACGATCTGCTCCTTGGCCTTGGCGCCGGCGGAAGCAAGCTTGCGGCAGAGAGTGGGGTATTGCTTTCCCTTCTCGGTGCGGGAGTAGTAGAGCCAATCACCCTTGCGGTAAGGCACGGATTGGTCGGTCTCTTTAATCCGCCCGAGCATTTCCTGATAAAGGGATTTTTGCAGCGGGCGCGTCGGTTTCATCGCGGCCTCCGCATAGGCGTCCTCCGCTTTGAGGTAGGCAACCACCTGCTGATTGGTTTTCCCTCGCAGCCAGTGGTATTGATCCACCCGACGGTCCCCGTGGACGATATCCACTTTGGGAACTTTTTTGGCTATGGGTGGCTGAATGGATTGCGCGGCAGTAGTCTTGGGCATGGCAAAGAGAAGGAGCGTCATCAAAAAAATTGAAAAAAAGCGGCTCACTATTCAAGAATAGCCAATGAAGCCAGGGGGTTACAGCAAAAACCAACCAAGTGGAAAGACCTGTTCCAATCAGGCTTTCCCCGGGGCACAATGGCTCGGCTTGATTTTAGGGGTTTGTTCCATAGTCTGTGGTCGTGGTGGAATATCAAGCACGGGAAACCAAGTCGCCATGCTCCTTAAGATTTCTTATGAGGGCAGAGACAGGATTGCGTCCTGAGACGAATCTCAGAGAGTCGGCCCGAGTCATTTTTTGCCCATGATCTGGTGGACACGCCAGCAACTTAGATCCAAGAATCCGCTCACCAGGCAGGACGCCATTCAGCGGCTGATGGAGGAGTCTGGCGATGAGGCTTGGGAGGAGATACTACCCTTTTTCAAGGATGAGAGCGCTGGCGTGCGCCGCACGGTAGCCCAGCTATTGGGCCGCGTTGCCGACAATAGAGTCCAGCTACCTCTCTTGGGCGCCCTGCGTGATACGGATCCAGCGGTGCGCGAATCGGCCTTGCACGCCCTTCGCTCGATCGCGAACCAGGATGCGGTGGAAACTTTGGTGGCTGCCCTTAGGGATGAATCCGTGGCAGTCCGGGGATTGGCGGCCCATTTGCTCAAACAGATCGGCTGGGAACCGGCGGATTCCACGCAAAAAGCCCTGAGCCTTGTGGCCTTGGGCAAAATCGATCACGCCGCCAGCCTTGGGGGTGCGGCCATTGAGCCTCTGACAGGAGTTCTAAAGTCGGGGATGTATTACCAACGCCGGGCCGCTGTGGAGGCTCTCAGCAAAATTGGCGATCCCCGCGTGCTCAAACCCTTGCTGGCCTCGCTTAAGGATGAGGACGGTCAAGTCCGCGCCGCCGTAGCCAATGCGGTGGGGGAATTGGGGGACAAGCGGGCGGTGGAACCTCTTTTGGCGGCAATCAGGGATGCCAATCGGGAGGTACGGGCTCAATGCGCCGATGCCCTCGGCAAGCTCGGCGATTCCAAAGCGTTTCAGCCCATCATCGGCTTGTTAAAGGATCCACATTGGGAGGTCAGGGCGGCAGCAGTGAGGGCGCTGGGGCGCTTCCGTTCGGTGGACGCACTCAATCCGCTGGCAGAAATGCTCCAGGACCGCGACCGCGAGGTGTGCGAGGCGGCCGCAACGGCTCTCGAGCAACTTGGGGACAAAAGAGCCATGGAGCCGTTGATCATGGCGCTCCTTAATGAGCAGGACACTGTGCGGCAGGCGGCCAAAAGAGTGCTGACCAAGCTGGATCGTGATTGGGCCAAATCCGAAGCAGCCCTTCGCGCAGTACCCAGGTTGAAGGCCGCGCTCAATGACAAGGAGTATGGAGTTCGCCAGTCTGCGGCGGATGTGCTGGCCCAAATCAGCGATGTGCGGGCCGAGGCTCCTTCAGTGACCAAGCTGGCTGACGGAGCAAGTGCCCGTAAACAGGCTGCGTTTGAATCATTGCTCGAAATGCTGGACGAGGATGACCGTGATGTGCGCCAGGCTTCCATCGAAGCGCTGGGCAGACTGAGGGACGGCCGGGCGTCGGAGCGGCTGGTCAAAAAATTGGCTGATCCGGACCGCTGGGTCCGGCGTGCCGCCGCGCGGGCCCTGCAGGAATTGATGTGGGAGCCCATCACCCACGAGGAAAAGGCTTTATGGCAAGGCATGCGTGATGCGGGCCTGATCTGACCAAATCAATCCAACCGCTTAAGCCAAGGGGATTTCCTGCCGACGTGGTAAGTAGGAAAGACCAGGGATGAGCCGTAATATTTTGTTGGTGGAGGGGGATGCCAGAGCGAGCGAAAAACTTGCTTTAGAGCTGCGTCGTGCCACAGGGTGGGGGTTTTCAACCGCGCCCAATGGGACCGAAGCCCTCGCAGCGCTGAAAACAACCCAATTCGACGCGGTCATAACCAATCTGCAACTGCCTGGGGCCGGGGGATGGCTTCTGCTCAACGAGGTCATGCACCGGCAGCCCAAGGTCCACCGAATCGTTCTGGCTCAGCTCAGCGATCGGCAGGGGCTTTTGAAATGTGTGGGTGCAGCCCATCAGTTCATCGGACGACCGTGTGACCCAAGCCGCCTGAGAGCGGCGCTGGAACGGGCCTTTTCCTACGATCTCTGGCTGCCTGATGGTGAAGTGCAGGGTTTGCTGGGACGACTGCCCAAACTGCCCAGCACGCCTGAACTATTTTTTCGGGTGGTCAAGGAACTGGAGTCGCCTCACGCGGAAATTGAGGGGGTGGGAAGGTTGATTGCCAAGGACGTGGCCATCACAGCCAAGCTGCTGCAACTGGTGAACTCAGCAGTTTTTGGAATCAGCCGGCCGCTCTGCAGCGCAGTCGAGGCAGTGATGCACCTTGGCATGGAGACCACCAAATCCATGATTCTGCTGGCGCATTGTTTCTCATATTTCGACGGAATTAAGGCGGCTGATTTTTCGGCAGACCACCTTTGGCAGCACTCATTGCGCGTAGGCATGCTGGCCAAGGGCATTGCGCGTATCGAGGGCGCTTCAACCGCTGTTTCTGACGAGGCTTACACCGCAGGGATACTGCATGATCTGGGCAAACTGGCCCTGGTGGCAAATTTGCCGGAGGACTTTGGCGCGGCCATGGCCATGGCCCGCGCGGAGAACATTCCACAGGTTGAAGCAGAGGCGCGCGTTTTTGGCGCATCGCATGCCGAGGTGGGGGCGTGCCTGCTGGCGACATGGGGATTGGCTCCGGAGATTGTGGAGAGCCTGGCGCTCCATCATGCGCCTTCGCGCCTGTTGCATCGCTCATTTTGTCCGCTGACAGCGGTGCACGCCGCAAACGCCTTGGAAAATGCGCTAACCAACAACACCAAACCTGTGCTCGACACGGTCTACCTGACCGATCTGGGGGTGGCGGATCGAGTCGATGCCTGGCAGGAAATTTTGGAGACCCAACTGTCATCAACAACCGAGGGGGCGTCGGCCTGACCCTCCCTGGCAATCCACCCCATGCAGACGTCCACCACTTCTTCCCGCCGAATCCTGTTCGTCGATGACGAAGCCTCGTTTTTGGACATGATCAGCACTGCCTTCGGCGCCTGGAGCAAGGGCGAATGGCAGGTGCTCACAGCCGACAACGCAGGACGCGCACTCAGCCTCCTTCAGGAGCAAAAGATTGATCTGGTGGTGATCGATCTAAACATGCCTATCGTCGATGGCGTTCAATTTCTCAGCCTTCTTCACCGCAAGCATCCCAGCCTGCCCAAGGCGGTGCTGACAGGTTTGCTCGGAGAATCGCAGCGCGCTGCCAGCCTTGCGCAAGGCGCGGAATTGTTTCTGGAGAAGCCCCGCAACCAAGCCGGTTTGGAGAGCGTTTTTTCGATGCTCAACGAACTGGGCAGGATGAAACGGGAGTCGGGTTTCAGGGGGGTTTTGCGCCAGGTCGGGTTGCAGGACATCATCCAGATGGAATGCCTGAGCCGCCATTCGGTGGTGCTGGAAATTAGTTATGACCGTGTCACCGCCAGGATTTTCATCGAAGAGGGCGATATCGTCCATGCCGAGCATGATGAGAAAAGTGGCGAGGCCGCGTTAAATTCCATCCTTCATCTCACGGGAGGCGAATTTAATCTCAAGCCTTGGACGGACCCCGGAGTGCGGAGTATCGACGGGCAATGGGAATTTCTGCTCATGGAGGCGGCACGTCTCAATGACGAAGCCACGCAAACCGCGAGCGACACCGCTGCCAGGAAGGAGGAGCAAAGGGCGGGAGCATGGGAGGAATACACCCCCGACAGCATTAACAATCCACCCGTCGCCCGCTCCACCCCCCGTCGGCGCCCGCGCTTTGATGAACCCAGCCCGCCGATGGTGGAGGAAATGCTGATATGCAACACGCAGGGCGATCTCCATTACGAGTGGCAATCCAAGAATGCCGAGACGCGGATCACTCTTTTGGAATTTCTCCAGCAAAAATCGAAGCAGCTCACCCTGGGCCTGCCCCTGGGGACAATCCGGAAATTCGATGCGGCAACCGAGGAGGCGAGAATGATTGCGCTGCTGGGCGGGGAGCGGACCAGCCTCATCACAACGCGACGAGTCGTCCAGACCCTCTGACGCATGCACACCCAACTCAAAGAAGGTCTCGAAACCTGGCTGGACTCAGTCCCGCCGCTGGCGGGTGTGCTTGCCTGCGGCATGCGCATGCCGGATCGCTCCACCGTTAATCGAAGTTTCGACGATGGCTTTCCTGACGCTTCTCTGGATAATGCCTGGCGCTGCGTGGCCGATACCCTGCAAGTGCTGCGCTCCCAAAGGCTGCCTGGCCGCCGCCTGCGATGGACCTATGAGAATCACCTGCTTCAGTGCGCGGTCCGGTCGGATGGCGCGTTTCTGGGCATCATCACCACCAGCCAGCGCGAGGAACTCGATGAAATCGGCATCGAAGAAACGCTGGTCGGTTTCACTTCCCTTTCAGTCATTTAAAAGCAATGAACGCCAGCCATAAACCCGCAGGCCGGGTGGTCATGAATTCCTTGGAACTTCGTGGCGCCCTGACCTCGAGGCTAAGCCATGATTTGACCAACCAACTCGCAGTTATCGCGGGGCATTTGCTGCTGATGGAACTGAGCCCTGAGGACGCGGATTGCCGCCGCAATTCCATGCTCAAAATGCGCGAAGCCAGCGAGGCCGGCGCGGCCTTGATTGCCCAGATCAACCATTTTCAAAAGCCTTTTGAGCCTCACGCCACAGAACGAAGCTCCGAGTACCTCGTCGCGATGATCCGGGAAACGCCCCTCTTGGCCGGATGGAAACTACGCCATGACTGGCTGTCCCCCGCCCCGCTAGCCATCCAAGGACGGTGGGTGATTGGAGCCATTGAATATCTGGCCGATATGATTAATCCGGCGCGAGGCTCCATGGTTCTGACCAGCAATCACGATAAGCCGGAAGGGGGTTGGAGCCTTGAAGTGCAATGGACTTCCACAAAGTCGTGGCTTGCGGCAAATGAGACCCGCAAACCCAAACAATTCGACAAAGCCCTGGTTTTGGAACTTCTGGAGATGGCAGGATGCTCGGCACGTTTTACATTTTCTGAGCCCGCACTCAATACTCTCATAGTCCATATGCCACAGCTGTGATGTAAGTGAAGAACGGACCGCTAGACATATGTGAATAAGCTTGCTATGAGAGGCAGGACGGCATGAAACGCGCCGTTTTCGGAATTGATATTGCACCACTACAAGATAACTTGCGTCGGTACCCCCGGCTTTTTGGTAAGAAGTTACTTAATTCGGGCATTAAGCAGCACTACAACATATGAGCATATTCGATGCATTTTACGTTAGAGCCAATCAGCAAGCGACACTCAAGGCAATTCGCCAAAGGTTTGACAAAATGGAAGTTGAGCAGAACGGCGATTTCATCGGCGTTCTATTGCACAGCAGCCTTCTGAAAACAAAAGAGCCTATGCTGATGCAACTGTCGGAAATATTCGATACTGATATTTTCTGGCTTGGTTTTGAGAGTGCAATGGACTGTTTCGAGTTTCATCATTGGCTCTCAGGTAAGCACATACGGTCGCTCGTTTATGGGCTAGAGGAAGAGAGGACATGGGAGAGGGCTGATGGCACGCCTGAAATCTGGGAGAGTGAGTTTTTCTTCCACCCAAAGAATTTGGAGTGGATTTTAAAATACGAGGAGGACGAAAAGCAGAAGGATCTGCTTCGGATCATATACCGAGACGCCAAAATTGAAGTTGGTGCGACAGAGCCAAGCTTAGGCTCCAAGGAGACTGCCTCAGCAATCGCGCAGTACTATGGCTTTCCACATTATGGTGCAGAATGATATTACCGCCTAACCCAAGTCGACATCGAACGGCCTTTGACGATCATCATCAAACAGTAGTGACCGCTAATGCCGGGATTCGGCTTTTCCGGTTTCTGCGGCCGGCAAATCTCCCTGACCGAGTTTTCTTTTGAAAAGCTCCAGTGCCATGCCATAGCAGGTCAGAGCCAAGGCGGGGTCATAGCGTGGTCCCTCGTCGCGCAGAAAAGCGTGCTGGCCATTGAATTCGTGCCAGGTGAAGTTGAGACCTTTCTCGTGCAATGTCTTGTAAACGAGAGCCCGGCCTTCGGCGGGGACGTGGGGATCCTGCCGCCCCCAGATCATCATCAGTTCACCTTTAATTTCGCCAGCGCGGTCCAGAGAGTTGTCGTTCATTCCCTTGGCCAGGCCGCGCTTATGGATGTCGGTGGCGTAGAAACAAACTGCTGCTGCGACGTCGGGGTTCATGGCGGCGCGGAAGGCCAGATGACCGCCAATGCAAATGCCAATCGCCCCAAGCGTGCCAGTTGTTTGAGGATGAGTTTTGAGGAAATCGAGTACGGCACGCGCGTCGGCATCGTAGTGCGCCAATTCCTTGGTGGTCTTAAGGGCATTGCCGCGATCCGCTCCGGCTTGGTCATAAGCAAGGACGGTGCAAGCCGGTTCAAATTCGTGGTAGATCTCTGGCACAGCCACCACAAAACCGTGCCCAGCCAGCAAGGCGGCGGTGCGCCGGATGGGACCGGTGACCTGGAAAATTTCAGAGAAAAGAAGCAGTCCCGGATAACGGCCCGGCGCGTTGGGCCTGAAAATATGCGTGCGCATGGGCCCGGAGGGCGTGACCAGATCCACAGACTCGTTGTCCTTGATTGTCATCGTGTAAAAAGACTAGCACCCAAGAGGAATCGCAGGCAAGTAACCACACGTATTTTTGAACGGCTCCAACGCGGGGAACGATTGCCAAGCTCCTTAGACTATCCATGCAGTCGCGCGGCATGAGAATGTTGGGATGGTGGGGCGCTGTCCACAGCGCGCCGTTCTGAGGGAAACCAGCATTCCAACCTTTTGGTGCGTTCAAAGTATCCAGAAACCCTCGCTGAACGCCTTTTCTCTGCGCCTCCGCGTCTCTGAGCGAAATCTCCCTCCCAAAATTCCTGAAAAGAAAGCCTCGCGCAGAGGCGCGGAGGCGCAGAGTTTCATCAACCGGAAACCACCCCAATCCTTCCCCTCTTCTTCTTCTTCGCGGCTTCGTGTCTTCGCGTGACATTTTAACCGCTTGGTTACGGCTCAAATCCGCAGGAAGATTTTCCTCCGATACATCCAGAATAGAATCAACCAGAGGATCAAAAGGGTTGAGCCACGTTCGAACGCCGGCACCCACATGGGGCCGAAGACCGCGAAAGTGTCCTGACCCAGGTGCGTCTTGAATTGACTGCGGATGAACCCGCCGCTCAGCTGCCATAGACAATATAGAGTGATGGGATTGAGCCCCACCACCACCAGCGGAAATGCCCAGCGTTTGCAACCGCGCCAATCCACCACAGCCACAAACCCCGCCAGAAACAGCGTCACAAACCCTGCACTATAAATGGCCCAGCTTGGCGTCCAGATGCGTTTCACAATCGGGCAGAGACCAGCCAGTTCGATGGCTTTGCCTAGAACAACCCCGATGATACCTGCCACTACAAGACGTTTCAGCTTGTCGGTCATCGAAAGGTTGCTGCGGAGCAATTGGCCGGCGAGAAGACCAAAGATCATGGTGGCTAAAGAGGGGATAAAGCTCAGGGTATTATAACCACCCGCGTTGTAAGTGAAGGTTGAGGCGGTGGGGAACAAATTGAGAAACCATAAGTCAAAGGCAGCCGCGAAGTTGGTGTTTTTCTCCCAATGCACGGCAAAGCCGGTGAAGTGCGGCCAGTCCTCGGGCACGCCCACGGTTTTCCAATTGAAATCAGGCGCTGGCAATGGAAAGAGTGCGAAAGCCAGCCAATAGGCCGTCAGAATTCCGAAGGCCAAGAACCATTGGGTACGCGGTTTGGCAAATGCAATCAGGAAGAGAAAGGGGTAACCAAGACCAATCTGGGCCAGCACATTCGTAAAAACCCATTCGGTTTGCTTGCTCCAAGCTGATGTTAGAAAAACGGCGAGCAAAACGAGCATCAATCCCCTGATCATCGCGTGACCGAACATCACGCCGAAACTTTGCCCCCTGGCCTGTCGATTTGCCACTGACCACGGCAGAGCCACCCCCACCATGAACATAAACGCCGGTTGGATGAGATCCCACAAAGAGCAACCGGCCCATGCGGCATGATCGCACTGCATGCCAAAGAACTGCCAAACCGGATTGGCCGGAAAATTCTTGGCCACCTGAGAAACACCAAACCCCGCGGACGCCATCAGCAACATAATGGCCCCACGGAATGCATCAAGCGACGCGAGCCGCTGCCCGGACGGCACGGCGGTGGAACCAGCATGCTGAAAAACCGGAGCGTGTTCCGGAACTCGTCCCTCAATTGATTCAGGTTCTGGGTTCATGCAGTTACGGGCGGTGAATCTGCCTTTAGACTACGTCGACGGGGTGTAGTTTGGCTAGGGCGCTCTCAGCCTGAAAAACTGGGCCTTCTCGGCGTTTGGAATGAATGCGTTTTGGTAGGGAAAGCGAAGGTCTCCCGGAGAAGCTTGAAAATTGGTCGATACCTGCAACCAGCCTTCTGCGAAGTTAGGTGAAGACTCCAAAATCACGACTTTTTTATTCACCTGGAGCCAGTTCAGTTTCACCGACGAATCTAAGCTGCGTACTACTTTCAGGAAAAAATCCACGGGATTCGTTCCAGCAACAAATTCATCCGCGTCGCTTACACCATCCAAGTCAGCATCTCCACTGGGAGTGGGCACAATGGAAGTCAATCCGAAGAAATTGGTTGTCCAGTCATCGGAGAAGGGAACTTCTTTCGGGAGAACTGCGTAAGAGATCGCGACATACTCACTACGCCGTTCTACCTCGTACTGGGTTTGAGCATCCGGGACCGCCTCGAAGACGGGAAAGGTCACTTTAAGTTTTTCCCTGTCATTGAAGAACTGAGCTAGGGCGGGATGAGGAGTGATTACTATTTTCCCCAACGGTTGTTTACCTTCTGCCATGTTCAATCCGTCCAAAGTGGACCAAGCCATGGCCACTTGGTTGGACGGAAGCCCGTCTGTGACAGAAACCGTCCGTCCGGCGGACAAATCGGCACGAGGGAGAAAAAGGGGCGGCTCGACACCGGCAGGAAGACCAACCAACTCGGCCTTGAACATAAGCCCGCGCACAGTCCTGCCAGCCCGGACATCGAGGTAGACGGGTATTTCAATAGGCGTGCTTGGGTCCCCCACTGGCACTCGTTCACTGCTGATCATGACGTCCTTGTCCCAAATTCTTTTTGAGTCCGCAACCGACTTGGCAACCAGCGCTCCCTTCTGTGATGAGGACAGCTGACTCGGCGTAAGAAATGGAGTGCGGAAACCATCGCTGTTACGAATTCGGGACCAGAGCGCGCCATCAAGACCAAGGGCGCGGTAAAGGATGACTTGCCAGTCAAGCAAACGGATTTGGCCATCGCCTCCTTCAAATCCTTCTTCATCCAATGGATACGCATCCATGGCGTTGAAGAGATCAGAGTTATTTGGTGGCCTTTTTATGCCCAGCGAAGCGAGCAGCAGCGAATTCACATCCGCGTTGTCCAGTTTGCCATCGCCAAAACCGGTCAGGCTGCCGAGCCCTTGGGAAAGTCCTTCCGCGTTGAAGGAAGTGGAGGGAGCCACGTCCCCCACGAGGTAAGAATGGTTGCGGACTTCAATAATGGTATCCGGCATGGCCATCAGAGGAATGCTCCACTGATACCCATCAAGGGTGCCGCTAATCTTCTTGAGGCTAACCCTGTATCGGTCTCCTTCCAAAACGGTTCTTGGCAGATCAACGGCAAGAAAATTGACCGAATTTGAAGCGCGCAGGTCCAAATTTGCACTGGGCGGAATAAAGGCCATGGTGAGGCGATTGGTGTCGCCGAACATTGATGAACTCCAAAGACCAGTAGACGTCTGTCCCGAAAAAGATATGCCCAGTGGAATAAGGCTATTGGTGGAGAGGGATATGACTGAGAAACCTCTGGGTATGGATGTACCAACAGGAATAGCTGGAGGCCGACGTCCGTTGGTGTCGGTGATGGGAGAGATTTCGGCGAGGTATTGCAGGCTGCGGATTTGCAGGCCGGGTTCGAGATCGGCCAAAACGGAAAGAATCACTTGGGAGCCAACGCCGCCTTCCATGTGCTCGCGCGGGATGCCGATTCGGTTGACGGCGGGCAGTGTGCCGGGGTTGATCAGGGGAATTTCCAGCTCCATGACGCCATGATCTGCTTCGAGACGCACTTTCTTGACGGAGCGACCTTGGGCATCGGTAATGTAGAGATAATGGTCCGCCTCAAGAAGGAGGCGGGATGGGCGGTTGAGGATGACGTCCTTGCCTGTTTCATCGACGATTGGGAGGATGGAGACGGTGGCATTGGTGTCGTTGGCAATGCGGCGCACGAGGTAGTTGTCCGTATCCGCCACGTAAAGAGTGCCATCGGAAGTCGCCACTAAATCAGCCGGGTTGCGGAAACGGGCGAGGCTTCCCCTGACCGGAACTTCAGATGCAGGCCCGACCAGTCCGGCAGGCGAACCAGCCAGCAGGGAATCGGAGTAATCAGCAAAACTGACAAACCGCACCTGATTCAAGTCCCGCACGACATAGGCCAAGCCACGCCCTTTACCCAGGCGGTCGGCAGTAACCATATCCTCCGCCGAGCAGGCGACGAGCGTGCAGAGAAAGGCTGCAAAGAGTGCCAAATGCATGCGACTGGGTGCGTATTTTGAAATGGTCATTTGCTATTCTGTGCTTTGGCAAACCGCCCCCCTACAACAGGCATTGGGTCTCTTGCCTTTAGGACTATATGCCCGAGATAGTACGTAACGCCAAGGTTTCCTTTTGCTGCATTAGAAAATGAGCAATCAGGCTCAAATTTAAAACATGACCAATGGGTGCGCGGAGCGTCTTAGAGCTCAATGATACTGGAGTTCCTATCCCCACGATTGTAAACCAGCAAAGAGAACAGGGTGTTCGACCCTCAAAAAATGGGAAGTGAAAAAAAGGGGGGACTTGACCACGGAAGGAGACGGGTATTCAGATAGGGGTAAACAAACATGCAGGCTTGCAAACGCCCAAGAACTCAGAGTAACTAACGCTTCAATGCCAAACACAATCCTAAGCTTTCTTGGATTGAAAAGACGTGTTTTGGTGGTATTCCCCCTCTTATGAAACTCGGTATCTTCCTAACGCTTGGAGTCTTGTTTTTATTGGCTCTCCTATGGGTCATCAATTTCGTGCGTTACAGAGCACGCATGCAACATTACATCTTTGCGCACCAATTACTCCCATCGCAAATGTTCACCGATCCGGCTGCTGTACTAGTGCCGATGATCAGCGAGAATGGGTTCTGTCCCGAGGGGCGAGAACATCTATTGCGATTCTGGGAGGCTGCAGGGGAAAATCTCGGAGAAAGGGACTCCGTCTCCTCGGAAGCTTTGACCTACTCAGTGGAGGTGCTCGGACACCCAAATTCCACCGCATACTTTGTGGAGCTCCCTAAGCCGGAAATGAAAACAGAAGCATACTTCGCTCTCATGGTTTTTGATGGACCTGGTCTATGCTGTGGAACGTTGCGGCAGCTGCGATACTTCGTCCTCGAGTATCATGGCGAAAAGAACGGCGTCCCTAAGACTCACCTCGGGGAGTGGATCCCGAGGGGAAATGGCGACATGAAATATGTTAGCCACGGAGACGATACGACACCTGAGAAAAACATCCTGATGGCGAAGGTGGAGCAAATTATTCATACCTCCGGATCGCAGCCCTGAACTTCCTATGACGGCAAAAGTATTGTCAGTGCTTGGGCGAGAGCGGGTACCCGACCCACAAAGCGGAATTTACTCGTCAGGAAATTTTAGTCAGGCGGGCTTCCAACTGCCCACATCTTGAACGCGGGTTGCTCGGCCGGGGTGGCCGAGTTGGCGGTAGAGAATTTCGGCCCAATCGAAGGTGGGGGAAACCTTGCCTGCCAAGACCAGTTCAGTGGGCCAGAGGAGTCCGGCGACTTGGGGGAGGTCGGTGATGCGGAGGCAGTTTAGCATCTCGAAAGCTTGGCCTCGGCCATCCTTTTGACCAGCGACATTCTGGGTGGCGGGGGGATCTTCCAGAATGAGGGTGCGGACGTTTCCATCGAGCAGGGCGGCGTAGAGGGCAACGGCGCACATTTCGCCTCTTGCGGCCAACGAAACGTGATGTGCGTCTACTTGGGGAAGTTGGCGGGCGGCTTGCAAGGCGCGGAGGGTATCCCAAACGCGCATTGAAGCAATGGTGCGCCCCGTCCATGCGGCGGCGCGACGGATGTGCCAATTGAGATCCTCACCCCACGCGGTGTCACCGATGCCGCGCGGCTCAAAGATGATGCCCGACCAGGGGGCGTTGATGTGGGAAAGAAAACTGAGAGAATCACCACGATTCTCGGAAGGTGAGACCAGTGAAATAATGGTGGGAGCTGGAGTGGTCCCGGTCTTTCGGCGAAAAAGCATTCCGTGCAATCGCCAGCCTTCTTCCGAGGTGAAAGCGAAGCGATGGCCCACTCCGTTCTCTTCGAACTCATATTCGATTTGAAGATCAAGGGGTGGCGGCGTTACAGGGAAAGCCCCGAAGGTCTTTTGCTTCAACTGCGTGAGGACATGCTCGCGGTCGCGGGCCAGGGACGAGGCATCAGAGATCTGTGGCAGTGGCGGTGGGGAGAGTAAATCATCCTGAATGGTGGGGGTGCGATTTCCGCGAGGCGAGCCGTTTACGAAAACGCGCAGGGTCTCGATGGATTCCTGCTTTTCGGGACGGTCGTCAATATCTCCGACCTGCCCGGGCGCAATTTCTCGACCCATGAGGTGTTTGATGAACCACGAAAAAATTCCGGTGCGCGAGAGTGGGTGGTAGGAATGGCCACCCGGAGTTTCAATGAGGAGGAGCTTTTTTTCCGCTCCCATCTTGCGATACAAACCATTGAGCTGAGAGTGTACCTTGCGAATGGATTCAATGGTGAAGATGCCATCGTGATCGGACGAACCAATCAGCAATGGGCGCGGTGCGATCAAGCCGCCAATATCAGCAAGATCCCAGCGGTAGGTATTATTCCACCAGATGCAATCGCACTGGTCATCAATGGTTCGATCCTGAACATAGGAGTAGAGGGTGGAGGTTCCGCAGACAGGTGCTACGACTTTGACGCGTTCGTCGGCAGCAGCAATCCACCACGAAACGGCACCACCACCGGAGATACCGGTGACACCGAGCTTTGCCGCATCGACTTCCCTGCGTTGCGACAAGAGATCAAGCGCACGAATTCCGTTGAGCATTTCGATGCCCGCTGAGGTGTAGCCACGGGAGTACCAGTGCCACCAACCTTCACGATAGCAGCCATGATGAAAGCCCTGCACTTCGCCCAGTTGAACGGTCTCAGCGATCAGACATACAAAACCTAATTCAGCAAAACGGCGTGCATGGGCTTGATAATGCGCTTTTTGATTTGAGGAGTGACCACAGACATAAAGCACTGCCGGAGCGCGGCCCTTCAGATTTTTCGGGATGTAGAGATTCGCAGTGACGAATAGCTTGGGTAAACTCTCATAGTAGAGTTTTTCGATGGTGTAGGAATCCCTCACCACAATCCCAGTCACAGTAACGGGTGGAGGCTCGCGCTGTTCGGTCCACCAATCATCCACCCCCATCATCTCAAGCAATTGACGACGCTTCTCCGGCACCAGTCGCCGCCATGTTTCGGCACTCTTTGCCTCCGCCAAAGCGTGGTCGGTGATGGCCTTGGCTTCACGGGAAAGATAGTCGCGGATATTGCCGGAAGGAACCAGGCGGCTGCTCACCTGTGGCGTGGCCCCAGCAAAGATTGCTGGAACAGTGAGCAGCCCGTTGAGGGAGCCTCCGGCAAGCGCATTAAACCCGCCAATCTTGAAACCTGTGCCAAGGAATTTACGTCGGTTCATGATTGGCGGTTGAAGACTTCACTCAGGTGGTCCGTGGTGCGGCGCTGTCGTAGGTAAGACCGGGAATCACTTTACCGTCGCCGGTGCTGATCTTCCGCGACTTTTCATCGAAGTAAAGCATCAGGCCGAGGCGCTCGGACATCTCGGCAAGGCAGAGAATGGTGTGGGCGCGGATGGCCAGATCCACATTGGCAAAAGGTGTTTGTCCTGTGCGGATGCAATCGAAAAAGTTTTTTTCAAGACGTGCGAGATCACCGCTTACCTGGCCGGAGCGGTGCTCCTGCGGTTCGATTTCCTCAGCAAAAGGCCGTTCAGGCTTCAAAGAAACTTGATCCTGCCCTGAGGAGAAATAGAGCGTGCCCTGGCGGCCGCGAATCATCTCGGGCAGGCCGACCTCGTTCACAGTGCTGCCCGCGACGCACAAGGTGAGTCCGCTGGGCATTTCGGCCAAAAGATGAGTGGTATCGGTGATATCGCGGTCCATTGATACTTTGCGAGTGCCTGTGCAGGTCACACGACGGGGATACTCAGAAGCCCCCGTGGCGAGCAGCAAGGGCAGGAAGGTGTGCGAAAGGAGGTTGCCGAGGATGCCGGAGTTGTAATCGTAGAACTTGTGCCAGCTGAAATAACGCTCCGGCGTGAAGGGGATTTTGGGAGTGCGACCGAGCCAGCGATTCCAGTCCAAATTGCTTTCATTGGCGTCGGCATCAATGGGGTAAGTCCACTCGCTGTTCTTGAGGTTGTTGCGGCAGTACGAACCTTGCGCCCAAACCAGCGGGCCCAGTTTGCCCTCGCGAATCCATTCAGCGGCCTTGTGATACTTTTGATCACCGCAATACTGGGAGCCAACGGTGAAGGTTTTGCCGGTGCGTTTAACAGTGTCGTAAATACGAAAGCCCTCGTCAAAATAGCGGGCAAAAGGTTTTTCCCCGTAGACGTGCTTGCCGGATTCGAGGGCATCACAGGCCACATCGCAATGCCACTGATCCACGGTTGCAACGATAATGGCATCGATATCCTTTCGCTCCAAAAGCTTGCGATGATCCATGAAGGTGTCGGCGTCTTTCAAGCCGATGATGGTCTTGGCTTCGTCGAGATGCTTCTGGTACACATCACATACCGCGCCCTGCACAATGTTGTTCTCAGCCGCGTGTTCCTTCTGGCTGCGAACGTGTGCCTTCCCCTGACTACCGGTGCCAACGTATGCGACGACGATGCGGTCATTGGCTCCGATGACACGACCAGTGGAGGGCGCTTGGTTCTGGCCGTAGACAGGGGTCTTGACGATGCCGGTGACAGCGACGGTTGCGGCAACGGCGGCGGCTTTCTGAATGAAGGTGCGACGACTCTCTTCTTGAGGCGCCGAATTATTTGAGTGTGGTTTCATGGAATTATTTTGGGGTATCAAACGCTCAACTGTGAGCGGCCTTTGGGCAGATCGAAACAGACAATTACATCCTTGGCATCACGCAGCCAGGTGCCGGGTTTCAGTTCCAGTGTGTTCGAGATTTCCCTGAGCGGTGCTGAGTCCCCGTTGCCGGTCAATTTGGGAACTGCTCCATTGGTGGAATTGGCGCGGAGGGTAAAGCGAGTGGTGGCGAAAGGCGCGTTGAGGGAAATGGTTCCGCCGGTTTTCTCAATGTGGGTGAGTTCTTTGGCGGCCCAGTAGCGGGAGATTTCACTGAGCTTCATCCAGAGCAGGTTTTTGAACTTAGCCTCCAGCCGGTTGACCACTTCCTGAAAGATTTTGAAGCCGAGTTCCTGACCGTTGAAATGCATGCCCGTCCAATGGGAGACCATGATGGCAGGTTCGCCACGCTGGATGATGTCGACCATGCGGCCGTTCTGCAAATCCTCGGTAATGTATTTGTCCACGCCACCCGGTTCGACGTTATCCCAGCCGCCTGTCCAGTCGCCGGTGCAGCCAACGATGCTAACAACGCAGCGGGGATCCGAACCATTGAGACCACTGACATTTTCCACGCGTGGGACGACGCTCTCCTCGCCCTTGTCGAACATGTGACGGAAATAATGCGGGACCTCCGCGCCGAAAACATCTCGCACAGATTGAAGCGTGGCCAGGGAAAGCTGGGGCAAAGCACGTGAGGCAAACCCTCCGGGAGTGGTAACCCCTTCGCATGGCAGGCCGATGTTTTTGAGGATGCGCAGGGCGTAAGCCATGTATTCGCCAATCTCGTCGGGGCTGCGGCCGGTGGTCCACTCAAAGTTCTCCATGAACTTCAGGGAATGATCCTCATACGGATGGCCGGTTTTAAGGTCAATGACGCGAGTGTGGGTACACATCTCGGGGTGGATGTCCCAATTGGGTGTCATCAAAGTGCGGACGAGGTCGATACTTTCCTTGAGTTCCTTTTGCGTCCAACCGGGTATGATGCGGTCAAGCCGGCCCACACAAGCCGGATAGGGCACGATACTGTATTTTCCTTTCACACCGCGCGAGGCGCACCATTCGCCAAACTTGCGCACGAAGGAGTCCGGAATTTCGTTGGGCCATTCGCGCCAGTTGCGGTGATAGGTTTTGCTCGCTCCGACAAACGCGGTGTCAAACTGCGGCATGGCGAAGCGGTTCAGGTTCACCAGACAGGTTGAGTCGTCAATGATCAGCCCAACGGGCACGCGGTTGCAGGGATTTAGCACGGTCACGCCTTCGGCGCGCACCGGACGTTCTCCTGCCGATTGCGCGAGTAATTTTTGAGGCGACTGGAAGAGGCTAGCGGCCGTGAGCCCAAGTCCGGTGTGTTGAATAAATTGACGGCGATTGTGGGGTTTCATTTTGTCGATTGAATGGGGTGCGCGAGCGGAGTGCCGGAATAAATGAATGGAGCATGCCACGGGGACCAGACGGAGGCGCCGATCTCACGCACCCTTAACCAGTGGCTGACGCCATCCGCCAAAGCGGATTTTCCTGAACGGGTTCCCGCGAAACCTCCGTGCTCGGCGTCCACGATGAGATGACCTGCTTTGGCCTCGACAGGCTTGGATTTCCATACGATATCCCTGCCTTCGAGATCAGGCGAGATCTCGACCTCCCAAGACAATTCCAAAGCAGGTTGAGTGCGTGAAATTTTAACGGGTGAGGCTGCGATGATGGGTCCGATGGGCTTGGTGCTGATGACAAAATTATCAAACCAGCGTGACTGGCGTTTGACCGAGCCTTGGTTCCAATAATTCTCCAAGAAGACCGCGTTAATGGCATATTCCGTCCATGTACCGTGCCAATCCAAATCAACGCGTGTCGCCTCAATTTTTCCATCCACCCAAAGCTCAAAAACCCCGTCGCTTTGACCGGGTGTGTTGAGCTTAATATGAGATTCGATGCAGACCCAGCGGCCCGACTCCGAAGCGCTGAAGACGGGAGTTGGCCCATTTCTCGAACCCAACCATTTTAAGCGGTCGAAATCGTTGTAGCGGGTGGTGATTTTTTGGCCGTCGCGTATGCCGGTGGCTGGGTCAATGCAGAGGGCGTCCCCCCGCCCCCCCCAAACATGCGCGATAAAGCCCTGGCTGTAGTCGCGTCCGGCCATACAGGTGCAACGAGCCAATTTCGCAGGATTGCCCTCCCAACCTGCCTCGTGCTTGACATAGACCCTCCAGTATATTTCACGAAACGTTTCGTCGTGTTGCAAGCCGCGTTCAAATGGGTTTTTACCGAAGAGCACATGAAGACGGCCCGCGCTCACCTGGCCTTTTTCGAACTGACAACGCATGGCGCCACCGGCCAGACCTTCATCTGCTGTCCAAAGAAAACTTCCTTTCTCGTCGACGTATTCAAAGTAGGCTTGGCCCTCTTCCGGCACCTTGGCAAAATCGTCATAGAAGATGACGGACTTATCCTGAGAATGGGGTTGAGTTGATGCAGGAGCCACAGAGGACACGCGAAGAGATGCCGAGGGAGCCTGCGAAAAAGCCATACCACCCTGAAGCCCCAACTGAACCGCTGCAAGGCTTCGGGCCGCCTTACTGATAAAGTCGCGTCGAGGGAGTGGGTTCACTCCCCATGCAATACTCCTCAGCATGGGCACTGACAATCCTTTGCTAAAATAAAAATGGTTTCCCCTTGGTGCACGCAACTTAAGGATAGTCACCCGTTAGCCCAAGGACCTGAATACAAGCCAGTTGAATCGAGTCAGCTACGTCAGTGAGAGTTTTAATTTTGATGGCCCTTTTTTCGGTGGGAGTTTGCGCCCAGCAAACCGCCACTGAATTACACCTTTTCGTCGTTGCAGACGGAGGCATAGCCAGCCTTGAACGCCAGCGATACGCCACACTGCCTGAAGCTCTAGCCAAAGCCCGGGTCGAACGCAAGACCCAGACCAACCGCGCCATTCGGATCACATTGGAGGCCGGACGCCATGCGTTGACGGAAACCCTTGTGTTAACACCGGAGGATTCCGGTGCATCCCCCGCCTCACCCCTGGTGATCGAGGGGACTCCCGGCAAGGAGACATCGCTGGTGGGAGGCACAATCCTAAAAGGCTGGAAGTTGGTCGATGCGGCCGCGCGGCGTTCGGAATTGGAGTTGCCGGAGGTGAAGAACGGCTCGTGGTATTTCCGCTCCCTATACATCAATGGACACCGCGCCACCCGGGCCCGCACTCCGAACACGGGATTCTTCCGCATTCAAGGCCCATCGCCCACCGACCATCCTGTGCAAATTCGTTATCAGGGAACGGATATCAAACCCGGTTGGACCAACACTGGCGACGTTGAGTTGATTGCCCTGCTCTCGTGGGCCGATTTGAGGATGGCCATTCGCTCCGTCGACGAAGGCAAGCATATTGCGACACTCTCCGGCAATCCGCAGCCGTCCAATCAGGAGTCGGATGCCCGCTATTATATTGAAAACACACCGGATGCGCTCGACGCTCCGGGGGAGTGGTATCTGGACCGGAAATCAGGCCGTGTATCCTACTTGGCCAAGGCTGGTGAGGATTTTTCAAAAGAGGTCGTCACCGCTCCGCGCTTAAAACAGTTAATGCGCTGGGAGGGTGATTTTGCCTCTCAAAAGGCGGTGCGAAACATTTTGGTGCGGGGCTTAACCTTCGCCGAGACCGATTGGAATCTGGCACCTGAGGGTTATGCCGATGTTCAAGCCGCTGTGCACATCCGGGGTGATTTACTGCTGCGAGGGGTGGAAGACTGCTCCATTGAGGATTGCACATTTCGCGGGCTGGGCGGCTACGCAGTGGAGCTGGGAGAAGGCTGCCGGAGGGTGCGAGTCGTGGGAAATGAGATGACGGAGCTTGCCGCGGGCGGCGTCCGTGTTGGCGAAGGTGGAGGTTCTTCGACTGGGTTCACTGCCAACAATAGCCATGAGATCAGCCAGAATCACATCCACCACAACGGAGTCATTTATCCACCGGCTGCCGGTGTGTTCATTCTCCAGAGCGGCGCCAACCGGGTCTCGCACAACCATATCCACCACTTGAACTACACAGCGGTATCAGTGGGCTGGACATGGGGTTACCAGGATTCGCCCTGCCGGGCAAACATCGTTGAGTTCAACCACATGCACGATATCGGACAGGGCAGGTTGAGCGATATGGGGGCGGTTTATACGCTCGGGCCTCAACCTGGCACCATCATCAGAAACAATTTGATCCATGACGTGGACTCGTTCACTTACGGCGGTTGGGGCTTGTACACGGATGAAGGCAGCACAGGGATCGTTTTGGAGAATAATGTGGTCTACCGCTGCAAGAGCGCGGGATTCCATCAGCACTACGGCCGGGACAACATCATCCGCAATAACATCTTCGCCCTGAACCGTGAGGCGCAACTGATGCGGACACGCGAGGAGGACCACCAATCCTTCCAATTCACCAATAACATCGTGTTTTTCGATCAGGGACAACTCTTTGCCTCCAACTGGGATAACCGGCACTACGCGATGGAAGGCAATGTCTATTTTGACACGCGCTCCGACCACGATCTTGCCAAAATTAAATGGGGCGGTCTTTCGTGGGCCGATTGGCAGAAGGCCGGTTTGGATACCCAATCGATACTGGCCGACCCACTTTTTGTGGACCCAATGAAAGGCGATTTCACCCTGAAAGCTAATTCCCCCGCCCTCGCGCTGGGGTTTAAACCGATCTCTCTGGCCGATGTGGGCATCACCCGCAAATCATCCTCCATTTCAGAGTCCAAGTGAAAGACGCGCAGTCCCAAGCGGCAGGGGGATTGCTATTCCTCCTGCTCCACTGCGGCGGGTCCCCGCCGAGTTTCCGAAACGATGCCACGTTTTGACTGTTCGATGAATTCGATGGTTTCGCGGGCCAAATCGTCGGTAAACGTTTCCTTGGCGAGAGCAACTGCGGCCCGAATATTCAAGCCGCTGCGATAGATTTGGTGGTAAAGCCTTTTGAGGGCGGACCTTGAGGCGGCGGGCACACCGGCTCGGCGCATGCCTACGGCATTGAGGCCGCACACACCGTTGAATCCACGCGAAATCATTCCCGGAGGCAGATCCTTGGTGACAGCGGATCCGCCCTGCATCAGCGCGTAACGTCCAATCCGCACAAACTGATGAACCAGGCAGTTGCCTGAAATAAAGACTCGATCCGCAATAGTGGCGTGACCGCCAATCATCGCCCCATTGGCCATGATGATATGGTTTCCCAGAACAGAGTTGTGGCCAACATGGGCGTGGGTCATAAGGAAATTGTTGGAACCAATGACCGTGTCTTCCGACAACTTATTGGAACGGTGGATGGTGACATGTTCGCGGAAAATATTGTTGTCCCCGATGCGGAGCCGTGTCGGGGCACCGTCATATTTTAGGTCCTGCGGTTTGTCTCCAATCACGCAGCCGGCATGGAATTCATTGTCAGACCCAATCACGGTATCGCCCGTGAGATGGGAGTGGGGCCCGATCTTGCAGCCTGAACCCAGGACGACGCCTCCATCGACAACCACGTAAGGGCCGATGACACAATGGGAGCCAATTTTGGCGGTAGGAGACACGAACGCTGTCGGATGGATCATAACGCAACCGCCTAGCTGAAGAAGTAACCCAACTCGCGCAGGGAAGAATAATCCCGCGCACCCGGTTGAGTGGCCTGCCCAATGATGATGTGGTCAAGAAATTCTATGCGCATTAATTGTGCCGCGCGGATCAAATCGCGGGTGGTGCGGATGTCAGCATCAGAGGGGGTGGCATCCCCGCTGGGATGGTTGTGCACCACCACAAAAGCGGCGGCATTGGCCGAGAGAGCGGCACGAAAAACATCACGGGGATGAACCATGGTCATGTCGACGGTGCCTTGAGTCAGTTTTTCGACGCGAATAAGGCGGTGTCGGGAGTTCAGTAACAACACCTGAAAGATCTCAACGGTTTGCAGGCGGCATTCGTCCCGCAATAGGGCTGCTATTTCGGAGGGCGTATCCACCGGAGGCGCTTCCTGCCGCAATTCGCGGGCCATGCGCGAAGCCAAGGTAAAGGCGCTTTTGAGGGCAATGGCCTTGTCGCGGCCTATTCCCCTTATCTGACGCAGCTCGTCGATGGACGATGTGGCAAGACGCTGGAGCGTCTGAAAGCGGTGCAACAACTGCTGGGCGATGGTGACAGCGGACGCGCCCTTGGTGCCGGTGCGCAGCAGGATGGCAATCAGGCTGGCGTTGTCCAATTGCTCGGCGCCTTCGGCCACAAGGCGTTCCCTTGGCCGCTGGTGAAGCGGTGTGTCGCGTATCAGGATTATGGGCTGCTCACTCAACTCCTCTCTTTTTCCTCAAAAATGGACGCGGCGCAATCCATAATTATTCGGATGAGGATCGGCGGATGCTTGCTGGGTGGGTGCAACAATTTCAGGCAGTGTATTGCCCATGGCGCGCAAAGTGGTTACAACACTGCCATGTCGAATCCCCACCCCGACCATGACCACCTGCACAGCGAGGCTTTTCTCGCGCGTTTGATGCGCAGGCAGTTAAAGCTCTCCGTGGCTTGCGCCGCCGCCTTCGTCATCGCTTTGTTTGGCATGCCGCTCTTAAATTATTTCGCCCCGGAGTTCATGAGCCGCCGGGTGGCGGGGTTCACCATGAGCTGGCTGATTTTAGGCGTTCTGTTTTTTCCATACGTCTGGATTATTGCCTTCGTTTTCATCAAAAAATCAATCGCCCTTGAGGATCAGGAGGCTGCAGACGCCCTTCGCGATAATCCTCCTAAAAATTAAGAACCAGCATGGACATCCCCATCATTCTTTTCTCGGCCATCACGGTCATAGTAACCGTTGCCATGGGCTTTTGGTCGGCTCGCAAGTCCAAGACAGCAGGAGACTTCTTCGTGGCGGGCCGCGCGGTTTCGGTGGGGTGGAACGCCTCGGCCATCTCGGGCGAGTACCTTTCAGCCGCCTCCTTCATGGGCATCGCCGGCATGGTCATGAGCTCGGGGTACGACGCGCTTTGGTATCCGGTGTGTTACGCGTGCGGATATCTTTTTCTGCTGCTTTTCATTGCGGGGCCGCTGCGGCGTTTTGGGGCGTACACCATTCCTGATTTCGCCGAAGGCCGTTACGACTCACCCGTCTTTCGAAAAATCGCCGTCATTTTTGTGCTCTGCATAGGTTTCTTCTACACCATGCCCCAAATGAAGGGTGCCGGGACCACTCTGGCATATATTTTCCCCAAGCTTTCGTATTCCATGGGAGTTTTTCTGATGGGGGCCATTATCACTTTCAATGTCGCACTGGGGGGAATGAAAGGCATCACGCTGGTTCAGGCCTTCCAATACTGGGCCAAACTGTTCGCCATCACCGTGCCCATCTTCGTGCTTTCCAGTGTTTACGGAGGCTATGGGCATCAATTATCGATCAACAATCCGGCCGCCAGTGCGGCCATCAGCCAATCGGCGGCGACCACTAATGCGGTGGCGGTGGATTCTCTTAGAAAAGCGCTGCCTGAGAAGGCTCCTTCAGACAAAACATGGATTGAACCGTTCGGTCCTCTCACCACCAAAGCCGCCAAAGCGGCGCATCTTTCCCCTGAGGAATCCCGACCCTACTCCCTGCTGTACACCTACTCACTGATCATTGCCCTCGTCTGCGGCACAGCAGGCCTTCCGCACATCCTTGTCCGGTTTTACACGAACCCCGACGGTGTCGCAGCCAAGAGAACCACCATGTGGGTCATGATTTTGATCGGCGTCTTTTACGTGTTTCCTCCCATTTTCGGAGCATTGGGGCGCAACCTGATGCCCGAGCTTTATTCGGGAACTGGAGTGACAGGGACAGACAGGCTCGTGCTCAAACTCCCGCTGTTGCTGAAGGAGAAATACGGAGTGTTGGGCTCAATCCTAAGCGGCATCACCTGCGCGGGTGCGTTTGCCGCGTTCATGAGCACTTTCAGCGGCCTGCTTGTCTCCATGACCGGCGCGCTGGCCCACGATGTGTACGGCCGCATGCTGGCCCCCAAATCAAGTCCCGCCGCGCGAATGAAAGCGTTCAAGGTGTGTGCGGTTTTGGTGGGGGTCGTTTCCATTCTCCTCGGGACGCAAGTCGAACAATTGCAAATCAATTTCATGGTGGGACAGGCATTCGCCATCGCAGCCGCCAGTTACTTTCCATTGCTTTTTTTAAGCACCTGGTGGCGTGGAATGACCATGAAAGGTGCTGCCACGGGCATGCTCACCGGCGGGGTGCTGGCCCTGGGCTCAATCTCGTTGACCAGCTTTAGCGATCTCAAACTTTTGAACCTCACCGACTTCTGGGCCGCCCATCCCTTGCTGCGAATCCTGTCGGAACAACCCGCCATCTGGACGGTTCCATTTGCCATGATTCTCATGGTAATGGTTTCAAAGCTTACTTCGAAAGACATCCCGGCCGACGTGACCATGAAGATGCTGGTGCTTCATGCCCCTGAAAAACTCGGCCTGAAAAACGAGTATATTCAAGAGCACAGCCAGGGGCATTAGCAGCGGCTGTAAACGTCCTGCCTGCGATCAGTGGAAAGTCATCCATCACCGGGTATAACCCTCCATATCGGGGTTATCGTGTGAGATTGAGTATGTGGGGATATGAAACCCCACACTAACAGGCTTTTGAAAAACGGATGGTTTTAGAATCTAAGGGCTTCCGTTTTATGATTTTCGTCGTTTGCGGGACGCCGGAACCTGCGGTGTGCCCGGATGACAGGAAAAACATCCGGACCGCACCGCAAAAGCGGCACGCAAACGACGAAAATCATAAAACGGAAGCCCTTAGATTCTAAAACCATCCGTTTTTCAAAAGCCTGTTAGTGGAACACCATCTGCTCTCCCAATCAATGCTGTTACGATACGGCTCATTTATTCCTCTATTTGTTTGCGAAACGATTGCAGTTAGCGAAGACGTTCAGGCAATGATGATAAGCGCGGCATACGTTTATGATAGAACCGCATGTTCCGATTTTGTGCCACCAGTACTGCGCAACTCAGATTAACCAGTTCCGAGCGATGCAACAGCACCGCAAGCAGTTGATTGGACCCCGCGTGTCCGGTGGGTGCCACATCGGTAGGTGCGATCCCCTTGGTAACCCGATTTCCATGATTTAATCCCACCACATGTAGAGTTCGGGACTCTTCCAACTGTCTCGCGACGTCGTTAACCGATGCATCCCCTCCATAAGGGCAGATGGTTTCAATAGCTCTTGCATATCGCCGATTTTAAATGACTTCAACATGCTCCTTCCGGGAAAAAGCACTTCAAGAACTCTTCAATTTCAGAATCGTTTGACTGCCAGTCGCTCCCACGTTGCCTCCTCATATGAAAAAGCCCGAGCACCATTAGCGGGATTTCTGCTGAAACGCGCAAATTGCCTTTTACTGCCGTCCTAAGCTCGCGAGATTCGCCTAGACTCTTCCTTTCGACCACCCCCTCATGCAGGCTAGCAAGATATGCTGGAACTTCCGTGTTGCCTGCTGCTGTGATGTGCTGCATGGGGTTATCTGCTGGATAAGTCGCTGAGTTTTTTCGGTTGTGGTCGTGTACCTTCAATTATTTCACGTATGACACGCTTTAGATTCACTGTGATTTTGTCCGATGGATCGATGGAAATGGACTCCTCAACCTTCGATAATGCCTCGGATGTTCGCCCGGCAACCGTGTACGCAAGTGCTAAATTCGCTAAAAGCCCCGAATCTCGGGGCTCTAGCGAAAGGGCATGTTCTGCCGCGGCAATTCCTTCGGACGTTTGCCCGACTTCCAAGCACTCAACCATATACTCGCGGGCGACATCAGCATTCTCCTTCTGAATGGCATAAGCTTTGCCGAAGGCGTTGCAAGCAGCAGTTGGTTCTTGCAGTGCCTGATGAGTCTTGCCCATAAGCCAGTATGCGTTCCAATTGCTCGGAGCGTAGCTGACAATCGCGCCATACAATACAATTCCCCGTCGTAGGTCTGCTCGCGCCTTCGAAGTCTTCCGCGGCTTTTGTCCACCATCTAAGAGTTTAAAATATGGCATGACCAGGTTGCTGGCCTCTTTATAGTAACGATTGTGTTCCTCATCGTTTCTGATAGTGGGGACAATGTCGCTCAGACGTTGCTGCTTGGAGCATCCCAAGAGCGATGACGCCAGTTCTAGGATCCGTCCAAACATAGTCATGGGTGCATTTGAAAGTCGTCCTTCTAGCGTATCTCAAACCAATTCTTGGTCAATTCCGCTTCTTTTTCGCATCGCCGCATGTTGCTGAGATCAAGAAGATTATTTTTGCTCACGTTGCTCCTGGTTTTGTCGTGGGGCCGATCCTTGACTCTGTGTTGCGCGCCGACACCGCAACAAAGAACGCTTTCCGCCATCGTTTGAACGGTGTCGGCGCGGTATAAACAGAGCCAATGTGCCCAAGCTGGCACCGGCTCCACAATGATTTTGCGTGTACAAGAGATTGCTTTGGGACGCCCGGTTGGCATAGGATACTTTCAGTAGCTCAACCCCTGTCACGGATCCCGCTTGCTGAGTTGCGACATTGGCTTCTTAATGGATCAACTCCTCATATGCGTCATTGCCAACAAGCACTGTTTGGGTTCGTGGTCTTCTTTTGCTGCCTGCTGAATTCTTCCAGCGGCCTTGCCGAATCTTTTCTCAAGACCGATCTGATGTTTATTGGGGCTCATCCTGATGATGAAACTGGGGTGGCCAGTTCGTTGGCTTATTTCGCTTATGGGGAAAAACGCGCGGTGGCCTGTGTTTATTGCACGCGAGGGGAGGGGGGAGGCAATATGGTGGGGACGCAATCGGGGCCGGCCCTTGGCGCGCTGCGGGAGGCGGAGTTGCGGGATGCCTTGCAGATCATGGGCGTTCGCCGCGTTTATTTTCTGGATCAACTGGATTGGGCTTATACCGAGAGTTTGGCGGCTACTTTGCACAAATGGAATCATGAGGAAACCCTTGGTCGATTGGTGCGGATGATTCGGTTGCTGCGTCCCGAGGTGATCCTTACCATGAACCCTGCCCCTAATCCGGGTCAGCATGGGCACCATCAGGCCGCCGGTGTGCTGGCGGTGGAGGCGTTCACGGCGGCGGCTGATGCACTGCGGTTTCCCGGTCAGCTTGCCGAGGAGGGGTTGAGTGTTTGGCAACCGCGCAAACTTTACTATGGAGGGATGGGCGCTGCGGCCACTCCGGTTCGCACCGATATTCCATTTGCCGATGGTCGGTATCCCGGTGAGATCGCTGGCGAGGCCATGTTGCATCATCGCTCTCAAGCCTTTGGCGATATGCGCAACTCGCCATGGATGCGCCGCGCTCAAACTTTCTCGCTTGCCTGCTCGGCCGTCCTCCCGGTCAAAGCGGAGACCAATCTCTTTGATAACATTCCGGGGTATGATCCCGGGGCGGCCCCATTTCTATGGCAGATGCCGTCCCGTCCCTTTTTCCTGCCCATCGGGCAAAAGGCTGATTGGGTTTGTCACGTGTCCAATCTTAGTTCAAAGCCGCTTCTCTTGAACCTTGCTTGGCAGTTGCCCGTTGGCTGGACTGGGTTGGGAGCGAGCAATATCGAAGTTCCTGCTGGAAAGAGTGGCTCAGGTCTCATCAGCGCCACGCCGCAGGCCCATACCGAAACCAATCCACCGGTGTTTATGATGGTTTCTGCCAACGGACGTGAAACCGCCGTGCCCTTATCATTCCAACTCCTCGCCCCGGATGCTCTGGAGTTTGAGCCGCGTCCCGCAATTGGCCATTACCGTAGCTGGACAGCACAGCATGGAACCGAAGCAGTCAGTGCCTCATTCAAGGCTGATCTGCCGGTCATCGCCGGGGAGCTCAATCTTCTTAGGCTCAATCTCACCTCTGCCCGCCGTGGATCAGTTCCACCGCCGAACATTCATGCGCCGCAAGGCTGGGTCGTCGGACACATTCGGCAAGGTCAGGGCAAGTCTTGGACGGTCGAGATTACTCCTCCGCTCAATGCTTTGGGTGACGAGGGTATTGAAGCGACGCTCACCTTGGATTCGAGTCTCATTTCCGCCAAAGCCACTCTGCATCCTGTTCCGTCGGCGAGCATTCATTCCACCCAAGCCAAGTCGAAGGTTTTAGGTGAACCGTTCGGGGCAAAGGCGACGGTCCTTGAAATCGGAGCCAATCAACTGGTGCAGGGGAATCGTCCGACGCCGGAAGATTTGAGCGGTCAGGTACGTCTTGCCTATGATTCAAATTACCTGCGAGTGCAGGTGCAGGTCCACGATGACCATGTGGTGTCCAATATCGAGCCCGATGATATCAAGGGCCATTGGCGGAGTGATTCGGTGGAAATTTGTATCGATCCCAACCCCGGCTCTGAAGACACCATGGGTTGCTATAAAGTTGGCGTTTTTCCTTTTGATCGCACCGGAATCGTCCGGGCGGCGCGTGATGCTGATGCGCGCCCCGGCCCCGTCGAAAAAACCAGCCCTGGGCTTCAGCTCTTCTCAAAGAAGACAGCGGATGGCTATCTGATCGATGTGGCGATTCCGTGGATGGAGATCGGGCTCCGGCCGCGCAAGGGGCGGAGCATCGGTTTCAACGTGATTCTGTACGATGGCGACAAAACCAACGCTGCTCCAGGGGAGAACATCAACAAAACCCGTCTTGCCTGGGCTCCGCGCTCCGGAGTGCAAGGCCGGCCAGAAGACTGGGGCCGCTTACGTCTTGAGTGAAATTGATCCGCCCACTATTTGCGGAGACATTCGTGCGGCTTTCCAACTGCCTCTCAAGCGAGGATTGATCTGCTCGCGCTGCTGCACTAACCTCCTGCCATGAATTTCTACGGAACCGCATTTTTTTTAGCGTTGGGCCTTTCTGTGGGCACCGCATGGGCGGGCGCTAAAAACGGAACGCTGGATGTTTACTGGGCCGATGTGGAAGGTGGGGCAGGGACTCTGCTTGTCACTCCGTCCGGCGAATCCATTCTAATTGATTCAGGCAATGCCGGAGTGCGCGATCCCAATCGGCTGGCCAAACTTGCCAAGGAACAGGCTGGCCTTTCCAAGATCGATTTTCTGGTTACGACCCATATGCACAGCGATCATTTCGGCGGTGCAGCGGAGCTTTCTGAGCTGATCCCAATTGGGACGGTCCTTGATAATGGAGTTACCGATGAAAACCCGGATGGCAACAAAGCGGACCGCACCTGGGTTCACACCATCAAGCCTTATCGCGAGATGAAAGTCGCCAACCGCCGCAAAATTGAGGCCGGCGACGTTCTGCCACTGAAGCAAAAGGATGGTGCGCCACATCTTGAAATACGTTGTTTGGGCGCTCGGCAGAAATTTGCAGGCCCCGCCTTGGCCTCCCCGGTCAAGATCGATTGTGCCACGTCCGTAAAGCAGGACACTGACACCAGTGACAACGCGAACAGTGTGGTACTGGTTTTAACTTTCGGCTCATTTCGTTTTTTTGCCGGAGGGGATTTGACTTGGAACATTGAGGAAAAATTGGTCTGCCCTGAAAATCTGGTCGGCCAAGTGGATGTCTATCAGGCCAACCATCATGGGCTGGATGTGAGTAACAACCCTCTTCTAATTCACGCTCTTTCACCCACGGTTGCAGTGTTCAGCAACGGGACATCGAAAGGTTGCGGGGCCAAATCATTCCAGGCGATCAAAGCTACTCCTTCGGTTAAAGCCATTTATCAAATTCACAAAAACCTGCGGGCTGATTCCGAGAACAACACCTCTGATGAACGAATCGCCAACCTTGCCCAAAAATGCGAGGGCGGTTGGATTGAATTGGCCGTCCAACCTGATTCCAAGTCCTACAGCGTTTCCATTCCATCCAATAAACATTCCCAAACCTTTCTCACCCGCTAATCATCCAAGCCATGCCGACCGCACCTGAACCCAAGCCGGAACCCCAACCCGTCCACCGTTTCAAGGTGGACTCACTCGATGTCGCCATCTATGCCGAAGGCCCGCAGCTCGCGGTGGCAGCAGCTATCACAATCAATGAGCACTTGAGCAAGGCCATTGAAAAAAACGGATCTGCGGCCGTAATTCTAGCCACTGGAAATTCGCAGATCAAGTTCCTGCGCGAACTCATTGCGCTTCGGGGTGTGGACTGGTCCAAGGTGACTTTGTTCCACATGGATGAATATTTGGGCATCCGTGCCGATCACCCCGCGAGCTTCCGCCGTTATCTCCGTGAGCGCGTGGAATCCATGACGCGTCCTCGTTTTTTTCACTATATCGAAGGCGATGCCCCGCAGCCGCTTGACGAATGTCTTCGCTACACGGCATTGCTTCAGGCTCAGCCCATCGATTTGTGCGTGTTGGGCGTGGGTGAAAACGGCCACCTAGCATTTAATGATCCGCCCGTTGCGCGTTTTGACGATCCCTATCGCGTTAAATTGGTGCAGTTGGACGACGGATGCAAAGGACAGCAAGTGCGCGAGGGCCACTTTCCCAGCCTTGAGGCTGTGCCGCCCTACGCCTATACGCTGACCATTCCTGCTTTGCTCAGTGCAAGGAAAGTTGTCTGCCTATGCCCGGAAACTCGCAAAGCCGTGGCCGTTCAGCGCGCATTGGAAGGCGCAATTGATTCTTCATGCCCGGCCAGCGCACTGCGTAATTGTCCTCAAGCCACGCTTTTACTAGATTTGGAATCCTCCAGTTTGCTGAAAAATTAAGCTTTCACCTCATCCGCGTGGCTTGAATCCGAGTATTCCAAAGCGTTCTAAGAATAATCCTTCCCGATTTTCTCTGGAAAAACCTCGAATTATTCAAAACACCTATTGACGCCATTTACCCGGATGATACATTCCACCCTCTTTATTTGAGTAGTTGATGAAAACGTATTTGCCAGTAATAGATGTGGACCAGCGCAAGTGGCATGTGGTCGATGCCGATGGAGCAATCCTGGGGCGCCTAGCCGTTCAAATAGCCAACGTGTTGCGCGGGAAGAACAAGCCCGTGTTCACTTCGCACATTGACACAGGTGATTTTGTGGTCGTGACCAATGCCGAAAAGGTTGTCCTGACCGGCAAAAAGGAGAGCGACAAGTATTTCATGTCCTATTCCGGCTGGAAAGGCGGCGAAAAGTACGTTTCCGTCTCCCAAGTCCGCAAAGACCACCCTGAACGTCTGATCACCCACGCGGTCAAGGGCATGCTGCCCAAGAATCGCCTCGGTCGCCAGATGCTGACCAAGCTCAAAGTTTACACCGGCACGGATCACCCCCACAGTGCCCAACAGCCTGCCACCCTCACAGCTGTTCTACCCTAATTTCCCTTAAAGTATGGCACAAACCACTGAATTTCTTGGCACCGGCCGTCGCAAGACTGCTGTGGCCCGCGTCCGCCTCGCTCCAGGCTCCGGCAAGATCGTCATCAACGGTCGCGCCATGGAAACCTATTTCGTCGTCGATTCACAGCGGATCGTCGTGCAGCAGGCTTTGTCCTCCACCGAAAACGCGACCAAGTTTGACGTCAGCGTCAACGTCTCCGGCGGCGGCTTGAGCGGTCAGGCCACGGCGGTTCGACATGGTATTTCCCGCGCACTCCTGAAAGTAGACATCAATCTACGCCCGGTTTTGAAATCTCAGGGCTTCCTTACCCGTGACCCCCGTATGCGTGAACGTAAAAAATACGGCCAGCCCGGCGCGCGCAAGCGGTTCCAATTCAGCAAACGCTGATCCGATTTTCCAACTCACCGCCCCGCTGCCAGATTGCCAGCGGGGCGTTTTTCTTTTGGTTTCCCTTTTGCCTGTCCCGTGCATGATGCGCCAGACAACAGCATGAATATTCAAGTGCAGACCAAAGTCGCGGTGGTGGGAGCCTCCGGTTACGCCGGCGAGGATCTCGTCCGCCTGCTCCTAAACCACCCGCATGCCGATCTCGCGGCGGTCACATCCCGGCAGTACGCAGGTCAGACCATTGCGCAGGTCTTCCCCCGCTTTTCGCATTTTCCCAAGGCCAAATCGCTTCGTTTTGCGGATCCCAAGGCTGAGATTATTGCCGGTCAGGCGGAGGTGGTTTTTCTTGCCCTTCCCCACGGCGTCGCTGCTGAGTTCGCCATTCCTCTTTTGCAGCATGGCTGCCGAGTCATTGATCTAAGCGCGGATTTCCGTGTGCGCAATCCCACCATTTACGAGGAATTTTACGCCCATCCACACCCCGCCCCGGAATTGCTCAACCGTTCGGTATACGGGTTGCCGGAAATTTACCGCCCTTCTATTGAGAACGCCTCTCTGATTGCCTGCCCCGGCTGTTATCCCACCAGTATTTTGTTGCCTGTTCTTCCGCTCATTCAAGCGGGCCTGATTGATGCCACCCGGATCATCGCCAATTCCATGAGCGGCGTTACGGGCGCGGGCCGCAAAGTGGAGGTTGATTACCTTTTCGCGGAGTGCAACGAGAGCCTCCGCCCCTATGGTGTGCCGAAACACCGCCACCTTTCCGAGATGGAGCAGGAGCTTTCCCTGACGGCAGGCCGCACCATCCGCATGCAATTCAGCCCCCACCTCGTTCCAGTCAATCGCGGCATTATAAGCACTCTGTGTCTGACGCCATCGCGCAAGATCGAGGGCGATAAGGCCTCCACGGAAGCCTTAATGCTCCAAGTTCAGACCGCCTACCAGGTTGCCTACGGTCAGTCGCCGTTCATCCGCCTGCTCGAAGGAAAAGCCTTGCCTGACACCAAAAATGTTGTCGGCAGTAATTTTATTGAGATCGCGTGGCGCGCTGATGAACGCACTGGAAATTTGATCGTGATGAGTGCCATCGATAATATTACCAAGGGCACCAGTGGCCAGGCTATTCAATGCTTCAATATCGCCTGCCGCTATCCTGAAACCGCCGGTTTACTCTAACCACTATGCCCAAGCCCTCGCCATTCAGTGTCATTGACGGTTCCATTACGGCCGCCCAGGGATTCAGCACGTCGTCCGTTTTCTGCGATATTAAGAAGCTGGGGACTGGCAAAGGCTCCAACAAAGGCAAAAAGCACGATCTCGCGGTCATTTATTCCGAAGTGCCTGCCACCGCAGCGGGCATGTACACCACCAGCCAAGTCTGCGCCGCGCCGGTCAAAGTCTGTGCGGGCCGCACGGCCAAAGGTTGGGCGCAGGCCATAGTCGTCAATTCCGGCAACGCCAATGCTTGTACCGGCCGCCAAGGCGTCAAGGATGCGGAAGCCATGACAAATGCAGTAGGCGCCGCCCTGGGCGTTGATCCTCTCACCGTATTGGTATGCTCCACCGGACGCATCGGTGTCACCATGCCAATGGCAAACGTGCTCAAGGGCATTGCCGCAGCCATTCCGCTCCTTGCTTCGGGCGTCGAGAACGCTCACGCCTCCGCCCAGGCCATCATGACCAGCGACACCCGCCCCAAGGAGGTTGCAGTCCAATTTAAACTCGGAGCGAAAGTGGTCCGCATCGGCGGCATGTGCAAGGGTGCGGGTATGATTCAGCCAGGCATGAGCGGCACCGGTGCTCGCCCTGCTGCTGCTCTTCACGCCACCATGCTCGGCTTCATTACGACAGACGCAGCCATTCAGTCCGCGACTCTGCAAAAGTGCCTCGATCATGCAGTGGCCCAGAGTTTCAACTGCATCACTGTTGATGGCGACATGAGCACCAACGATACGGTGCTGGTTCTAGCCAATGGACTCGCGGGCAATAAAACCATCACCGATCTTTCGCGGGCTGATCTTGCTAAATTTCAAGCAGCACTCAATTACGTCACTCTTCAGCTCGCGCAAAAAATTGTCCGCGACGGTGAGGGAGCCACCAAATTTGTCACGGTAAGGGTGCATGGAGCCAAAACCGCTGCTGATGGCCAGGCGGCGGCTCGTGCGGTTGCCAACGGCGCGTTGGTTAAAACTAGTTGGTTCGGCTGTGACCCCAATTGGGGACGCATCCTCGGTGCCCTTGGAGCCTCCTCCTGCACCCTGGTCGAAGAAAAAATTGATCTGGCTTACGCTTTGCCCGGCTCCAAGAAGCTGACCTATGCGCTGCGCCGGGGGCAGCCGACTTCTGTCACCTTCGCCCAGCTTTGCAAAATCGTGGCCAATCCTGAATTTGAGTTGCACGTCTTCCTGAATTTGGGGCGTGGCGAAGGCACCATGTACACCTGCGACCTCAGCGAGGAATACGTCGATTTCAACAAAGGGGATGTGACCGATCCCACCTCGCTGGGCGGCTAAACGAATTAACCATGACGCAATCGCCGATCAAAAAAGCCGAGACGCTCATCGAGGCTCTTTCGTACATCCAGAAATTCGAGGCGCAGACCTTCGTGATCAAATACGGCGGCAGCTTCATGGATTCGCCCGATGCCACCGTGCGAAACAGTGTGGCCCGCGACATTGTTTTTCTTGAGGCGGTCGGCATAAACCCAGTCGTCGTGCATGGCGGCGGTAAAGCCATCACTCGCGCCATGGAGCAGGCCGGTCTTACTGCCACCTTTATCCAGGGGCAGCGCGTGACTGATGCGGCAGCGGTTGAGGTGGTCGAGAAGGTTCTGTCGAAGGAGATAAATCCCGAGGTGGTCCGAACCATTAACGAGCTGGGCGGAAGCGCCAAAGGCTACGCTGGCAGTGACATATTTCTCTGCCGCCCCATGGTGAATATCGGTGCGGACGGCAAGCCTGTTGAGCTGGGGTACGTAGGCGAGGTCACCCGTGTTGATATTTTTCCGCTGCTTGAATGCCTGCACCAAGGCATCACCCCTGTCATCAGCCCGACCGCCCGCGGCGAACACGATGGCCATCTTTACAATTGCAACGCCGACGTCGCTGCCGCCCAGGTTGCCATCGCCTTGCATGCCGCACGCCTCGTCTTCATGAGTGATGTGCCCGGGCTGATGCGTGATCCAAAGGATGTTTCCACAGTCATCCCTCACCTCAAAATCGACGAAGTAGACGGTCTTAAAAAAGCTGGCATCGTTGATAAGGGCATGATCCCGAAGGTGGACAGCGCGGTGGCCGCCATTCGTGCCGGAATCAACAAGGTTTCCTTCGTCGACGGACGCGTGCCCCATTCAGTTTTGCTGGAAATATTCACGGATGAGGGTCTCGGTACCGAGGTTGTGATGTAATTTTACGAGTAGATACGCCTTCAATAGCCATGAAAGAAATTGTCCCGCCCATTCCCGTCGTGGTACGCAACGAACACGCCTCTATTGTGGAGATGTATGACCGCAACGTGGTCCCCTCCTATGGGCGTTTTCCCATCGCGTTCAGCCATGGCCTGGGCAGCCGTCTTTGGGATGTGGGCGGCCGCGCTTATCTCGACCTCGGCGGCGGCATAGCTGTGACGGCGCTGGGCCATGCCAATCCTGAAGTCACCAATGCGCTCATTGAACAGTCCAGAAAGCTCCTGCACGTCTCCAATCTTTACTATACCGACGCGCAGGGACGACTCGCCCAAAAGCTCGTCAGTCTGATCGGTCCCGGCAAGGTCTTTTTTTGCAACAGCGGTGCGGAAGCCAATGAGGGTTTGTACAAGGTTGCGCGCAAGTTTGGTCACGACACCGGTCGATACGAAATCATCACCACCATCAATTCCTTCCACGGGCGCACCCTTGGTGGCATCGCGGCCACTGGGCAGGACAAAGTGAAAAAGGGTTTTGAACCCATCATCCCCGGATTCAGCCACGTCCCTTACAACGACCTTGCCGCAATGCGGGCGGCGATTACTCCCTGCACTGCTGCCATCCTCATCGAGGGCATCCAGGGCGAGAGCGGTGTCACCCCTGCCACTCCGGAATATCTGCTCGGCCTGCGCCAGCTTTGCAACGAGCGCAACATTCTCCTGCTCATGGATAGCGTGCAATGCGGCCACTTCCGCACCGGCCGTTTTCAAAGTTACCAGCGCATTCTGGAAGGAGTTCCTGGCGGCCAAGGTTTCATCCCGGATGGCATTTCCATGGCCAAATCCTTGGGCGGCGGCTTTCCTATAGGCGCCTTTTGGTTGCGCGACCCGTATGGAAGCCTTTTGAGCGCAGGCACTCACGGTACGACTTTTGGGGGTAATCTTCTGGGTTGCGCCGTCGCCTTAAAGATCATTGATGTCATTGAACGGGAGAATCTGGCGCAAAACGCCCGCGACTTGGGTGAGTGGTGGATCGAAAAAATTGGAGATTTAGTCGCTCAATTTCCCTCCGTGCTCAAAACCGTTCGTGGTTATGGGCTGATGATCGGCATCGAGTTTCAGCCTGAAATTCCCGCCCTCCAAAAATCCGATAAACCTGCCGCTCTCCAGATAGTTCAAAGACTTCATGATCGTGGCGTATTGACCATTCCCTCCGGAACCCAGATTATACGCCTGATCCCTGCCCTTAATCTTCTTCAGAGCGAAGCAGAAGAGGGCTTGGCAGCCATCGCCGCACTTGTTCGGGAACTAGCCTGAATAACCATCACATCGCTGACTAGATGAAAACGTCCCCCAAGCACCTCCTCTCGATTGAGCAACTGACCGCTGCTGAAGTGGAGAACATCTTCCACCGCGCCACCGCCCTCAAAAGGAGTAGGGGAGAGGCGCAGACCCATCTCACAGGCCAGACTTGGGCTCTTATTTTCTCCAAATCCTCCACGCGCACCCGCGTCTCGTTTGAAGTCGGCATCCGCGAGATGGGTGGTGAAAGCCTGTTCCTAAACGCCAATGACATCCAGCTTGGTCGTGGCGAGCCTATCAAAGACACGGCCCGTGTGCTGGGGCGCATGATCCACGGCGCCGTCATCCGAACCTACTCGCAGCAGGACGTGGTTGATTTTGCCCAGTATTCCAGCATACCCACCATCAACGCGCTCACCGATGATGAGCATCCCTGCCAGATTTTGACCGATATTTTTACCTACGAGGAAAAGCGCGGACCCATCAAGGGCAAGGTCGTGACTTATGTGGGCGATGCAGCCTGTAACGTGCCTGTTTCCTGGATTTTTGCCGCGGCCCGCCTCGGATTCCAACTCCGTTTGGCAGCTCCCAAGGCCTATCAGCCTTCGGCAGAAATTTTGCGTCGCGCAGGCGGCCATGTCATCTGCACCGAGAACCTGCGTGAGGCTGCACGAGGCGCCGATCTCCTTTACACTGACGTCTGGGTGTCCATGGGCAAAGAGGCCGAGACCGCCCAGCGCATCAAGGATCTGTCCGATTACCAGATCAACGACGACCTCGTTGCACTGGCCAATCCAGACGCATTAGTTATGCACTGCCTGCCAGCTTACCGTGGCAAGGAAATCACTGACGCCACTTTCGAGGCGCACGCCAAAACCATCTTTGATCAGGCTGAGAACCGCCTTCACGTGCAAAAGGGCATTCTGTCCTGGCTGCTGGCGTAGCTTTGGCCGAATCAAGTTCGGCGGCATTGGACAAGCCGTGAAAGGGTGTTTAAGCTGTTTTCACCCTCAATGAAAACATTACTGCAGCTGGTTCTCATCCTTGGTTTTTGTCTGGGACTTTCAGCCGATGATATCGGTCAGTTTGCCAGGGCGGCGGACGTGGGCAATCCCAAGATCAAAGGCTCGTCAAGTTACAACGCGGAGGCTCAAGTTTATACGCTTAAAGGGGGCGGATACAACATTTGGTTTAACCATGATGAGTTTCATTTTTTGTACCGTCCCATCAAGGGCGATTTTCTTTTAACGGCCAACTTTCAGTTAATTGGCAACGAGAAGGGGAACAACCATCGGAAAACGGGATGGATGATCCGTGAGAACACTGATCATGATGCCGTTAGCGTCAACACCTGTTTGCATGGCGATGGCTTGGCTGTGCTTCAGTGGCGCCTTTTACGCGGTGCCTACATGCGCGATCCGCAGGAGGAAATCTTTTTTCCTAAGCCTTATTTCGGAGAAGCCGTCATCCAGCTCGAGCGAATGGGGAAGACCATTACCATGAGAATCGCCCACCCGGGCGAACCCCTTGAAGAGATGGGCTCAATTTTATTGCCCGACCTAAAGGACGAAGTGCTGATTGGGCCATACGTCTTGGCTCACGATCCCGATGGCATGCAGGAAGCTCGCGTCTGGAATGTGCGTGTTTCCACGCCAGTTCCCCCCGATTGGCATCCCAACCGACTTGTAAAAACCACAAGTCACGAGGGCTTGGTCTTGGGAAGCAGGCTGGAAACTGTCGAGGTCGCGACTGGAAAACGCAGAGTGGTTTACGAGACGGAAGATCGGATCGCTTCACCCTCTTTCAATAACGATGGCCAAGCTGTGCTCTTTGAGAAATCCGAGCAGTCTTATTCGATTTCGTTAAATGGCGGAGCACCCAAGCCATCCATTCAGCCTTCACTTCAGAACTCGCCCGTGTCCGATGAAACCCTCTCTGTTTTCAGCGACAACAAAACAGGAACGAGCCAAATATGGGTGGCTAAATCGAACCGCTCCGATGCCCGGCAGCTTACATTTGATCTGGACCACGCTTGGTTTCCGCACGTTTCTCCGGATAAGAAATGGATCGCCTATTTGGCGTATCCCCACGATGCCAATCCCCAAAAAGCGGTTTCATACCAGCGAGTATCGTTGAAAATCATGCCCGTCGCCGGCGGCGCACCCAGGACCGTCGCTTACTTGTTTGGCGGCAAAGGCACTTTGGAAAACTCTTGTTGGTCGCCTGATGGCAAGCATGTCGTTTTTGTGAGCAACGCCGAGAAACACTGAAGTGGATCAAATCGGCTGCACGAGAGTCCGGGTGGAATCTGAATCGGCTATGGTTGACCCCTTAACCCGACGGATATTTCTAATGCCGAAAAAAGCGCGCGGCCAACAAATTGGCTGCCGCGCCGAATGCCAGCAGGACGGCGATTGGCAGGATCACGGCACTAAACCCACTCCCGAAGCTGATGAGTTGGTGCAATGCCTGGAGAACCCAACCAGTCGGCACCCACAGTGCAATAGTTTTTAGCACAGGAGGTCCAATTTCCAGTGGCCACCAGCATCCTCCTAATGCCGCCATGATTAAACTGGCAAGCACACAAATTCCTGCAACTCGATCTTCTGACGCGGTCACGCACCCGACCAAGACACCCAAAGACCCGGCCACCCATGCAAATATAATTAGAGTCAAGGTGACTGCCGGCAAATTTGCACCCAGATTGACGTGAAAAAGGATCTTGCCCACGGCCAGGAAAAACAAGATTTGCACCACGCCCAGCAGCATGAGGCCATAGATTTTGCCTTGGACAAGTTCGAATTTGGTTACGGGATGAACCATGAGCCGTTTGATGACTCCGTTGCGTCTTTCCGACGCGATGGTTGCGCCCCCAAAAATAAGCAGATTCATCATCAGGTACATCACAAGGTTTCCTGGGAGCGAAAAATTAAATCCTGAAGGCACTGGCTTCCGTCCCGCGAATTTTGCTTTCAAGGCCACCGGATCAGGTGAGGCCATGATTTTGCGGAGCGTGTCCTCGTTGATGGTTTCAAGAGAATCTGTATGGGTGGCAGCCTCCAAAATATGGCCGTTCATGGCGATCAGTGACCGAACCAATCGAACTTCGATGATGGCGGCATCGGCCTCCGCCGAATCTTCGTGTTTTAGGAAGGAAACTTTTGACTGCTTGCCTCGCAGCACTTTGCTGGTGAAATTTGACGGAATACGAATGCTGCGCGCGGCTGCTTCCTTATTCGTCGGACTCAGCACCCACATGCCTTGCGCACCCAGCTCATCAAGAAAAACCCGGCTTAGGAAGTTGGTGTCCTGATTATCGATCATGACCGAGGCCCTGTGGTTGTCGGGATCGCCCGGGCCTTGCATGGCTGTACCCATGAGGTAGATGAACGCAAACGGCACGACGAAGAGCCAAAGATAGGCGCTTTTTCGTTTCAGAAAGAGTCGCAGATCGGTGTGGCCAATATGCAGAACATGTCTCATGTTCGCAGTCCCTTCTTGAACTGCCGCCCAAACAGCAACGCCGCCAGGGCAATGAGGATTACGCTGAGCGCGGCCATTTTAAGGGCCGGAGACATCCACGGTGTTTCAGGGTTGAACTGAAGCTTTCGCACTGTGGATACAAACCAGAAGCTTGGCAGCAATGGCGTAACGTGCTCGCGCAGGAACGCGGGCATGCCTTCTATAGGAAAGGCGCATCCACCGACAATGCCAAGCATCATTCCAGCCATTGTGTTCAGAGCGCTCGCTCGGCGTTCGTCCGGCATGATTGCCACAAGCAGCGACATCAAGCCCGCTGCAAAACCGGCGTAGCCAAAAATCAACGCCACTGTGGCAAATGGGTTGCGCCAATGAATGCCAAACATAATCGTGCCTCCCCCAAACATGATCCCGCCGCAGATGAGCAGCACCACAAAAGTAAATACGACTTTTCCGGCCACAAATGGAAACAGGCGTTCTTGCAGGGTGTGGTAACGCTCCAGCGTGCGGAACCTCAATTCGCGGTGAAGATCCGTCATCGCGTTGCTGGCAAGGAAAAGCAAAAACATCCCCGCCATGCCGGGAAGGATGAAAGCGAAGAGATTGAAACCGGAGTCGCTTGCCCCCTTACCCGTTGTCGATTCTTTGGCGCGAACCTCCTTCTCGTAACTTATGAGCGGTGGATAAAGGTAGTTGTTTGCCGCTTCGAGCTTTTTGCCGGCGCGCTCCACCAAAACCGAAATCCTGTGAAAATCCTCCTTACCCTCAAACACATCGAGCCAGTCGGGGAATTCAGATTGGAAATTGCGGGAGACCGCGTTCAAGGAAATCACCACTGCCCCGAGCAATTCCTCCAGAACGGCAGGATGAATGGATTGTGCCGGATTCTTGATCAATTCCAGGCTTACCTGTTGTCGGCCGGTCAGGTAATTGAGCATGAAGTGCTCTGGGATGATGATCACCGCACTGAGCTTATCGCTATTGATCTGGCGCAAAGCCTCTTCGCGTTCCAAAAAAACAGGGTTTAGGAACTTCCCGCTTTCGCCTTGATTTGCCGCGCCTTTTAAGAAATCGCCAAGCCTGGATTTGTCCTCGTCCACGATGGCGAAGGTGATGCGCCCCATTGGGCCTCCGCTTGATTTGCCGCCAAACGCCAGAGAGACAAGAGCAGTCATCATCAGCGGCACAATGATGTTGATTAGCCACGGCAGGGGATTGCGCCATGCGCGACGGAGATCCTTGGCAATCAGCACTCGGAGCATATTACTCACGCAGACTGCGCCCCGTCAGTTGAAGGAATACGTCATTGAGGCTCGGTCGTTTAAGGGTGACATTTTCGACCCGGATGGGGAGATTCAACAATTCCCTCAGGCACTCCGCAGGATCGCGCACGCCTATGGCGGCCACGACAAGCTGGCCTTCCGCTTTTTGAATGACACGAAATCGCTGGAGAAAGCCGTCCCACGCTTCCACTGAAGCGTTGCCAAAATCAGCTTCAAGCACAAATACGCGGTCTCCGCCCAGTCTCTCCTGCAACTGGCTCAGCGTGCCTTCAGCCAGCAAACGGCCGTGATCAATAATGCCTATACGATCGCAAAGTTTTTCAGCCTCTTCAAGATAATGGGTGGTATAGAGAATTGCCGTGCCCGAAGCCCGCAGACCTCGGATGAATTCGAGAATATTGAGGCGCGCCTGGGGATCAATTCCCACCGTGGGTTCATCAAGCAGCAGCAGTTTTGGACGATGCAGCAGGGCACACCCGAGATTGATGCGACGCTTCATTCCCCCTGAATAGTTCTTAACAGCATCCTTGGCGCGATCAGTCAGCGAAAGGGCTTCCAGCAATTCGGTCGTCCTTGTCTTGGCTTCACCGGATTTCAATCCAGCAACCCGCCCCCAAAATTCCAGATTTTCCCGCCCCGTCAATTCTTCGTAAATCGCAAGTTCCTGGGGCACGATGCCCATGATGCTCTTGGCCTTTTGCGGGTCCGACCAAAATGGGCCTCCCGCAACGATGACCTCTCCCGCATCAGGCTTGAGCAACCCGCAAATCATGGAGATGGTGGTGGTCTTGCCTGCGCCGTTCGGGCCCAGTAATCCGTAGATTTCGCCAGCCTCAATTTGGAAGCTTACAGAGTCCACCGCGTGGATTGCGCCGAAGGTTTTAGAGAGGTGGTCTGTTTTGAGCAGGCTCATCGGTAAATTGGGTGTCCCCGTCTTACATTGAAATCGATGGTGGGCAAAGTGATTTGTTTGCCTGACTTGAGGTCTTTTACTGTGTTTTTGGTCAATACATGGATCATCGCCAAACGCTGGCCATCGAAATTGTGTCGAAGTACTCCCCGTCGACGTAAAAACTGTCCTTCTGCAATCCTTCCGTAACAAAGCCAAACCGCTCATAAAGTGTCTTGGCGCCTGCGTTATCCTGTCGCACGAACAGCTCAATTCGTCTGAGTCCTTTCGCGCGGGCCTTGGCCAAAGCTGCCGCCATCAGCTTTGACCCAAGCCCCTTTCGCCTCGCCTCGGGAATGAGCCCGATTCCAAGTGTGCCGATATGTGCGCGGGCTTCGCCTTGGGTGGGCAGGATGTCACACCATCCTACCACCTCGCTCCTGTCCAACGCCGTAAACTGGCAAAGATCGTTTTTGAGTATCTCTTCATAGAAAAGAACAGAGCGTTCAAAAGGCGGGGCTTGAATAAACGCGAGATAGCGTCGCTCTCTAGCCACGATATCCAGTGCTCGGTGCAAACCGGAAAAATACTCCCTGGCAATGGGCGAAATGGCATAACTCATAATCTCGCCGCTTCCTTAGCGTCGTTGCGTTAAAAAGCTCGCTACTTTCCCGCCGGCTTGACGGCTTTTGAGAAGGTTACAAACGGCCAGGTTTCGGGAATGTGCATATTGATCTCCGTCTGCGCGCTCCAGGTCCAATTGAACTCCGGTTTCTTCGGCACTTTCACGTATTTACCGTTTTCTATGGTAGTCAGCCATTCCACACGGGAATAATTCAACTGCCAGCGGTCGCCATCATTCGGCGGCGCTGCTTGCTTGGAAAATTCCTTGAGTACTTTCCATGGGATGGCGATCTCCAGGGTCCAGCCTTCGTCCTTGTCGCTAGGATCATTAATCGTACCCTGCACTTTGACAGCAGACTTTAGTCCGGGAATTTCCCACTCGTTCAATGCCTTCCCACCATGCCGGTACGGCTTGGTCAACAGTAGATCCCAGGTCGTATTCAGTGCGTTAAGTTCCAACTCGTAGTAGTTGTTCTGATCGGCATCGGGATCGATGAACACCTCGAAATCATTGTCCTGAAAAATCACCTCATCATGCTTGGTGGTATTCCCCCATACATGGGGCTCCTCCAATGAGGCGGCGATGTAAAAAAACTCATCGTCCCACAGCATCTTGACGCGAGTGGAAAACAGAGGTTTTGGTTTTGATGTGCCCTCGATGTCGTTGAAGGGGGAGGACCACGGAGCCTGTCCCCATTCTTCTGCGCCAATCGTACCGTCCACTTTGATCGGATGAGGCGTCCGGTAGACCACATAATTGGTTTGGGCGAGTGAAGTGCTGACTCCCGCGGCAAATATCGCGGCCAAAATGATAGCGATCTTTTTCAAGATGCTCGAAAGCTATCCTATTCAGTTGCCCGCGCCAACAACGCAAATAGCCGGATTTTATGGCCGCAACAATCTCTTGCAAACCCATGCTGATTCTCGACAAAATTTGTCCATGATCTCTCAAACGACCGGCATTGTTTCATCCTTGCATGTTCATCCTGCACAAGGCGGTAACTCCATGATTGATGCTGTTGAGTTGCACTTCGAGGAGGGGAAAGGAATCGTGGAGGACCGGCGTTATTTCAACCGGCGCAGCCGGCGGCAAGCCACGCTGATGGAGCGTGAAGAAATTCAGGAGCATGCCGACGCATTCGGTTTGGGTGCGCTGACTCCAGGCTTGGTTCGTTCGAACATTGAAACCACTGGAATAGGTCTGGTTTCACTCATCGGAAAAGAAGTCGAGGTTGGCACCGCAGTGCTTTGTTTTTACGAACCACGCAAACCTTGCGCGAAAATGGATGCGATTTGCCAGGGTCTGAAGGAACGCATGGAGCCAAACAAACAGGGAGTTCTGGCTGCCGTGGTTAAAAGCGGGGTAGTCCGGCTTGGAGATGTTATCCGAGCCAGATAGGAAGGTCGCCACTGCCTCGACGTTAATTCGCCAAAACTTGAAAAAGATTCTGGCACTCCCGGAAGATTTCACCAGAATCCTGACCCATGAGCCAGAAGTCCAAGACTCCCAAAAAATTTGCAGCCTATCCGCGTTTGAATCCCCTCGGTATCGGTCGGGATATTTCCGCCGCCGATCTGATCGATCAAGTTTTCCTCGCCTACAATGGCGGACGCGTGCGCGAGGCGGCCCATCTGCTTGTTAAAAAGATGCTGCCAAACGACGGCTACATCGGCATGAGCCTCACTGGCGCCCTCACCCCCGCCGGATTGGGCAAGAGCTGCCTGATCCCGCTCATGAAAGCCGGTTTTGTGGATTGGATTGTTTCAACGGGCGCCAATTTGTACCACGATCTTCATTACGGCTTGGACATGCAGCTTTTCTCGGGCTCGCCGTTCCTCAATGATGTCGATCTGCACCGCGACGGGGTGATCCGCATTTACGACGTGCTCTTCGATTACAACGTCCTGCTGGATACCGATGCTTTCGTGCGCGAAGTAATCCAAGGGCCGGAATTCCAGCGTCCCATGGGCACCGATGAGTTCCACTATCTTTTGGGCCGTTATGTTTCCGAGCGCGGCCGCAAGTTGGGTTTGGAGGACAGTTCCGTGCTCGCAGCAGCTTATGAATGCGGCATCCCCATTTTCACCAGCAGCCCGGGGGACAGTTCCATTGGAATGAACGTGGCCGCCATGGCCCTGCGTGATTCCAAGCTGATGTTTGATGTAAACCGTGATGTCAACCAGACCGCCGGCATCGTTTACGAGGCGAAATCAACGGGCCACAAGTCCTCGGTATTTATTTTGGGCGGCGGCTCTCCCAAGAATTTCATGCTCCAGACGGAGCCCCAAATCCAGGAGGTCATGGGTATCAAGGAACGTGGTCACGATTACTTCCTACAATGCACCGATGCGCGACCTGACACCGGCGGTTTAAGCGGCGCAACCCCTGCTGAGGCTGTCAGTTGGGGTAAGATCGATCCCGACAACCTACCCGATTGCGTCGTGGCCTATCTAGATTCGACCGTTTCCCTCCCTCTGCTTACGGCGTATTGCCTCTCGCGGGTAAAGCCCCGCAAATTGAAGCGGCTGTACGATCACCGCGACCGTATTTTAGCCAAGGTCCGAACCCAGTACCTCAAGACCGGCACGGTCAAGAAAATCACTTCCAGCCGCAAGGTTGCCAAACGCAGCAGCAGTGTAGGCCTTAAATAAGGCCGGCGAGCGCTTCCGGCGTTAAGCGCGACCATATATATGTCGATGAGCATACAGCCCTGCCAGCATGGCAGGCTGTTGTATGCCCAAGGTTAAAATCGACAATGCCCGCGAGGGGATGGTGACCAGTAAGAATGTGAACAACATGGACGACATGTTGTTGATACCCTCTGGCTGCGAACTCTCCGCTCGCCATCTCAAATTACTCCGTACCTGGGGCGTGGCCGAGATCGAGGTGGAGGCAGGCGAAGAACCGGACGAATCGCAGAACCCGATGGCTCAACTTCCACCCGAGGAAGTTGCTGAATTGCATGCATCCCTTACGTCAATCTTCATTCGTTACGATGAGTCCTTTCCCATTCACAAGGAGGTTTTCCGGTTGGCTCTTCTCCGCAAAATTCGACAACGCTTGAACGCCAAGACTCATGCCACTAACTCTTAAAAAAATAATCGAAGGCGTTCCCAGCCTGGGTTCATACTCCGGAGTTTTGCATGAGATTGAGGCCGTGCTCGAGGATCCATCCAGCACACTCGCCCATGTTGGAGCGATTATCGAAAAGGACCCGGATTTGACCGCCCGTCTCCTCAGGCTCGGCAACAGCTCATTCTTTGGCTTTCCCAGCCGCATCGACACGGTCTCGGAAACCATCAGCCTCATCGGCCTCCAACAGGTGCAGGATCTGATAGCGGTTTCATCAGTAATAGAACTTTTTGATGGTGTGCCCCCAGAGTTGGTCACCATGGAATCATTCTGGAAACACAGTCTGGCTTGCGGCATGGCCGCTCGTTTGCTCGCTCTGGCCAAGCGCATTCCCAAGCCGGATAAATTTTTTGTCGCGGGCCTGCTTCATGATATCGGCCGAATGGTTCTGTACACTCGGGCTCCAGCCGAGGCGAAAGAGATCTACCAGCGTTGTGCCGGAGGCATGGTGCTGATGCGCGAGGCTGAGGTGGAGGTTCTTGGCTTTGATCATGCGGAAATCGGCGACGCCCTGCTTGCAGCATGGAATTATCCGGCCAATTTGGTGGATATGGTGCGGTATCACCATGCCCCACTGTCTGCGGGGACCTACCAAATGGAAAGCTGCCTGATTCATGTGGCCGATTACCTGGTGCATGCCATGGAGTTGGGCTATTCGGGCGAGCGGATGGTGCCCCCGTTAAACCCCAAAGCTTGGGAGCGTCTGGCGCTTGGCATGGACGTTGTTGAATCTGTCATGAAAGGAGTCGACGATCAATTGGTGGATGTTGAGCGGGCTTTCCTCGCGCGCGTCGCGACCAAGGCTTAGTTGGAATAAAGCACTTTGGATACCCAGACCACATCGTTTTATTCGGAGTTCTTCCGCACCGGACGCGGTCAGCACCGGCGCGATTTGCATACCCGCGCCGATTTTCTTGGCGTCCTCACCGCAGTGGAGCATTTTCAGCATGATATTCGCCGTCACGCCACCAGTGAACAAATTTTGGAGGCCACGCAGCATTTTCTCAACAGCCTCGATCTCTTCGACGCCACTGCATTTTATCTGGTTAATCCTTCCACCTTCGAGTTTCAGCTAAACCTCTGTTCTCCGGCCAATCTGAGGCCCATGTTGGAGACTGCGGTGGAGGCGGAGATCGAGTCCGGTCGTTTTGCCTGGGCGCTTCGTCAAAGCGGCTCAGTGCTTTTCGAGGTGAACAGCATTCACGGCAGCGGCTCAGGTTTGTTCCATTCCTTGGGCGGAATAAACCGGGTGCAAGGCATGTTTTGTGCCCTGCTTGCGCGCGAGCGGATGTCCGGCCACGAGATCACCTTCAGGCTTCTTTCCATTGTCCTTGGCATTTCCTCCTACGCGCTGGCTGAAGCTCAGACCAACGCCGATCAGCAGAACAAAATACTCTCGACCAACCGCGATCTGCAAAAAACCCTGGCCGAGAATGCCCTCCTTGCCCGGTTTGCCTCGGAAAGTCCTTCACCCGTTTTCCGTGTTCGTGCTGACGGGCTGATCCTTGACGCCAACGAGCCTGCCGCAAAATTGTTTCGCGCCATGGGCCTGCGGACCGGCGATTTTGTCCGGCCTGAGTTGCAGGAGCGAGTCCGCGAAGCCTGCGACCACCCTTCGGGGCGCATCGGTTTTGAAAGCATCGATGCCGACCGATGCATGGCATATCTTGCGGTCAACATCCCCGAGGTGGGTTACGTCAATTTCTATGCGTCGGACATCACCGAGCGCAAGCGGGCTGAAGCCGCACTTCGCCTGGCCAACGAGCAGGCCAACGCCGCCAATCGCGCCAAGTCCGAGTTTCTCGCCAACATGTCGCATGAGATTCGCACTCCCATGAATGCCATTCTTGGCTTCTCAGACCTGCTGATTCCCTTGATGACCTCCCCCAAGGCCACCAATTATCTCGATGCCATCAGTTCCAGCGGCAAGACGTTGCTCGCCCTGATCAACGATATTCTTGACCTCTCCAAAATTGAGGCCGGCAAAATGGATCTGCGGGTTGAACCTGTCCATATCGCAGGTGTCATGGAGGAGCTGGTCCAAATCTTCTCGCCGTCCGCAGCGCGAAAAAAAATCGAGCTGGTTGTTGAATGTTCGCCGCTGCTTCCCTCTGTTTTGCACTGCGACGAAACCCGTCTGCGTCAGATACTCTTCAATACTGTTGGTAACGCCATCAAGTTCACAGATAAGGGCAGGGTGATGCTGCGTGCGCTTCCGGCCGGGCCCATTGTGGATGGGGATCACATGCCCGTGCTGATTGAGGTGGAAGATACCGGTATCGGTATTCCTCCGGCGGAATTGCAGCGTATTTTTGAAAGCTTTTCTCAGGTCAGCGGCCAAAGCACAAAAAAATATGGCGGCACTGGATTGGGTTTGGCCATCACCCGGCGCTTGACTGAAATGATGGGCGGAGTGATTAGCGTCCGCAGCCAGGAGGGGGAGGGGAGTTGTTTCTCCATGCGTTTCGGCAAACTCCGTTTTTCCGATCTCCAACCTGTTGCCACGCTGGCGTCAGCCACCTTGGGGTTCGAACATTTCCGGCCCGCGTGCGTTCTGGTCACGGATGACGTGCCTTTGAATCTGGAGCTGATTCGCGGGTATTTCATGGGATCACCTCTCAAAATTATCACTGCGGAAAAT
>JANYDC010000108.1 GCA_025359965.1 Pedosphaera sp.
ACCCTGCGAAGCCAACGCCCTAAACTTTGTGGCGGCAGCCGTTCGAGCAAGGGAGGTGGGGCGCGATCCGGCGCGGGTCTTTGTCACCCTCGTTCGAAAACGCCTTTGGCATCACATTACTCAAACTCAAGAAGAGAAGGCGCGTAAAACGCTTTGCCGGTTCCGGGAACAGAATGCAGATCGGTTTAGCGGTAGTGGTTTGGAAAGAAGGCCAGCCTGAGGTCGAATTCGTCCGCAACTTTTGGAGTAGTTTTCGGACTGTTAACAGCGCAAGTATCTGCCAACAAGGATGTTGCGCTTAAGGGGTCGGATTTTGTTTACCAACTGTTAACACCGCAAAGCGCTGATTGGTAGGGGTTTGCATCCGGACAGCCGTGATATAGCGTACGGAAGGTGCATCCTGTGTGGAGGCTGGGAAGGGGGCGAAATCTCCGCTTTGAGTGACTTAATTTCCCTTTGTTTGCCCAATCGTTCCAAACGCTCGGTTGACCAGTCAAATGTTTACGGTCCAAGTCGTTGGTCGGTAATAGGTAGCGTCACGCCACAGCTCGTATGTTTGCTTTTCGTATGCAACGCATCAGGCTTGCATCCAACGATTTACCACTGAAACGGTCTTTTTCGCAAACCGCACCGAAGGTGCATCGGGTGTGGTGAATTTTTTGCGTCGGATTTTGTAATTCGGCTGAAGGGTGTTTTTCTTCATCTTTTGCCACCTTTTGTTCAGTCTGGATTTTGAGTGGTTTGAGTAAAGTAAAGGTGCAGGGTTATCCATAGGGCAGCCGGAGCGGTGGGGCAATTAAAAGGCCCCCTTGAGCGCAGGCTGCACTGTGGATAACCCGTCGAACCAAGACGAAGCTGGTACACGCAGGTTTTCGATTTGATTTAACTGGGGAGCCCCCCAAGTCGGCGACCAATGAGCCATCCCCCAAGATTCCGCTCTCGCTTCGCTCGTCACTGCGTGAACGCTCCACTTGGGGGAAGTCTCAATCGTCGCCTCCTCCCCACTCAGGTGAGTAAGACACACCGACGCTTCGAAGACTTCGCGTCCGTGTGGGAAGGGGAATGAAGACGGCATTTAGTAGTGAAAAACGCGCGGATGCATCAGAGGGACGGGTATGCTCACTTGAAAGATGCGTTTCGCATTTGATGACCCGTTTTGAGTAAAGCGCGTTTTGGATCAGTTTTCATTTGCGCTCTGGAGTGGCCGCGCGGCCACATGACGATTGCCTGCCCCGGAAACGACCCCCAGTCAATCGTCGAACGGGATGGTTTGCGTGCTCCAGCCGAGTCCGCGAAGTGACCTATCATCGATAGGAGATGGTGTCCCTGCCAAGAACGGGATGCCCCGCCCCAATCAAGCTGTCAATCGTTCATTCAACTTTTGGCAATTTGGCTAGGACCGCAATCCCATCTTGCAAAGCACCACGGAATCGCAACCATAGCCCTGTGAATAGTCGAACCCGCCTGTTCGTAAGCCATAGTAGCCACGATAGGGCACTCGCGGAATCCCTCGTGACACTGCTACTTGCTGCGTTTCCGATTCGCCCACATGAAATCCGTTGCACGAGTGTCGAGGGTCACCGTCTGCCGACGGGCGTTTCAACGGCCGAGACGTTGCGAGAAGAGGCGATAGGCTGCGACGTATTGATAGCTTTACTAACCGAGCACAGCCTGAAATCTGTATATGTTATCTTCGAGCTGGGAGCGAGATGGGGAGCACAGAAGCCCATATTCCCTCTCCTCGCAAAATCCCTCCAAGGAAGCAACTTGCCGCAACCGCTGGGAGCGCTAAACGCGCGCGATTGCCGTTCGAGGTCTGAAGTGCTCCGGCTACTTGAGGACCTAACAGAAGCACTTTCAGACATTCGTTCACACCCTGCATCCACGTGGGAACACGCTTTATCCGAATTCCTCGCGCAAGCAGCTCCCGATCCGGTAGACGGTGTGGCTCCAACCCCGCCATGCTCGCAAATTCCAGTGAAAGGACACACATCGCTGTCGGCCCGCGACATTTCGGAGCGCCTCCGTGCTGCTCCTCCTTTGCGAGTGAACGAGATCGCCGCCAGCTTTGTGGGCATGACGGTAGAATGGGAAGTGCTTTATTCATTAGCCTCCGCCTCCGAGCGTGATCCGCGCTACGTTTGTCTCGTGTTAAACCCGTGGGTCCCTGAAGGATTCGACACATCTATTAGTTGTCAGGTCCTATTGAAGGACTACCCGTTTTTGACTGATCTGGACAAAGACAAGCCCCTCCGAATAACCGGGCGAATCAGCAAGGCATCTTTGTTCTCAATCGATGTCGAAGGCGTTCGATTGGCCGTGCTTAGTGAGGAAGAGACATATGGAACACGCATTCAATGGCTTCTGCCAGACATCAGGTTCAAAGTTGGGCCAGAGATCGCTGCTCGCGCTACTGACGTGGTTATCCTTGAGGCCGTAAAAATGCAGCTTGCCGCCGGTCGTCCCCCTGGCTTAAGGCTTGACTACAGAGGTATCATCATTCCTGAAATCGCAAGATACTCGGCCCGCTTCCGTTTGCTCGCAACCCATTGTGCCAAACGACTTCTCGATGATCTTGAGCCCAACGCTAGGGAGAAATCGCGCTCTCTTGGCTACGAGATTGAAACGCTCGAAAAAAGCCATCCTTAGCGAATCGCCCACCTCGGAGGCTAATTTGGTAGCGGCTCAAAAGTCATAAACTCTTCCAAGCTTGGCAATTTTACCCGCGCTCCCTTTGAGTAAGCGCGGTGCACCGCTCTGCTGTTGTGCCCCAGCATCTCCATGGCAAACCGTTCCGGCATTCCAACAGCTTTTGCCCTTTCAGCCATTGAGTAGCGGTAACTGTGGAGGCTTACGCCCCTAATTTTCAAGAGCTTGCAGCGCCGATAAAACTCCGCTGCCCGGTCGTTGGCCGACGTTAACGAGATCGAAGGGAACAATGCCCCGCTTTTCGGAAGCTGCTCCAAAATCGAAGCAAGCGTCTTTCCAATACTGAGGTAAGACCACGAGCCAGTCTTTTTGCGTCGAAACGAAAGAGTCTTTGTTTCCCAATCGATATTGGTTGCGTTCAGTTCTGCCGCATCCGACTGAGCTGCACCAATTTCCCAAAGCAACTGATAGAAAAGTTTCCGTTCTGGGTTCTTTTCCGCTGTCAGAATCATTTGATGTTCGGCCAGAGTAATCGCCCGCTTTTCTTTCACCGTTACTGCGGGCCACATCCTGGGCGCAAGCACAGGAAAGGCGAGCCAGCCCAACCCGAGCGCCAAATTATGCAGTCGTTTGAGATAGTGGTGAATGGACACAGAGGGCGAAACAAGAATGGCAAGAAAATCATCAGAAGTCGTTTCGATAAGCTTCTTGTTCCTAATCCGGTTGAATCCCTTCGCCAGCATCGCCCGCTTGCAGCGCGCCTTGGTGGACTCCTTACCGTGCGCTGACATCTGCTCCATCACCATCTGCCAAGTACGCGTGACAAGATGAGCATCCTGCGTGGCGAGGCACGCTTTGAGTAGGAAGCGACTAAAGCCAGGCGTTTCCGCACTCTGCCTCTTCATGTCGATGAGACGAAGAGCTTCAACGCGATCCTTCGTGGACAGGCTTTTCTGTTCTCCTGTATCGGAGTCCTGACAGTAAAAAGTGCTCCCGCGTTTAAACAACCAAAACCGCTGCTTCATGGCATTTCAGAATACCGAGGAAGCGAACCACCCCGTTAGGGAGTGGTGACCGTGTGGTGAAAGAGTGGTGATGAGATAACGGTAGGTGGCTTCTTCCACCGTGTTTTATCTGACACTTTCTCTGACATTTGACGGTTTGGATGTCCCTGCCTTTGAGAGAGTTGCTGTCATTCAACAACTTGGAAAATGGCTCCAAAGGTAGGACTCGAACGTCACACTCACTCAACCACAACAACTTACAACAAATCAATCGCGCACACCAAGCACAAATCGAGCTAACCCAACCTCACTCAAGACTACACCGCCACTACACTTTCCCTCTCACTTTACCACCCACACTCCTATTTTTCAGCCAGCCGCCACTACAAACCGGATGCGGCTGTCGACCACAGCTCCGAAAGCCAGAGACAAGGACTGTAATTTCTCCAGGTTCGGCATTCGCACGGTGCTATTTCCAAGTGAATCTCCGCATCGACTGACTGAGACAATAGCCAGAAAACCCATGCAAATGCGACTGCATTGTCGGTGTTCAAACCGCAAGGATTGACTCGGTTCGGACGCACTCAAATGAATTCCGCCGGTGACGCGAATGGCCAAATCAGCGCACCCCGTTGGGTTCATGTGTTTGGAATTATCGTCATTGTGGCTCTGGTCGCGGTCGTCCTTATCAAGCATCTTGCCAGTGGCGGTCTTGCTCACCACATGCGTTAGAACACGGCTACGGCCCTCAACCCATGTGTCTGCAAATTGAAACAGGGTTCACAATTTTGTCTTCCGCAATCTCAGTGCATTCGCGATCACCGAAACCGAACTCAAGCTCATCGCCGCGCCCGCGATGATGGGACTCAAGAGCAATCCAAACAACGGATAGAGAAAACCGGCCGCGATGGGAATTCCAAGTGCGTTATAGACGAATGCGAAGAAAAGGTTCTGTCGGATGTTGCGCATCATCGAACGGCTCAAGGTGATGGCCTTGGTGATGCCGCGCAGGTCACCTTTGACGAGCGTGATCCCGGCGCTCTCCATTGCCACGTCCGTGCCTGTCCCCATGGCGATACCGATGTGTGCGGCAGCAAGCGCGGGCGCGTCATTGATGCCGTCACCGGCCATCGCCACGATTTGGCCTTGTTGTCGAAGTTGCTGGATGCGCTCGTGTTTGTTTTGGGGTTCAACACCCGCTTCCACTTGATCGAGTCCGAGTTTTTTTGCCACGGCATTAGCGGTGCGCTCGTTGTCGCCGGTCAGCATGATGATTTTCAGACCGAGTTTGTGAAGCTGCGCGATGGCTTCGGACGTGGATGCCTTGATGGGATCGGACACGGTGAGAATTCCGGCGGCCTTGCCATTGATGGCGATGAACATCGCTGTCTGACCTTCTGCTTGCAACGGGGTTCCTTTGGATTCGAGAACGCCCAAGTCCGTGACGCCGCGCTCTTGGAGGAACTTTAATTTGCCGACGGCGATTTCGCGCCCATCGATCTTTCCCATGACTCCGCCGCCAGTGATGGATGTGAAATCCGCTACGCCTTCCAGTTTGACGTTGCGCTCTTTCGCCCCGTGTACAATAGCAGCCGCGAGGGGATGTTCGCTGTTCTGTTCAACCGACGCGGCAACGACGAGCAATTCATCTTCCGTCACGCCGTTGACCGGAAGGATTTGGGTGAGTCGAGGTTTGCCTTCGGTCAGCGTGCCGGTCTTGTCCACGACGACGGTGGTGACTTTTTCCATGACTTCCATGGCTTCGGCATTGCGGATAAGCACGCCTTCCTGCGCCCCGCGACCGATGCCGACCATGACGGACATCGGGGTGGCGAGTCCGAGCGCGCACGGACACGCGATTATGAGCACGGCGACGGCGTTGACGATGGCATGGGCGAAGCGCGGTTCTGGGCCGAGCCACGCCCAACCGATGAACGTCAACACCGCAGCGGCCAGCACCGCCGAAACAAAGTAGCCGGAAACTTTATCGGCCAACGCCTGAATCGGCGCCCGGCTGCGCTGTGCATCGGCAACCATCTGGACAATGCGTGCCAGCACCGTTTCGCTACCGACGTGTTCGGCTTGCATTAGAAAACTGCCGGTAGTGTTAATCGTGCCGCCGGTCACTTTGTCGCCGGTGATTTTTTCCACGGGCAACGGCTCGCCGGTAATCATGGATTCGTCCACCGAGGTTTTTCCGTCGAGTAAGACGCCGTCCACCGGAATTTTCTCGCCGGGGCGAACGCGCAATTTTGCTCCCGCTTGAACGGATTCAAGCGGCACGTCGCGTTCTTCGCCATCTTGAACCATGCGCGCGGTTTTAGGTGCGAGATTCAACAAGGCGCGGATGGCGCTGCCGGTTTTGCTCCGCGCCCGCAACTCAAGAACTTGACCGAGCAGCACCAGCACGACAATCACCGCCGCCGCCTCGAAATAAACCCCAACTTTTCCGTCAGCCGCGAACGAAACCGGAAACGCACCCGGCGCAAGCATCACCACCGCGCTGAACAGATAGGCCGTGCCCACGCCAATGGCGATGAGCGTGAACATATTCAGATGCCAGGTGACGAGCGAACGCCAGCCGCGCTTGAAAAACGGCCAACCCGCCCACAACACGACGGGCGTTGAGAGAACGAATTGAATCCAGCGTGCCGTGTCGCCCATCACCCAGCTTTCATGGCGCAACGCGGGAATTATGTGTGCCATTGCGAGCACGAAGACCGGCAATGCGAGTGCCGCGCCAATCCAGAACCGCCGCGTCATATCGGCGAGTTCGGGATTTTCCTCCTCGACCGCTGACACAGTTTTTGGCTCTAACGCCATGCCACACTTCGGACAATTTCCCGGATGGTCCTGTTGAACTTCCGGGTGCATCGGGCAGGTGTAGATGACCTTGCCCGCTGCTGGCGCGACGGCCGTCGCATTTCGTTCCAGCGCCATGCCGCACTTCGGGAAATCGCCCGGCTTGCCCGACTCCACTCCGGGACACATCGGGCAAAAGTATTTGGCGGCAGCGGAAGGCGTCACCGCTGCGGCATCATGACCATGATGGGAATGGCCGTGATGCTCGTGACTGTGGGCATCGCCACTCGCTTTCCCGCCACAGCAGGAGTGTTCCTTTGCACCATGCGCGTGCTCGTGGCTGCCGGGGTCGGCATGTTCGCTTTTGCCGCCGCAACAATCGCCGTCCGATGTGGCGGGCGTGCTTTGCGAACGGAACTTCTTCCGGCAGTGCTCGCTGCAGAAGTAAAACGTCTCTCCCTCGCGCTCGGCGCGGAGAGCCGTTGCTTCGTCCACCGTCATTCCGCAAATCGGGTCTTTGGTCATGGCTTTATCTTTGGTTTGCTCTGGGAGCTTGATCGAACTTCAAATGTCTTCATTCACCCAAGCAAACGCACGAGAGGCGATTTCATTACAGAGTAATTTCCGTCGGAGATTTGTCATGGCTTTACCGGGTGGTGGGTCTGGCTTAATATCCGACCTGTGAAGCACGTAGAAGAACCCTTGCTCAAGAATCTGCAAACCTTCGTGGCGTTCGCCCGCAAGCGCCTTGGAGATTCGCATTTGGCAGAGGACGTGGTGCAGGACAGTCTTATCAAAGCGCTGGCTTCCTCCAAAAGGCTGGCCAAAGAGGAAGACACTGCGGCATGGTTCTACCGGATTCTGCGCCGTTCCATCATTGACCTCTACCGCCGCCGAGACGCGAGCAAGCGAGCACTGGAACGGTTTCAGCAGGAATTGCCCGACTCGCCTACCGGCAGCGAAGAGCGGTTGCTTTGCCAATGCTTCAAGCGTCTGCTGCCCTCCGTGCCTGAGAAATACCGGGAGTTGCTTCAGCGAATTGACCTTGATGGAAGCGGGCTTTCCGAGGTCGCATCTGAACTCGGCTTGACCAAAAACAATCTGACCGTCCGGCTCCACCGCGCTCGCAAGCTTCTCCGCGACATGGTTTCGCGCAATTGCCGAGCATGTAGCAAACATGGATGTCTGGATTGCACCTGCGGGGCGGCGGGGGCGATGGATCATTAGCATGGAAGGCCGATGCACGCAGTCGCTTCGTTCACTGATCTGATCATTGGTGATTGTCGTGCATTACTTATTAAAACCAAAAACGCACTCCGAACACCACGGCAATGTCATCGGCACGTCCTCCGCCACGCCGCGTGATGTCGGCGGTTTCGCCAAACTCTTGCCGCCATTGGACGCCAATGTAAGGCGCAAACTCGCGCGTGATTTCATAACGCAATCGCAAGCCAAGGCCAACGCTGTTGACACCTGATCCCACGCCAAATTTTTCGGCGGATTGCACGGCAGCGTCAAAATCGAAGCGCGGCTGGAGAATGAGTCGCTGTGTTATGAGCATGTCATAGGTGGCCGTAAGACGCGCGGAAACTTCGCCGTCCTGGCTGATGAACAACGCGGGTTCAAGCTCGAATCGGTAACGCGCCAACCCTTGAAGGCTGATGACGGCGAAGCCCCGCGAGCGGTCGAAGCCTGCGCCGGAGAATTGGTCGTAGCGCAAGCCGGCCTGGAAGTCCCAGAAGGGCGCAATGAGGCGGCCATAAAGCGCCTGGACTTCAGCATCGCCGCCCCGTTCGCCCGAAGTTCGCCATTCGCCCTCGGTTCCCCACGCGCGTTTGCGGGAATTCACGTCTTCTCCATTCCTTTGGTCGGACCCGCACCCGGCTTGGTGGTGCAGCAAAAGGCCGATTCATCGCCACATTTGCTGCAAGTATGAACGTATTCGGACACCGTTAGCCTGCCCCCTTGACCAGCGGGAACATCCCTCATGGAGAGTTCGCCACCGCAACCCGGGCATTCATGCTTCGCCTTGGGATGAAACCAGGCTAGGAAACCCTTTTCCGTGCGCATATTCGACAGCACAACGGATTGGCACTTGGCGCAAACCATCGCGACCGTCTCTCCTTGGGGCACTCTTTCTGCCTGCTCTCGGCTTTGCAGGACCGAGTTCATGAGGTCCGGGCTCGGCCCCGCAGTGACGTGCGTGGGGAGAATTCCTAAGAGGCATACTGCGGTGATCATCGCAGCCAGGCGTGTTTTGTTGGATATGGTTTTCATCGTTCGATCGCTTTCACGTTTCAAACTCAAAAAAAGAGGATTACTTTTTCTCCTCCTTCATACCCTTTGTGGCGCCGCTGCCGGGCCTTGTGGAGCAGCAGAAAGCCGATTCGTCTCCGCACGCGCCGCAACTGTGTTTTAGTTCGTTGTGGGCACCCTTCCCGACGCCAACAACCGTTAGTACGGATTTGCAACCAGCGCACGCATGCGTGCCAATTAACTCTTTGGGCTGGCCACCCTCCATCAGAAGCTGAGCGCCTTTCACTCCCGTTTTCACGCGAGCGAACCAAACAGTTTTGCATTTGGCGCACACCATCGCCATGGTGTCGTCAATTTTGAGCGCGTCGAAGTCCTCTTTGGTCTCAATTATGTTGAGCATTTGCGGATGCTCACTGCCTTTCATGGGCTTCATCGGCTTGGTCTCGTCTTCGGCCCTGGTGGTTGTGGGTTGCCAGAGTGTCATCGCCATAGCTACAGCTACGACTGCACTCAAAAGATGTTTCCTGTTCACGATTTTCATATTTGATTGGTTTCTTGTTGTCTGCCCTCGTTTGCTGTCGGTATCTGGGCCGACAGCAAATTTGGGAAATTGATTCGACCGCAATAACGTGGCTTTCAGCCCTGATTTTGCATTGCTCGAGCGGAATGGCTATGCGGTATAACCCTACAGCGTGGATGAGTAAGCTCTGAGCTTTCAGTGAACGATCCTCACAAGGTTGAGATGGATTCAGAAGATTGTGGGTCAGGCAGGGTCAGGCACCTGATGCGACGACTTTGATTTGCAAGTCCGACAGGACTGTGAGACCTTACAAAGGATCAGGTGACAAGGATACGTCAAATTTATGCGACACTGTTACTGGCAATTTGGTTGCCAATGACCTCCCATGAATTGCTGGAGGATGCGGGCTTGATTCATCAACGCGATGACGCCACCTCGCAATCTGAGACTGGACATGATGCAGCCGATGGCCTCTACCAAATTCCTGACGCCGGGTATCTGGCTCCGACTGGTCACTACGCGGTAACACAAATCGTGCTTTTTTGGATGGAAGCCGCCTCGGAAGTTGCGATAACTCCTGCTGGAATAAACGATCTTTTCAACGCCTCCCCACCTGATCTGCCGGACCTCTTTTCTTCCTGGCAATTTTCTCTCCGCACCGCCCTCCCAGCGCGTGCACCGACCGCTTCGTAAACTTCAATCCCGAAGAGTTTCGTTCCTGATGTGCAGTGTGACTGCACGAAATCCTTGTTCGTTTGAAGACTATATGAAGCCGATTTTGCTCTCCTTTTTTCCCCTTTTAGTTGCCGCTACAGTCCTTGCTCAAAGCACCCCGCCTCGACCCATTTCAACCAATCCGGTGGTGACGTTGGAGAGGCTCACGGCTGATGTGCTGGAGAAAAACCCAGAATTAAACTTTTACCAGGCGGAAATCTCGGCTGCCAAAGGCGAAAGAACGACTGCCGGAGCGCTGGCGAATCCTGAGCTCTCGACGACCATTGCGGATAAGAGAGTGACAGGTGCCTCCCTTGCGGGGGAAGGAACGGCCTGGTCGGCGTCGGTTCGTCAAACGTTTGAGTGGCCGGGCCGAATTTCTTTGCGCAAAGCCATCGCCAACCGAGAAATCAAACTGGCTGAACTCGGCTACGATCAATTCAAGGCGGCACTACAAGCTCGGGCTCGAAGCCTGGCTTTTCATGTTGTTGCCGCCCAAGAGGAAAGTTTGGCAGCACAGGAAGTGGCGAGCCGTTTTCAAACTTTACAGCAAGTTTTGGTACAACGAGATCCGGCAGGACTGACGCCTATGCTCGAATTGCGCATTATTGAGGCGACCGCGCTCTACATGCGACGAAAGGTCAGTGAAGCCCGGCAGTCCCAGCAAAACAGTTTGACGGAACTCAATCAGCTTCGGGGAGCACCGCTGGAAGAACAAATAAGTATGGATGTTCGTCAACTCCTGTTCGCTCCCCTTCCAGACAATCAGACCCTTCTGCTGGCGGCCGAGACGAACAACTTTGTATTGAAGATCCGCCAGATGGAACTGGAGCAGCAAGGATTCAAGTTGTCCCTCGCCAGAAATGAGCGATTTCCACCGGTGTCAGTGGGCCCTTTCATTTCGCAGGAACGAGCAGGAGACCGGGAGCAACAACTCGGGGTGGGATTGTCGGTTCCCTTGCCGCTATGGAACCGTAACTCAGGCAGAATCGCCACCGAAGCCGCCCGAAGGGACCAGGCCGAAACCTCCTATCAAGTCTCGCGGTTAACGGTTCAACGGAAAGTGCTGGAGAATGCGACCGCCTACCGGAACCGCACGAGTGAAATGTCTGATTGGCGGTCCGACTCAATTAAACAGTTCCAGGAGGCAGCCGCTCTGGCCGACGAGCATTATCGCTTGGGCGCTGTTCCCATCGCGACCTACGTCGAACTTCAGAAACAGTACCTGGAGGCCATCGAGACGTTGATGTCCACCCGGAACGACGCACTGGAAGCGCAATTGCAGCTTGAGCAGCTCCTTGGGATGCCAATTCAGGAACTTTCCGCAAACGCCAGCCTCCGTGGCAAATAAGGATCAATCATGATTCGTAGCATTCTTGAGTTCTCGCTCCGCCAGCGTGCCTTGGTTTTATTGGGGGCGGTTGGCCTGTTGGCGGCGGGATTGTGGTCGGCCCTGCATTTGCCGATTGACGCTGTTCCCGACATCACGGGCATCCAGGTACAAATCAACACGGAAGTGCCGGCCCTCGCCGCCGAGGAATCCGAAAAGCTGGTGACGCGGCCCATCGAGATAGAAATGGCCGGTCTCCCCGGCATGGAAGAAATGCGTTCCCTGACGAAGTTCGGCCTCTCCCAAGTGACGCTGAATTTCGTGGATGGCTCGGACATTTATCGAGCACGTCAACTGGTTGCAGAACGTCTCCAAGGCGTGCTGGAACGGCTTCCCCAAGGAGCATCTCCAAAGCTCGCTCCCATCAGCACAGGATTGGGCGAAATTTTATATTACAGTGTCAGCTACCGGCACGACGCGACAAACAAGCCCGCGTCCGAATTGGACCAACTTCTTGAGTTGAGTGAAATCCAGGAATACACCATAAAGCCTCTGCTTCGGACGGTGAAGGGGATCGCGGAAATTAATGAGAGCGGGGGCTACGAAAGGCAGTTTGTCATTCAACCCAAACCCGAAGCGTTGGAAGCCGTCGGCATGACCTTTAGCGAACTCGCAGAGCTTGTGGCTCAGAACGTGCAAAACGCAGGCGGTGGCATTATCAGCCGGGGCGGACAGCAACTCACCATTCGGGCTGTCAGCCGGGTGAACAGTGCTGAGGAAATTGCCGCATTGCCGTTAAAGTTCGGGTCGGCAATACAGCCCATTCTGGTTCGAGATGTGGCTGAGGTGAAAATAGGCACCAAGTTCCGCACGGGTGCAGCCACCCTCAACGGGCATGAAACAGTCATCGGCACGACAATGATGCTCGCCGGGGAAAACAGCAGGGAAGTCGCGGAGCGCGTCAAGGCGCGCATCACCGAAATTCGATCCAAACTGCCCGAAGGCGTTGAAATCCAGATCCAATATGACCGCTCCGAGCTGATTGATCGCACCATCGGGACGGTCAAAAAGAATTTGTTCGAAGGGGCCACCCTGGTGATTGTCCTCCTCCTGCTGCTGTTGGGCAACTGGCGGGCGGCTCTCATCGTGGCGGCGGCCATTCCACTCTCCTTTCTATTCGCCCTGATCGGCATGGCCCGGTTTGGCATTTCCGGCAACCTCATGAGTCTTGGGGCTGTGGACTTTGGTCTGATTATTGATGGTGCGGTCGTCATCGTCGAAAATATCGTGCGTCAACTCGGACAGCGGCAGCTCCAGCTCGGTCGTGCTCTTACGCCTGAGGAGAGGATGCAAACAGTCCTCAACGCAAGCCAGCAGGTGGGCTCGCCCATGTTTTTCGGGGTCGTCATTATCACGGTGGTATACATTCCCATTCTGGCCCTCACCGGAATTGAGGGGAAAATGTTCCACCCGATGGCGTTGACGGTGATGCTCGCCTTGGCGGGCGCGCTGCTGCTCGCGCTGACGCTGATGCCCGTGCTTTGCTCCTTTCTTCTGCGCGGGAATATTCAGGAAGGCGACAATCTCATCATCCGCGCTGTGAAAAGGATTTATGAACCTGCCTTGAACACGGCCTTGAGGATGCGCTGGACGGTGGTTGTCGTTGCCCTTTTGCTCTGCGGGGGCTCGGTTTGGCTTTTCATGCGACTTGGAGCGGAATTTGTGCCCAAACTGGATGAAGGCTCCATCACCTCGATGCTCTACAAGCCGGTCGGCATGAGCATGGAGGAGTCGTTGCGCACAGATATTGAGGTCGAGAACCGGCTCTTGAAGGATTTCCCGGAGCTCAGCCGCATTTTCACCCGCATCGGCACCAGCGAAATTGCCTCTGATCCCATGCCTCCCAATGAGAGTGACGTTTACATCTTTCATAAACCGCTGAAGGAATGGCCCAAAACGCAGGGTCGCCCAGCCAACAAAGCCGAATTGCGGGAGCATATCGAGGCGGTACTCAAAACAATCAATCCCGACTACAACATCCTTTTCGCGCAGCCCATCGAGATGCGTTTCAATGAAATGCTGGAAGGCACAAAGGCGGAGCTCTCCGTAAAAATATTCGGCGACGACTACGACATTCTGGAAAAGCTCGCTGAGCAAATCAAAGGCATACTGGAAAAGACCGCCGGAGTCGCACAAGTGGAATTCGAAACTGAGGGCCGGACCCCGCAACTGCAAATCAATGTCAAACGCGATGTCCTCCAACGCTATGGCCTTCAGGCCAGCGAAGTGAACAAGGCCGTGAACGCCGCTCTGGCAGGCCAGGAAGTGGGGATCATCGCGCAGGGGGACCGGCGGTACGACATCGTGGTGCGAATGACGGAAACCCTAAGGGCCGATGATGAACAGATCAAAAAATTGCCTTTGCGCATTGGCGCTTCCGGCTTGGCGCCATTGGGCAAGTTTGTCGAGTTCGAAACTTTGAAAACAGTCGAACCGATTCTCCGCGATGACGGCCATCGTCGGGCCGCGTTGATGGTGAATCTGAAAACCAGCGATATCGAGGGATTTGTGCATGCCGCAGAACTGAGTGTCCACGAGCAAGTGAAACTGCCTGAAAATTATATCGTCGAGTTCGGCGGCCAGTTCCAAAATCTGCAACAGGCGCGGGCACGTCTCTCCGTGGTGGTGCCGACGGCTCTGGTCCTGATCTTCGTCCTGATCTTCCTTGCCTTTGGGAGCCTGCGTCAGGCCTCGCTTGTTTATTCAGGCATTCCGCTGGCGGTGACGGGAGGCGTGCTGGCTCTTTGGTTGCGCGGAATGCCGTTCAGCATCACAGCGGCCGTGGGGTTTATCGCCCTGACCGGTGTGGCCGTGCTCAATGGCATGGTTCTCGTTTCGTATTTCAACCAGTTGCGCGAGGAGGGAAAGGATCTGCTGACCTCCGTCGTGGAAGGCTCGCTAACGCGGTTGCGCCCCGTGCTGATGACCGCCGCTGTGGCTAGTCTTGGGTTTGTTCCGATGGCGGTTGCGACCGGCGCGGGCGCGGAAGTCCAACGTCCTCTCGCTACAGTGGTCATCGGCGGCATCCTGAGTTCCACCTTGCTGACCCTTGTGCTGTTGCCGGTGCTGTATGCTTGGGCGGAACGCAAGTCGGATGGCAAGGGACCAAAAACAAAGGAAGCTCCATTAGTCACCGACCCCGGTTCGCATTGAAGTGTCGGTTAATCAGTTGTCGCCAACCTCCCAGATCATGAACCAACAATCTCCAGTTCCTATGGAACAAAAGCACCCTAACGAAAAATCTGCGTTCGACGCGCTTCTGACGCGCGCACGCTGGGTTGAGATCGGCCTCATCGCCGCCGTGGGGATTATCACGCTTCTTTATTGGCAAGGTGTCTTGCCGCTTCCAGCACTATGGGTCGCCATTGCGTTTGGCCTCTATCCGTTGGTGAAGACCGGGCTGCACGACCTCATCAAAGAACGAAAGATCGGCACGGAAATTTTCGTCACCGTTGCCACAACGATTGCCATGATCGGGGGCGAATACGTTGCGGGCGCGGTGTTGATGACCATTATTCTCATTGCCGAGTTCATCGCAGAACTGAACACCGACCGGGCGCGCGCCTCGATCAAGGCGTTGATTGGCTCAGTGCCGCAGTTCGCCCTCGTCCGAGCCAATGGGCAGGAACGGAAAGTTGCCATCGCCGAGCTGAAAGCAGGTGACATCGTGCTTGTGCGTGGCGGTGAAAAAATTCCTGTGGATGGAACGGTCGTCGGAGGCCAGGGCGCAGTCAACGAAGCACCCATCACCGGCGAAAGCCTGCCGCTGGAAAAAGGCGTTGATGCCTCGGTGCTTGCCGGAACGGTCGTGGAGTCGGGCGCGTTGGACATCCGAACCGACAAGCTGGGGCAGGACACAATGTTCGCCCGCATCATCACGCTGGTCGAACAAGCCGAGGAACATCAGGCCCCGGTGCAGAAGCTCGCGGACAAAGTCGCCGCATGGCTTATCCCGGTCGTCTTCGTGTTTTTGCTGCTCGTCTATCTTTATACCCATGACCTGCGCAAGATTGTGACCCTGCTGATTTTCACTTCGCCCGCCGAACTCGGATTGGCCACGCCGCTCGTGATGATTGCGGCCATTGCCCGGGCGGCGAGACAAGGCATTCTTGTTAAGGGCGGCATTTATCTGGAACTGCTGGCGAAGGCAGACGTGATGGTCTTCGACAAAACGGGAACTCTCACCGTCGGCCAACCGGCCGTCGTGGGAATTTATCCGGCTGAGCCAAGTGTGAGCGAAGAAACGCTATTAATTTGGGCCGCGTCGGCGGACCGGCGTTCCGGACATCCTCTGGCAAAAGCCATCGTGGCTCGCGCCGAGGAACGAAAACTCCCTATGCCCGAGCCGAGCGAGTTCGAGGTGATTCAAGGCCGGGGTGTGAAAGCCACCGTGGAAGGAAAGAAGATTCTCGCGGGGAATGAAAAGTTTTTTCATGAAAATGCCATCCAGACGACTCCCCTCACACGCGAACCCGCCGGCACGACCATTTACGTCGCGGTGGATGGCCGGTTTGTCGGCACGTTGGACTTGGCTGACCCGCTTCGACCGGGGGCAAAAGAGACACTTGCTCGGCTGAAAGCCACAGGCGTGAAACGTGTTATTATGCTCACCGGAGACAGCGACCGTATCGCCCAGCAGGTAAGCAAAGAACTTGGAGTGGATGAGGTGCAGGCAGACTTGTTGCCCGAAGACAAGGTTAACGCCATCGTCGCTTTGCAGAAACAAGGACATTCCGTCGCAATGATTGGTGACGGTGTGAACGACGCGCCCGCGCTGGCCCGCGCTCAGGTTGGCATTGCGATGGGTGCACGTGGGACACAAGCGGCCATTGAGGCGGCCGACGTGGCGCTGATGACCGATGACCTTTCTAAAATTGTCTTCGCCCGCGCTCTGGCCAAACGCGCCTACCGCACCATTCAGGAGAACCTTTATGTCGGGGTTGGCGTGGTTCACGTCCTCGGCATCACCGCGGCCCTGCTCGGATGGATCGGGCCAGTGCAGGCCGCCATGATTCATCTCGGGCCGGATGTTCTCGTCTTCTTGAATTCCGTCAAACTCATGCGCGTTCAGATTAAAACCTAATGGCTGCCACCTTATCGTATCAAAACCATCGAATGAAAAACCTCAGCTTTATCCTCGCGAGTCTGCTCTTCTCGTTGACCGCCTCCGCACACGGCATATCCGACGCCGACAAACAAAGCATTTGGAGGGAGGCAACCTTGAATACATCAAGCTGGGTGCCTCGCACATGCTGACAGGCTACGACCACCTGCTCTTCCTATTCGGGGTAATTTTTTTCCTCACCAAGTTTCAGGACATCGTCAAGTTCATCACTGCGTTCACACTCGGGCATTGCCTCACGCTGGTGTTCGCGACAGTGTTTCACATTAAGGCGGATTACTACTTTATCGATGCGGTGATTGCACTGACGGTGTGCTATAAGGCCTTCGACAATCTGGATGGATTCAAAAAATACATTGGCGTTCCGCCGCCGAGCCTGCTTGGGGCCGTCTTTCTCTTCGGATTTATTCACGGCTTCGGGCTTTCGACCCGCCTTCAGCAATTGCCGCTCGGCCAGGAGGGGCTGGTGCTACGAATCCTTTCCTTCAATCTCGGCGTCGAGCTGGGGCAGATCACGGCTTTGGCCGGGATGTGGTTGTTCCTCGCCACCTGGCGCAAGTCGGCCTCGTTCCACCGTTTCAGCAAGGTGGCCAACGCCGTACTCATGCTTGCCGGGATGCTTTTGTTCCTGATGCAACTGCATAGCTATCAGCATTCGCGCTTCAAGGATGAGTTCCCAATGAACACAGAGGAGCACTACGAACTGCACCAGAACATGGATGCCAAGCGCGATCCTGGAGCGGAAGAGAGTGCAAAATAATTTGCAGGACACCCGGCAGGATCGAAAAACGACAAACCAAGTACCTATATGGACAGAATCACCCTGATTGCAGCGGGCGTCTCCGCCCTTATCGCCTCCGCCGCAAACCCAACCCTTACCCAGACGGAGACTACAAAACCGGTTGTGACAGCCGAAGACGGGAGCGGACACAGCCACTTCACGAAAATTCCAGCGACGCTGCCGGATATCTGGATAGCTATTCATAAACAAGAAGTGGAGCTTGCGGCCACCGTGGAACAGAAAGACCTTGGCGAAGCCCACGATCACGCCTTCGCCATCCGCGACCTGGTGAAAGCTCTGCCCGGAAAAGTTGACGCCGACAACAAGGCAAAGGCTGAACAAGCCGCCAAGGAAATTGCGAAGATCGCTGCTGACATCGACAAAACAGCCGCCGCAAAGGCCCAGAAGGCCACCGAAGCGAACGTCAAAAAACTGAAGACCGCCGTTGCTGCGCTAGAGACACAATTGAAGCCGGTGGAGGCAAAGAAATAGGCAGTAAGTCAGCGGCACGGGATCATGACGAAATGCACCGCATCAAAGAGGATCGCCTACACTCTGGGAGCGGCGGTGCTGTGGAGCGAGCACACCCTTTGCGAAGCGGTTGCTGCCGCACATTGAACTGGGGCTGCTGGCGGGCCTGCTCTATCTCGAGCTCTGGAATTGGGCTCGGGCTGTATCGACTCCTGAATTCACGTCATAGCCACAAAGCTGGCAGGGAAACGCCGTTGACCAGCAAGGATGCTGTTGGCTTGCGGGAGCAATTTTATGCGGGCGTGTTGTAGGGCCGCTGCTGCTCATGGTTGGGTTGCGCCTGACCCCCGCATCGTCCGCTTCGCTCCTGCTGAATCTGGAAGGTGTGTTTACGCGCTCCTGGCGTGGTTCACGTCCTCGGTATCACCGCCGCCCTGCTCGGATGGATCGGGCCAGTGCAGGCCGCGATGATTCATCTCGGGCCGGACATGCTGGTCTTTTTGAATTCCGTTAAACTTATGCGGGTGCGAATAAAATGATGATTGGTAATAAACACTTCCAACCATCGCATCCCGTGCCCAACGAAACATCTGCGCGGCACCAGTATGGGTTTTTGGCGATCATCAAACTTCACAACAATTTACGGAGGGCTGCGCTAACAGCTCTGAATGCACGGATTAAAGGCATTTTGCCAAACCACGTTTATTTGTTTGTTTTCAAAATGGCACTCAGAGACCAGCTGACTACTGAAAACACCGAAAACGCAGAGGTATTGAGCAGGATATTCCTCCGGCGGACTACCCGGATCAAAAGACGTAACACCCATAATCGTCTAAATCCATCTCAGCTTTGCATGGATCATACGTTAGAACCTGAGACTTTAGAGCAGCCCTGCAATTTACGCATGCGAGGCGAATTTTGCTTTCGTTCAAAAAAAGCGGACTGGGGTTGGCTCCAAACTTCTGACATAGCTTCACGCTCTGAAGTTCTTCAATGAAGTATGACAAAATCGCCATCCGGCCGGGAATACGTAGTGGCATAACTCCACACAGAGACTCCGTCACGTTGACCTTTCTCGTCCGTCGATTCACCGTTCGCGTCCACGACCTGCCAGGCCAGCGAGCCGCCGCGCTGCCATCCGGTGCCCTCGGTCCAAACGACGAGGGTTTCCCCTCTCAGGTTGGTGGCAAGGCGAGGGTGTTTCGCACCCTTCAGTGCACCAATGGCCTGAGGTTGCACCTTTCCTGCCTTATCTGAGAACCTTGAAATGTGGACGCGGCCTGCAGTCTCCCAGGCGGCCCATCCTCCGGTCTCTGCTGCCGTGAGACTCGCGCTGCTCATGGGGCACATGCCGACCGACCACGGATCGGAGAACGACTCCCTGAAACCTGCACCATGATCGGGCGAGCTCAATAGCGTCATGTCCCGCTGCATACTGGTGCGGGCACTGCGAAGCAGGATGAAGGCTCCTCCATGTGCGTCAGCGAGAGCCGTCAATCTGCAACAACCGCACGCGCCAGTGCCGGGCGGACTAACGCTACGCTCGGGTGCGAATGAGTTTCCATCGTCCAAGGACGACGCGAGAAAAACGGCGCGATTCGTCTCCCCTTGGCTGCCTTTGGGTGAACCATGCCAGACCATGAAGACACGACCTTCGGTGTCGGCGGCGACTGAACCACCGCCGTCGAGTTCACCCGTGGTCCCCATCAAGTTCCTCTGGGCGGAAAATCCTTTGCCGTCATCGTTGAGGCGCGAGTAAAGCATCGGCGAACCACCGCCGGTCGACTTGGGCTCGGCGGACTGAGAGCCGTTCCAAGCCACATGCACCCGCCCATTGCGTCCCAGCGCGAACTGTGGCCCTCGAATCGTTCCGATGGCCACGGCGCTGCCCGCTTCGCTGTTCACGCGCAGGGGTTCGGACCACGGGGCTTGGGCCATTCGTCGCCGGTAAAGAATGTCGGAAGACTTGGGATCACCTGTAAGATAGATGAGATGTATGGCGCCATCGGGCGCGGCAATAACTTGGGGTTGAAGTCCAGGCTCGGGAAGCTTCTCCACAATCACTGCCCCCCACACCTGTGAAATACCCAGCCCGAGCACCATGGAGAGATTCAAAAGCAGCCGGTTTGTTTTTGAGGCCAATTTGCGATGAAATTGCATAGAGTTCCTATTGGGCGCGGTCGGCCTATGTTTTCTCCACCAACTTCATGCCGCACTTGGGACATTCACCGGCGGCATCTTTCACCAGTTCAGGGTGCATCGGGCAGGTATATTGATGCGTATGGCCGTCGCTATGGGTGTGTTCGTGATCCGGCTTGTTGCAGCCGGTCGTGGCGATTACTGCCATGCTGAGTGCCAGAGCAGTTAGCGCCGACAGGATCGATTGGATTTTCATTGGGTCGTGGGGCTTTCTTGATTGTGGATTGTTATTTCTTCAGACGAAAAAACCGGGTCTGCTCGCCCGCCTCGAAGGTGGCAACTTTTTGATCGCCGATGGTGATGGGAGCGACGGTCACGTCAGACCAATAGGTTGAGGGGAGTTGATCAGTGGCTTGCAACTTGAAACCGACCGCAATGACTGGCCACGAAAGCGTCACGTTGTTTGCGGAAAGAGAAATTCCGACTTTTAGCAAACCAAGGTTGCCCGTGAAAGTCGTAACGCTTTTCGCGGGCAAGGATGCGTTGAATTTCGTTCCGCTGACATTGATTGCAGGGAGCGAAGCCCAATTCTCAGTGGCGCTGGTTCTGATTTGGTTGACCGCGTCGAGAGCTGGCATGCCCACCAGGTCAAAGGAAGCACTCTCGGTGGTACTGGTGTTGTTGACTGCCACAATCGTCAGGTTGGGCCAGTCCACGAATGCGCTCACCTTGACTCTCGTATCGGTGGATACGGACTGAATTCGGCGCGATCCTTGCGCGATAAACCGGGAGAATTGTCCCGTGACGTAATACTCCTTGTTCAACGTGTAGCCCTTGTAAGCCTCGGTGCCGCCGCGATCATAGTTGAGCTTCACATATTGGCTGCCACTCTCCCATTGGCCAAAGAATCCCCACTGATAATCGATGGCGCTGACATCGTAGGTCCAGATGAGTTCGTGAATCAGGTCCGCCCAATCGAACGCTCCATTGCCGAGGCCGGTCGAAGCGGCCAGGGTCAACGAAAATTCGGTCATCCACAGTGGCAGGCCATACTGTTGGGCCAGTGTCTTCATTTTGCCGATGTTGGTGATAGATTCATCGTAGAGGTGGGTGGCCAGAGCGCCGACGTAGGAGCGTGCCATTGGGTCAGAAAGAATGATACTGGCCTTGGCCGCCGCGTCTGTTGAGCGCACATCATCCGGGATGACAAAAAGCGTTGGCAAATTGGCCGCGCGCAATTTGGGACCCAGAATCTTGATCACATCGCGCATAAAGTGTCCACCCATCGTGTTCCGCGAATAGGAGGGTTCGTTCGCTACTGACAGATAGGGCAGTGTCACACCTTGGGAATCACAACGCAGGGCAAGCGCCAACAGCCACTCGGCATATTCGGCAACGGCATTGGTTGCATTAAGATCCAGCCAGGTTTCGCGATTCAGCGCCGACAGAAAGAAGGTGGTGACGCCCCTTTGACGGGCTCGCTGGATGTAGTCAATGTGGGCGTCCAGATTTTTCCAGGCGAAATTGAACCTGTTCCAGTCGATTAAGTTGGGGTCGGAATTGTCATTTTGAGGTTCGATGCCCACGGCCACACCATTTACCAGAGCCGTTTCTGGACAGGCTGGACGGACGCGGGTCAATTTCAAATCGACATAGAGCCGGTCCAGCACAGCGTCCTGCTGGGCAGTGGTCAACACGGTGGCGGCACGCTTGGTGGTCGGATTAAAATTTTCAAACACATGCGGATCATCGAAAACGCGCTCGGATGAGCCAAAGCCGTCCATGGTCTGGTACACCGTGCGGGCGTTGATGGTGACGTTGATGGCGCACAGGTCATCTCTGGTGCCGAGAAGTATGGCGGCTACCCCAATTCCCTTCACTAGCAAGTTTTTTGAATTCATGTTCATTCGAATATTTCTAGTGAAGTTTGATTCGGGCTGTTACTTCGCTTTTCGCCAGCAACGGCGGGATGGCAGGGGGAACGGGGCCGCACCACGCGTCCGTCTGTGTCAGTGAGGGAGCGGGGTCTGCCTTCGTGAGGCTTTTGGGCAGTTCGATGCCGTCACGCCTCAGGTCCTCCGCGGGCGCAACCTCCGCCTGCGTGCCGGGCGGAGCCTTGTACCACCCAGGGTCGGAGCCATCGGCGGGCAGTTCATCGCGGACTTTTAGAATGGTGAACATCCCACCCATCGTGATGTAGTCATGCTGGCCGGGAGCACCCACCATCGGCAGCGAATTCGGCGGCACGGCCATGCCCATATCGCCCATGTCACCCATGCCGTCCTGGCCCATTGCCATATAGCCGGGCACCAGCTTGCGGATTTTTTGGTTCAACCCCTCGGTGTTGATCCCAATAAGATTGCCGAACGTGTGGCCCATCTGTGTCATTACGTGATGGAGCATGTGACAGTGCATCACCCAATCGCCCGGCTCATTGGCGACGAACTCTAGGGTTCGCGTGCTGCCGGTAGGCATAAATACAGTCGTTTCCGGCCACTGTCCTGCCAAGGGGATTTCACCTCCGTCCGTCTCAGTCACCTTGAAGTAATAACCATGTAGATGAATCGCGTGATGACTCATCGTGCTGAGGTTGCCGATGCGCAACCGCACACGGTCGCCCACCTTCGCCAACAGTGCCTGGGTTCCCGGAAAGCTCCGGCCATTCATGGTGAAGACATTAAAATCCGTCATCTCATTGGGATCGGGCCGCCGCGCACCCACTTCGATTTTCCATTCGCTTAACATAATGGCGTAATCGCGGTCGGCTGGAGGGTTTGTCGGATTCTTGGGGTGAATGACGATGAGTCCAATCATGCCCAATTGCATCTGCGTCATCTCGTCATGGTGCGAGTGATACATCAGGGTGCCATGCTGCCTGAGAGTGAACTCGTATTTGAAAGTCTCGCCCGGCTGAATGGCCTTCTGCGAAACGCCGCCCACGCCATCCATGCCGCTTGGCAACAGAACGCCGTGCCAGTGAACAGTGGTGGGCGCTAATAGGCGGTTGGTGACATAGATGCGAACGCGGTCGCCCTCGACCGCTTCGATGGTTGGGCCGTGAACCCGACCGTTGTAGCCCCAGCACTCCGCGACGAGACCTGGGGAGAACTCATGGGTCACCGGTTCGGCGACGAGATGAAAGACCTTCACGCCGTCTACCATTTTCCAGGGCAGGGTGAGTCCGTTCGGCGTGATGACAGGTTTGTAGCCTTTCCAGTCCGAAGGCGGAACGAAGGGCATGGTGGCACCGGTGCTGGTGGCTTTCATGCCGGATTCAGCGGCCTGCGCGGTCGGCACCAACCGGGAGAGAAACGCTCCACCCGCAGCAGCGGCGGCCCCTGTCAAAAAGTTTCGACGATTGGGTTTCATAAGTATATTCCGCCTTTCAGTGATGATAATCGTGGTGTGACTCTTCTGATTTGGCCTTCGGCTCGGATAAATTGATTGCCTGATTTTCTCCGCGCAGGCTGCCCCCGACTGCGCTTTCCAGTTGGGCGCGGGCAATCCAGTAGTCGCGCAATGCCTCAATAGCCTCTCGTTCGGCGAGTTGTTCGCGCTCTTTGGCCGCCAACAGTTCAAAGTTCGATTTCTGCATGGCGTTGTATTGAAGGAGCGTCTCGCGGAGGATGCGCTGGCGTTGCGGCAGCAAAATCTTGGCGTTATATTCGGCAGCATCCCGCGCGGCAATGAGGGAGTCTCGCGCCTCGCGGACTTCGCTTCGGATGTTCACTGCCAGCGACTCAAATCTCCGTTGTGCCCTTCGGTATTCCGCCGAGAGCTTGGCGATTTGTCCCTGGCCCTGATCGAATAGCGGCACTTCCAAGGTCAGGGTCGGACCGGCGACCCATGAGTGGTCAAGGTCATGTTCGGCGTCCACCCCTATGGCGACAGCTGGCACATAACGAAAGCTCTTCTTCAACCTCAAAGCATTTGAGACTGAAAGCAAGTCACCGCGCGCCGCCGCCAAATCCAATCTGCGTACGACTGCAGCGGCTTCAAGATTTTCAAGTGGCAGTTCCTTTTCCGGCAGAAGCGGAAGTGGGTCTGAGATTTGCCAGCCAGTCTGTTCGCCCCACAAGCCGAGAAGCCGGTTGAGGCGCTCCCTGTCAGAACGGACTTGAGCCCCGACCTTGGCGTATTCGAGGCGTGCCTGCGCATGGAGCGCCTGCTGGTTATCCAATTCCAAGTCGTTGATGTTGCCCGCATCGTGCTGGCGTTTCGCGATGTCAGCGGCAGCCTCGTTGACTTCGACGATGATGGCGAGACGCTGGGCGAACTGCTGATGTGCCTGCGCGGTGTAAAACGTCGCCTGCACTTCTTCGCTCAACTTGATTACCTCGTGCGCGACGCGAAGCTTGGTCCCTTCAAGGTTTTGCGCCGCGATTTTCTTGCGCGTTGGCAACATCAGTAGATTCAAGAAATCCTGCGCCAAAGCATATTCCACGTTGAGCACTTGAGACGGGTGCTCAGGCGCGCGCCAACTGCCCGAGAATTCCGGGTTCCTCAGCCGCCCTGCCTGCGCCAGCTCGGCCTGTGAGATGCCAATGGACTCGAACTCGGCCTGCAGATTGCGATTGTTCAGCAGCGCGATGCCGACGCAGGATTGGGAGGTGAGGTTCGTTTGCAACAGAGCCGCCACTTTTTTTTGGATTTCATCACGCCCTGCGTCGTCAAGCATCCAGCTTATTTCCTGCCCCGTGCGGGCGGTAACGTGCTTGGCCACACCATCAAATGCGGTTTTTGGATTGGTGCTTCTGCAGCCGACCAAAAGTAGCGGTAGCACTCCGCCGATCAGCATGGCTTTGGAAAATGTACTCACTTCTTTTCCTCCGTCTCAGTTTTCGTTCCGTGTTGTGTGGACTCGTGTTGGTGTTCCGGCACTGGTCTGCTCACGGTTTCCTTGGTCCCCATGTTGGTCAGGCTCATCAGCATCGAGATGGGCGGTGGAACGACTCCCTCTGCAGCATGTGCGTTGGCGGGATGAGAGTCCGAAGAGTCCGGGGGTGTCGGAACACTCATGCAACCTGCCAGTCCGAGCGCGAGCAAAGAGGCAAGCAGCCCCGATTTCATACTCTTTTTCATGATATTGGCTTCAGTTCCGAGCTGTGCTTGCGCGTGTGGTACACGTCGCGGGGTGCCCTGCCTCGTCCGCCATCAGTTGCTTCGAGCCGAGGAAAATGGTGATGAAAAACGGGGTGATAATTTTCATGGATTCTGATTCACAAGTGATGCAAGGACAGAGTGATTCCGCGCCTTTCGGATACGGAAGAAGTGGAGGATTTGATTCAGGAGCGAAGGCGGGCGCCAGCTCGAACCAAACTAGCTGAGGGAGGGAGGCGCTAAGCTGCGGTGCGCCGAGCCAAGACACATTTCGGATGGGAACACCCAATCGAGTGTTTTCAAGTCGCAGAACGAAGAAATATCCGCCTGAGCGGTGATCGCATCCAGCGCCAGCGAAATCGAAGCGATCAAATAAAGAAAATCAAACTTTGGGGAGACGAGCGTCAGCGCAGCATCGCCGCCCAGCATTGTCTTGAATGTCGAACAGGTCGTGGAGGCCGGTGGAACGGAGGGCGCCGACCCCTTGTGGGAGGTGGTTGTGGACTGAGCGCCGTGACAAGATGGGCGTGCTTTGTTCCCGGCACCATTCCCCAAGTGGCAATGCACGAAACACAACGTGTGCGCCGCCATGAATACCAACAGAGCCAGAGCCGCTACGAAGCGGAACAATGGACTCAAGGTGATAGGGCGCACGCGCATAGTCTGAATCTACTCAAAAAATTGCCCGCTGCAACTACTTGCTAAGCGACAAAGGATAATACGCTCAGCACCGCCAAATCCCGCGGTTTTTATTCTAGCAAAATCAAACCAATCACTTCGGGTTTAATCGGCCCAGACTTAAAAAGACACTCAGCCTCTAACTCTGCGACTTCCTTTCCCCGGCAGTCCGCCTCACCATTCAAGGGGTGAATTGGCCTGCCGGGGATACTCTTCATGGGTGGAGGATTTGTGATTTTTTGTTTTCAAAATCAGAACGACGTCCGCAAAGCCACCGTTACTCCACGCCCTGCCAAAGGCGCGATATCCTTGAGAGACGAGGTGTGCAGCCGCACTTCCTCATCCAGAAGGTTGGTGCCCTTGACCAACAAATCCCACGTCAACGGCCCGGTTCCAAGCCTGTAGCTCACACCTACGGTCAGAAGGGTGTAGCTATCCGTTGCCAGCTCGTTGGGCGCGGTGTCGTCCTGCTTCAGGGCGTGGATCACCTCAATGCTCCCGCCCAGCCGGTTGCCTTCGTAAGCCAGCTCTGCTCCAAACCGCCAGGGCGAGATCCGAAGCAGGGTCGCAGCCGTTTTAGACAGGCTTAAACCATTTCGATGACACAACCTATGGTCACAGGCCGCTCACGGTTGGAGGGATTTACAAATTGCGGGCACCCACCATTACAGACGATCCCCGCGCGCGAATTCCTAGAGGTAATTCCCTCCCGGCCCGGCGAGCACTGTCCAGGTGGAGGCCGGGGCGGAGGGGGGCACTACCTTGACAGGCGCAGTCGGGCCATAAAATGAAGAAACCGATTCGCGCCCGTCCAGCGGATCCAGTGCAGCAGTTAGCCCGGCCACACCCTCCAGCATTGAGCTTTTGATGGAATGGCAACCCTGTTCACCTCAAACCAAACGTGTCCGCGACATTTCGGTCTGGAGGGGCCGAGAGAGCGGGAGGTGGAGGGCAGCCCGGAACCGCCGCGCAGAGGCCGCTCCAGACGGAAATCGGCTGCCCCCTTTTCCGGCGGCACGAGCGCCCCTGCACCGGCCTGCCTGCCCCTGCGCTGGTGCCGCTCCCCGCAACCGGAGGAGGAAGGATCGGAGTTCCCTGCCCCTTCACCCCC
>JANYDC010000112.1 GCA_025359965.1 Pedosphaera sp.
ACATGAAACGCGAAGCCCGGAACGGCAAAGCGCGGGCTCAAACCGGACAACCCGATAATCGGGTGAGAGCCACTCCGGGTTTCCAAGGTGTGTTCAGGATAGCCCGTTTTTAAAACATACCGTTTTTGGAAGTGCCCTTAATTCCGCTCTAGTGCACCCGACGAGAGCGGCTGCCGCTAGATTAACCAAGAGAATGGCACCATTGGCAGCGAGGTTGAGGTAGCCGACGGGTGCCAGGTCATAGAGGTTGGTGTAGCGTTTATGTTCCGCTTCCATCCCAGGTTGAGCGGGCGCATTGGTTGCATTTATGCGCTCTTTCATTTCATGGCGAAGCATGTCCGTGTCGTTGCTCATGGCTGCGTATTTTGCCGCTGCCGGGTTAAGAACTGGTGATTGGTGGTGGTGTTGAGAACTGAGCTCCAGCGCGATACAAATTCCTTCGCAAGGCAATATGTGTCTAGGAAGGCCCGGCGTTTTTTTTTTGCCCGCAAAATTCCTTAAGCGCTGTTTTCATGCTGATCGGCTAAAGAGTCCAACAATCTGTTCGCACTGGCAAGACCGCAATGTTGTCACTTGGTTCGATGTGAACGTGTGAGACGTGTGTTTTAATGTTATTTTCGAATGCCAATCATTTGCGGATCAGCTTTTAACCTAAAACGCATGACGAGGAGCCTGAAATCGGATAAAACTTTGGAATGTCCTGGACGCATTTGCTCAAGTTGATTTGCCGGTTGGGCTTGGTTGTTTGTCTCTCGTCGTTGATCGCCTGCAAGCGTGGAGGTGGCGGCGAGGAAAATAGTGAGTTCTTTCGGGTAATGAACTCGGGTAAGAATTACTACGAGCAAAACGAGGGAGCCAAAGCAGCGGAACTTTTCCGGCAGGCCATCGTGCTCCAGCCCACCTCCGCTGATGCGTTCCTAAACCTGGCGAACGCACTCTTACTCACAGGGGAGATAGATGGATGTGTCGCGGCGGCGGGTGAGGCGCTCAAGCTGGATCATAATCTTGCAGCGGCCTACTACGTGACAGGTTGTGCGGAGCTGCGGCGCCAGAAATTCACCGAAGCCAGCAAGGCGCTCCAGACTGCCGCCGAGTTGGAGCCGAACACCAGCGCCATTCCGTTCCAACTGGGGCTGGCTTATTTCGGCCTGAGGCAGTGGGAGGAAGCCTCCAAGCAATTCCAATCTGTGGTTGATCTTGAGCCCGAGCATCCCGCCGCCTTTTACAACCTCGGGCAATCTTTGGCGCGTCTCAACCAGACGGCTGATGCTGAGAGGCATTTGGAAACGCACCGTCAATTACTGGCCAAGCGCAATGGTCAGGCGCCCAATCTGGCCGCGCTTGAGAAATCTCAATTCACGGCCATGCGCGTCCCCTTCAAGCTGGAGCAGCCTGCTGTGGACGGCCTTTCTATCAAGATGGTCGATGCCACGCAGACCGCACTCGGTAAGGACGCCTCCTTTTATGCCGGCCCTTTTGGTGTCATGGACATCAATCAGCGCGGACAAAATGATCTCTTCGTATGGCAGCCTGGCGCGGGTTTCCGGCTGCTCTGGAATTCCAACGGAGTGTTCGCTGCGCGAGCTCCGGCTTTTGGTGGCACCAACGATGGCCGGTATCGTAAATGTCTCGTTGCTGATTTGCAGAATGATCGCATCGAGGATGTGGTGGTTCTCGGGGAAAATGAATCGCGGGTCTTCCGGTTTGCCACCAACGGCGTGCCAACGGATGTTACCGGCATTACCCGCCTCAAAGGTTTGGCCGCGACGGACGGTGCCCTGGTCGATCTCGATTTCACCGGCAAGCTGGATTTGCTGGTGCTGACGGCGCGAACCAATGAACTGCGTTTCTTCAGGAATCTTGGTAATTTTTACTTTCGCGATGCCACCGCCACCTCGGGCATTCCCTCGGGAGTCAAAGCTGAGATGGTCCAGCTCGAAGATTGGAATGGGGACGACATGATGGACGTCATGTTTGCCCAGCCCGGTCAGCCTCCGCAATTGCTGATGAAAAGAAGGGGTGGACCTTGGTATGGCACCAATACCGCGCAAGCCTGGCCAGCCGCCTCGATGGTGGCGGCGGCGGACCTCAACAACGATCTTCGCACCGATACTGTGCTGGCCTCTGGAACGACGCTCCATATTATTTTTGGCAGCCTGGGCGCAGAAGCCAAACCGACGGCGGTTGAACTTTCCACAGGCACTCTCTCGGTGCGCGCCATCGTTCTGGCAGATTATGACAACGACGGCTGGCTCGATATTTTTGCTTATGGGGATGGCGGCGTACGGTTGTTTCGAAATCTGGGCCGCGCCGGTTTTCGCGATGTAACGGCGAGTGTTGGTCTGCATGGATTGAAGGACGGAGTTACCCAAGCCCGCTGGGTTGATATCGATCATGATGGTGACTCGGACTTGGTGCTGGCCTTGAAGGGGGGGGGATTACGCGTCTGGCGCAACGACGGCGGGAACGCCAACCATCAAATGAAAGTGCGCCTCTATGGCAATAGGTCCAACAGCGGTGGCATTGGCGTCAAAGTCGAGTCGACCGCCGCCGGGCTTCGCACCACGCGGATGGCGCATCAGTACCCAGTGGAAATCGGCACTGGCCAACAGACGCAGTTGGATTCCGTCACAGTGCGATGGTTTGATCTGGCAGTGCCTTCGGTGGATGTCAAATTTGATAAGAATCCGATCCAATTGACCGAACTCATCATGCCGACCGGTTCGTGTCCGTACCTTTATGTTTGGGACGGTACTGAATATCGATTCGTGACCGATTGCCTCGGTGCATCCCCACTCGGATTGCCAGCGTTTGAAGGCGTGATGATTGATCCCGATGCCTTCGAACAAGTGTGGCTTGGCAATCGCTCGAATGTGGTTCCACATGATGGCGCGATTGAGTTGCAGATCACGGAGGAGCTTCGCGAGGTGCTCTACTTGGACGAAGCCAAATTGCTTTCGGTGGAGCATCCCGAGGGCACGGAGGTTCATACCACATCAAAACTTCGCGCCAAGGGGCCGTATCCCAAACCGCAACTCATCACTTTGGGCCATCGCCGTTCATTGCTTCATGCCGAGACGCTTGATGGCGCGGATGTCACCGCGAAACTGATTGAGGCAGACCGGCAAATGGTTTCACCGATTCAACTGCGCGAGCCTCAGTTGCGTGGTCTCGCCGAGCCTCATGGTGTGGTCCTGGATTTTGGCCCGCTGACCAATGATCGGCCTCTGGTTTTGGCGATGACAGGCTGGCTGCGATTTGGCGGTGGAATGGCTAATATGTCCGCCTCGCGCCATGCCGAATTTCCGTTCCCGTTCCCGCAGCTTGAGGTTGAAACGGTTGCTGGCAAGTGGACCAAGCTCGATATTGAGGTCGGTGCACCGGCTGGCAAAACAAAAACCATCCTCATCGATCTTAGCGGCCTTCTTCCAGCGGGAGCACAACGGCTTCGTTTGACCGCTGCTTTTGAGATACATTGGGATCGCGCGGCCATGTTTGAAAAAGTGGGCGAATCTGACACACGTGTTGTCACTCTCTCGCCCAATTCCAGCTTCTTGCGTTGGCGCGGTTTTAGCGAATTTGCCAATCTGCCCGCCGATCAACCCCTGAGCCCGGTTTACGAAAACGTCCGCCCCAATCCTCTATGGCGCATCACACCTTCGGGCTGGGCCACGCGCTACGGCGATGTTCGGCCGTTGATCAATGCCACAGACAATGCCTCAGCCTTGATTTGCGGAGGCGACGCCCTTGCCCTGCGTTTTGACGTGCGCTCGCAGGCTCAACCCGCGCCTGGTCGCACAATTGATTATTTCCTGCACTGCGTAGGTTGGGATAAGGATTCGGACTTCCACGTCGCCGCCGGAGACCGCATTGAGCCCACGCCGTGGCATGGTATGAACGCCCAAAGCTACGGTCAGGAGAGCGCGCCTGCTGGAGTTGACCCGGGGTGGAAAGAAACGTGGAACACGCGATGGGTGGGTGAGCAAACTCTTACGCGAAAGAGTGCAGGCCGGGCCGCCAAGAAATAATATTCATGACTGCCGCTGAAACCTTTTTCGACACCACGCTTGAGCATTTTCGCCGCATTCGTGAGACGCAGTGGACGAACATTCAACGCGCTGGGGAGTGGCTGGGCGAATCACTGGCACGAGGCGGTTGGCTCTACGCTTTCGGCACCGGTCACTCTCACATGCTGGCCGAGGAAATTTTCTACCGCGCCGGAGGTTTGGCCAGAGCTGTTCCTATCCTCGACCCGCGACTCATGTTGCATGAAGAGGCCATTCAGGCCACCTACAACGAACGTGAGGAAGGCTGCGCATGCAAAATTTTGGACCGCTACGCGGTCAATCCCGGCGACGTGCTCATCGTGGCCTCGAATTCGGGCCGCAACGCCGTGCCGATCGAGATGGCCATGGAAGGCCGCGCTCGTGGATTGAAAGTCATTGCCATTACTAATCTAGCCCACAGCCGGGCATGGCCATCACGCCATCCATCGGGCAAGAGCCTGGCTGACTTGGCGGAGCTCGTGCTCGATACCTGCGGTGTGGAAGGCGATGCGCTGACTTTGGTTGAAGGCTATCCGTATCGCGTGGGATCGCCGTCAAGCGCCAGCGGAATGTTGCTGATCAATTTGATTGTGGCGGCGGGCGTGGAAGCAGCGGTTCGACTGGGTTATCAGCCGGAGGTTTTCATAAGCAGCAATGCCACCGGGGGGGATGATCATAACCACAAACTTTTGGAAGCCGCCAAAACGCGCAATCCCCACCTTTGATTCAGGCCAGTCCAGACCTCGTTTCAACCCACCGCGCCATCAGCCAAAGGGTGTCGGACAGTCGGTTGAGGTAAACTAGAATCTCGCGGTTGACCGATCCGCCGGATTCCACGAGGCCCGCCACGCGGCGTTCGGCCCGGCGGCAAGTGGTGCGGGCGATATCCAGCGCGGCGGAATGAACCGTGGCGCCTGGCGTGGCCCAGCCTTTGAAGGAAACTTTTTGTCCCTCAATATAGGCGACCAATCCGTCCAGCCTGGAGGTGTGGGCTGGAGCAATGACATTGAAACCATCCTTCACGTATCGTGAAAGATCATCATCCTGAGTCGCGAGTTCGCCCATCAAAATGACAAGGTCCTTCTGCACGGCCAATAGGTTCTCGCGAATGAAATCAGCATCGCTGGTGGCCTTGGCCATGCCCAGCGCCGTGTTGAGTTCGTCCACCGTGCCATAGGCCTCCACTTGCGGGTGCGTCTTGGCCACGCGCCGATTGTACATCAAACCGGTCGTGCCCTGATCGCCCGTGCGAGTGGCTATGCTCATGGAGTTACTTATTCGACTTGCCGCCCGAATCCTTGCTGGCGCTCTTTTTGCCGCCGCCGCCGGCGCCAAGAATTACGCCGGAGAGAATGCCCACGGCGAAAAATGCGTAGTACATCACTGCGGCCGGCTGGGTGACGCGGCTCTTCAAAATCGGCGGAAGGCTGAACGAGACCGTGTCTTTATTATTCATGCCGATAAGGACCAACATAAATAACATGATCACGAGGAACAATGTCTTAAAAAGTAGTTTGGCTGTCATAATGTAAACTTAATCTTTCTTGGCCACTCTCAACTCGATATGCAAATCGCGCAATTGCCGGGGTTCGGCCGGGGCGGGTGAACTGGTCATGAGATCCGTTCCTTTGGCCGTCTTGGGGAAGGCTATGACGTCGCGGATGCTGGTCGTGCCGCACAAAATTGCGATCAACCGATCGAATCCAAGAGCAATGCCTCCGTGCGGCGGTGCGCCGTATTTGAAGGCTTCGAGCATGTATCCGAAACGCGCCTCCACCATCTCCGGCGGGATTTGCAGCACTTCCTCAAAAATTTTCTTTTGAACCTGAGGTTGGTGAATACGGATTGATCCTCCACCTAGTTCGACACCGTTGACCACAATGTCGTAATGCTGGCCGCGCACCTTTTTGGGGTCGGTGGCCAGCAGCGGGATATCCTCAGTCACCGGTGCGGTGAACGGATGATGGCTGGAGTACCAGCGGTTTTGCTCCTTGTCGAAGCTGAGAAGCGGAAATTCAACGACCCAGAGGAAATTGAATTGGTTGGCGGGAATGACCAGTTTTCCCTGGCTCTTCAGCACATCAGCGCAATAAAGACGGATGCGTCCGAGAATTTCGCAGGCGTTCAACCATTGGTCGGCCGCAAACAAAATCAGATCGCCTTCTTCGATGGCCAGCTTTGTCTTTAGCGCCGCTTTCTCCGCTTCCGTGAAGAATTTAACGATGGGCGATTTCCATTCGCCGCCTTCAACCTTGATAAACGCCAGTCCCTTCGCGCCGAAACTTTTGGCGTAATCGGTCATCGTTTCGATCTGACCCTGCGTCGCCCCGGCCAATCCCTTGGCATTGATGGCTTTAATGACGCCGCCGTTGGAAATGGTTCCGCTAAACACTTTGAAGGTGCTGGCGCGGAATTCCTCAGTAAAATCAGTCAACTCCATGCCAAACCGAGTGTCAGGCTTATCGATGCCGTAACGGTTTAGAGCATCGTAGAATGGAATGCGCAGGAACGGCGTCTGGATGTCCATGCCCAGGGCTGTTTTCCAAACTTTTTTGAGCAAACCTTCAATGAGCGCGTACAAGTCCTCGCGGTCGATAAACGACATTTCCAGATCGACTTGAGTGAATTCAGGTTGGCGATCCGCGCGCAAATCCTCATCGCGATAACAGCGGGCCAGTTGGAAATAACGCTCCACACCCGCCACCATTAGGATTTGTTTGAATTGCTGCGGCGACTGCGGCAAGGCGTAAAACTGGCCAGGATGCACGCGGCTGGGCACCAGAAATTCGCGAGCACCTTCGGGCGTCGATTTGAAAAGCGTGGGTGTTTCCACTTCGAGAAAACCCTGTTCGTCTAGGAATACTCGGGTGGCTGTGGCCACTTTGCTGCGCAGTCGAAGGTTGCGCGCCATCTCGGGACGTCGGAGGTCCAAGTAACGATATTGCAACCTCAATTCCTCGTTCACCTTGCTCGACACCTCGGGATCATCCACCGGGAAGGGCAATACTTCGCTCTGGTTCAGCACTTCAATGTGGCTGGCCATGACCTCCACTTCGCCCGTGCCGATTTTCGAGTTGCTCGTGCCGGCAGGACGCTGACGCACTGTTCCGCTCACTTCCACGACCGACTCACTGCGCAGATGGGACGCCGCCTCAAACAGGGCGGGCGGGAGATTCGAGGGATCGAACACCGTCTGGGTGCGGCCCTCGCGATCACGGATATCGACAAAAATGAGTCCGCCTAAATCCCGGCGGGAATGCACCCAGCCGGTCAGGGTGACAGTCTGGCCCAAGTGCTCGGGCCGCAATTCGTTACAATGATGTGTGCGTTTCATGCTCAACAAACGCTCCGCCCAGTCTCGAGCGAAGCAAGATGTCACATTGTCCGAATTCCCCCCCAACATCCAACCAATTTTTCGACGAGCGTCGAATCTCGCATTATCCTGCCAACGAGGCTTTGCGTCGGCGACATTTCCAGAGGATACGGCCAAGCTTGGTGACGGTTAGGAGGAGGCAGAGGGCGGCGAACCAATCGGGGTGGGTATGATAGAAGGTGGTTTGGCGTTGGGTAGCTGGGGCGAGGGGGACTTCCACGATTTTGAAGCCTTCGCCGTAAATGTCGCTGCCTGAGCCGAAGCTGGTGTCGTGCAAACGGCCAAGCGTGTCGACCCAGCAGGTTAGGCCGTTATTGCAACATCGGACCAAGGGGCGGCGGTTTTCGATGGCGCGGAAGATTGAGAGGGCGGCGTGTTGCCACTGGGCCTGGGCTTCGCCGAACCAGCCGTTATTGGTCAGGTTGATGAGGAAATCGGTATCGTCATCGACTGAATCAGGGGCGAGCTGGGGAAAAATATCCTCGTAACAGATCAAGACGCCGAAGCGCGCGGCGATGGAAGGCACGGAGAGAATACCCGGACCAGCGCCCGGAGTAAAACCGGTCTCGCCGATGGGGGTAAAGTATTTAAGGAAGGGCAGGTATTTTAGGAGCGGAATATATTCGCCGAAGATGACGAGGTTGCGCTTGTTGTAGGAGGAGCGGATGAAACCGGTGGGATCGATGAGGAGCGCGGCATTGTAATATTCGACGTCAGCGGGCGTTTGACCGGGGCCGACCCGTGCGGCGTCATCGGTGCCAACCACGGCCCAAACGTTGTGCTTCTGTACCAATTCAGCCAATGCCTTGCCGGTGGCGAGGTCGTAGCGAACCATTTTGGGGACGGAAGCCTCGGGCCAGACCAGCAGGTCGGGTTTGGTGGCGAGGGCCAGCTCGGAGAGGTTGAGTAGTTTGGTGAAGCGGCTGTCATTTTCGCGCTCATCCCAAATCAGGGTTTGTGGGATGCTAGGCTGGACCAAGGCAATCTTAAGCGTTCGACCAACGGGTGGAGTGGCGCGTATTACCCGAAGGCCGTGAAACATGCACAGGACCAGCGCGGCTAGAACGGGAATCATTTCCCACATCCAAGTCCGCTGCTTCAGTGGTTGGCGAGTGGCCACCAGACCGGCCGAGAAGGCGGAGACTGAGAACCACACCATAAGGAACGACACTCCGTATACGCCGGTCACATCCGAGATCTGGATTAGGGGAATGAGTTCGTACTGCGTGACGCCGATGGGTGTCCATGGGAAACCTCCTAGGAATCGTGCCAGAAACATTTCGCCAGCCACCCAGTGAGTAGCGGCAAGCAGCGCCCAGCTGAGACGTGTTGCACGCCCGGCGGCCAGCCATTGCGTGGTGGGATCGGCATGGCTGAGCTGTGGAATGGTCCGAACCACAAGCCAAAGCCATGCGGCGTGGTATAGGGCGACATAGGCGCTGAGGGCGATCCACCCAATGATCGCGCCGCTGGGGTAGGGGATGTTCAGCAGCCAGCGGAGGGCGATCAATTGGGCCAGGAATCCACCGATCCATCCGAGCCTGAGAGCGCGGGCGGGTGATTGGCCCAAAACCGCACCCAGCGAAAGGGCGGGGACCATCCAAGCCAAACCGTTCCAGGAAGTTTTCGGCGTGGATAACCCCCAGCAAAGCCCGGCCATTATAGCCAACAGCCAGGGGCGCAGTTTGATCAGGCGCGCTTGCATTAAAATCAGTCCCTGCGCAAGAGGCGGCTGATTTCCTGATAATCTTTCACGATGTGATCGGCGTGGCCGAGTTGGCTGGCGGGCAGGGAATTGGTGATGGCAATGACGGTCATGCCAGCGGATTTTCCTGCGGTCACGCCCGCCGATGAATCCTCAATGACGCAGCAGGTTGTGGGATCGACGCCAAGCAATTCGGCTGCGCGGAGAAACACGTCGGGGGCAGGCTTGCCGTGTGGCACATCGGACACGCTGACGACATGCTTGAAGAAGCGGCGGAGGTCTGACATGGCCAGCACTGCATCAATAACCGGGTGCAGCGAACCGGAAGCCAAGGCCAGGGGGTAGACTAGGGAAAGTTCCTCAACCAGTTCGGGCAGCGTCGGGAAAATGGGTTTCTTCTCGTCGATGATTTTGAGGAACCTGTCCTGTTTCAGCCCGCTTAGTTTTTCCAGAGTGTGTGGCGGCTGATGCTTGGCGATGAAGTCATTCCAAAGGGTGCGGTCGGAACGTCCATAGTAGGCAGGGAAGTCGATGCCGTGGGTTTCCCCATAACCTAGTTCGTGGAATATTTCGCGGAAGGCGGCTTCATGGAGCGGTTCGGAATCGATGATGACTCCGTCCATGTCAAAGATGACTGCTTCAAAACGTTTCATGAAAATCAGAGGGCGGGGAGCGGTATTTGGTCAGGGTTGCTCCTCTCGACCAAGTGCCAGAGGTTGCCTTCGGGATCGGAAAAAAAGCGGACACGCCCCCCTCCGCCAGCCGGACGAATATCGCTCCTCCACGAAACGTTGTGCTGGTCGAGATGCTGGATGGCGGTTTCAAGATTCGGCACGCGCAGGGCCAGGTGACGCCATCCAGCGACGCCATTGATCGCGGCAACCTCTGGCGTTGAGCGCGTGGTGGCGGGATAAATTTCGATCATCGAGCCTCCGGGAAGTCGCAGTAGATACGCCTCCACCTCAGGGCTGCGCCAGACTTCGGTCGTGTTCAAGACGTTGGTGTACCATTCGCGCAATAAGTTGGGCGAAGTGGCGGCGAGGCCAATATGATCGAGATTGAAGTTAACCTGTGTCACGGGGACGAACTAAGCGGGCATCAGCAGGTTTTGGCAAGTCCTGTTTGAGTGGCCTTGTACTTGGTACTCTCCAAACGTTGACATTGGCAGTCGCGCGGTGCATAAACGGCCAATACCAAAATTGATCGGCGCGACTGGATGGAATTTGTAACCAGCACGTTCGTTGAAGGCAGAACCAAGAACTTTACTATGAAAAAGGCGCTTTTATCTCTGACGAAACCTCCAGTTGAGAACACATTTTTTAGTGGTAGCACGCTTGCCTTGAAACTTTGGTTGCTCTTGCTCTTAGCCTTATCCATCCCAACCCACGCCCAACTCACCTATACCACCGACAGCGAAACCATTACTATCACCGGCCATACTGGGGATATCGGCAGTCTGAGCATTCCCAGCACGATTGAAGGACTGCCCGTCACGACAATCGCGTCAGGCGCATTCCAAAACAGACGAGACCTCAGAAGCGTCACGATTCCCAACAGCGTGACCGACATTGAGGACTATGCGTTTTGGAACTGCCCCGGCCTAACCAGCATGTCCATCCCCAACAGCGTGTCCAATATAGGGAACTCTGCCTTCGCTGGCTGCACCGGGCTGACGGCCCTATCCGTGGATGCCGAAAACCCATCCTTCAGCAGCGTGAGCGGAGTCTTGTTCAACAAAGCCCGGACGGAGCTCATCCAATACCCACTATCGAGGGCGGGTGCCTCCTACACAATCCCCGCTGGCGTGACCGATATTAGGAATGACGCATTCTCGGATTGCACCGGCCTGGGCAGTGTTTCCATCCCGAACAGCGTGTCCACCATCGAAAATAATGCCTTCGCCGGCTGCACCGGCCTAACAATCGTGACCATCCCCGACGGCGTGATCAACATCGGCAACCGTGCCTTTACTGGCTGCATCGGCCTTACGGCCATTTTCGTGGATGCGGAAAACCCATCCTTTAGCAGCGTGGACGGAGTCCTGTTCAACAAAGCCCAGACCGAGCTCATCCAGTACCCAATATCGAGGGCGGCTGCCTCCTACACGATCCCTGCCGGAGTGGCCAGAATCGGGAACTATGCGTTCTCCATCTGCAAGCACCTGACCAGACTGACCCTCGCCAACAGCGTGACCAGCATCGGGGACTATGCCTTCACCCGTTGCACCGGCCTTACCAGTCTTGCCCTGCCAAACAGCGTAACCAACATCGGGAACGGTGCCTTCTCGGATTGCACGGGGCTAACCAGTGTGGCCCTCCCCGACAGAGTGGCCAGCATCGGTGACTATGCTTTCAACCGCTGCACCAGCCTGACCGCCATTTCCGTGGATGCGGAAAACCCATCCTTCAGCAGTGTGGACGGAGTCCTGTTCAACAAAAGTCAGACGGAACTATTCCAATACCCAGCATCAAAGGCGGGTCCCTACACCATCCCCGCTACCGTGACCTACCCCCGGAACGGTGCCTTGACTGGCTGCACTGGCCTTACTAGTTTAATCATTCCCAACAGCGCGACCAATATCGGTAACGGTACCTTTGCCGGTTGCACCAACCTGACGGCCATTTCCGTGGGCGCTGGAAACCCATCATTGAGCAGCGTTGACGGAGTCCTGTTCAACAAAACCCAGACGGAGCTAGTCCAATACCCAATATCGAGGGTGGGTGCCTCCTACGCCATCCCCGCCGCCGTGACCTGCGTCGAAAACCGTGCCTTCTCTGGCTGCACCGCTCTGGCTAGCGTGTCCATCCCCAGCAGCGTCGCCAGCATCTATGGCGATACCTTTGCTGGTTGCACCGGCCTGGCCAGCATTTTCGTGGATGGGGATAACCAGTCCTATAGCAGCTCGGAAGGAGTCCTCTTCGACAAGACCCAGACGGAACTCATTCAATACCCGTTGGCAAAGGTGGCTGTCTCCTACGAGGTGCCCGGTAGCGTGACCACTATAGGTTATTCTGCGTTCTCTCGCTGCACCAGCCTGTCCAGAGTGATCATCTCTAAAAGCGTAACCTACATCGGGGACTCTGCTTTCCGTGACTGCCCCAGTCTGACGGCCATTTCCGTGGATGCGGAAAACCCCTCCTTCAGCAGCGTAAACGGAATCCTCTTCAACAAAGCGCGGACTGGACTCATCCAATGCCCGAGAGCAACGGTGGGTGCCTATGCAATCCCCAGCAGCGTGGCCACCATCGGGGACGCCGCGTTCTCCCTCTGCACCAGTCTGACTAGTGTGACCCTACCTAACAGCGTGGCCACCGTCGGGAAGAATGCATTCTTTGGCTGCACCGGCCTTACCACTGTGACCATTCCTATCGACGCACTCAGCATCGGAGCCTATTCTTTCTATTCCTGCTCGAACCTCCACGGAGTCTATTTCCTTGGAATTCATCCCTATGCCGGAGCCCAAGCGTTCGGTGCCAGCCAGGCCACCATTTATTACATGCCGGGAACCACCGGTTGGGGATCGACCTACGCCGGGCGTCCCGCAGTGCTGTGGAATCCTGAGGCTCCTACGGATGGTATGGACTTTGGGGTGAAAGCGGGCCAGTTTGGTTTTAGCGCTACCGGGAGCAACGATGTTGAGGTGGTGGTGGAGGCTTGCGACGATCTATCCCTGCCCGTCTGGTTTCCGTTGAGCACGAATACTCTTACCAGCGGATCTTCCTACTTTAGCGATGCGACATGGACTAACCATTCAAGCCGAATCTACCGTTTGCGTTCGCCATGATCGAGGGGGTTGCTCGATTCGCTTCTGACACACCACACGAATCAACGCAAAGTGACTCCTCCCGTTCGCGGAGTTTGAGTTTAAATTCTGAAAAAGGCTTGTCATGCTTCGGCGGGTGTGGGATATACAACGCCTGCTTACGGCGCCTCGGTAGCTCAATGGTAGAGCAGCTGACTCTTAATCAGCTTGTTGACGGTTCGAGCCCGTCCCGGGGCACCATCTCTTTTCGATTTTTTCGCGTTTTCAGATCCGTTGAGAATCGGAAGGTTTCGACAGGCATTCACGAGGTCGCAGTTAAACCCCAACCATGCCAGCATTGTTAACTCCCCCGAGTCGAAAATATCGCGACCGTGCAGGCCGCTGAAATTTTGAATCTGGACTGTTACCCAGTCCGATGGACTGGGCTGAGGAAGGACGGCCCTTTGGGCCTGAGAAACTGGCGGTACATGAGATATGGGGTCGCTCAGGATCTTGGGTGGAACTTTTGGTGGACATCCCTCAGGCGGCTTTTGGAGACGTGGGTGTACAGCTCGGTGGTGCTGATGGAGGCGTGGCCCAGCATTTCCTGGATGACCCGAAGGTCTGCTCCATGTTCCAGAAGATGGGTGGCGAAGCTGTGGCGAAGCATGTGTGGGGTGATATTGCGTGTGATGCCGGCCCGCTTGATGGCGCGCTTGATCCGTCCCCATAAAGTCGTGGCGGCGAAGGATGTGCCCCGCTGGGTCAGAAACACGGTGCCCGGAGTTTTGGGGCCGACCAATTTTGGCCGGGCCGAGTTAAGGTATTGTTGAATGGCCTCCACCGCGCGCGAACCCACCGGGACAACCCGCTCCTTATTCCCCTTGCCAATCACACTGACAAATCCGGCATCCAGATGAAGTTGCTCCAACCGGATGGATCGCAGTTCGGCCAGCCGAAGCCCCGATGCATAAGCCAGTTCCAGCACTGCGCGATCGCACTGATCCGACGGGGTTGGACCGGCGGTATCGGCGAGAATCTGGTCGACCTCGTCCATGCTGAGGGTCTTGGGCAGGAGCATCCAGCGTTTGGGGAGCGAAAGGGTTTCGGATGGATTCTTCGCCAGCATACCTTCTGTGTTGGCAAATTTGAAGAAGGCCCGGAGTGCGGCGATCTCCAAATAAATGGTGCTGCTCGAAAGTAATCCGCCTTTTTTTCCTCCGCCGATGGGTTTGGTTTGCCGCGCTTGTTCCTCCATCAAGAAGCGAGTCAGGTGGCTGAGTTCGACCTCCCGCCAATGACTGATGTGGTTGGCACCGGCCCACTCGACAAAATGGCCCAGGAGTTGGGAGTAGGTCAGTACGGTTTTGGGGGACTGGCCGCGCTCGGCGCGGATGGAGTATAAAAAATCCTCAAGCAGTGCGCGCATGATCGTCGGATCAAAGCGCAGGCAACTGGCGGCCCGTCAGGAGCTCGTAAGCCTCCTGATATTTGGCCTGGGTGCGAGCCACGACTTCTGGGGGAAGGGCAGGGGCGGGCGGGGTTTTGTCCCAATCCAATGTTTCGAGATAGTCGCGCACAAACTGTTTGTCGAAGCTTGGTTGGATGCGGCCGGGGGTGTACTGATCCGCTGGCCAAAAACGTGATGAATCGGGAGTCAACACTTCATCGATCAGAATCAGTTTTCCGTGTAAAAGCCCGAACTCAAATTTGGTGTCTGCGATGATAATGCCCCGTTCGCGGGCATAGGCTCGCGCAAATTGGTAAATGGCCAGGCTCAATCGGCGGGCTTCTGCGGCGATATCCTTGCCGACAATGTTCTCGGCCTCCGAGTAGGAAATGTTTTCGTCGTGCCCGCTTTCGGCCTTGGTGGCGGGGGTGAAAATGGGTTCAGGCAGTTCTGATGATTCGACCAACCCCGCAGGCAGGGCGATGCCGCAAACAGATTTGTTCTTTTGGTATTCCTTCCAACCGGAGCCAGCCAGATAGCCGCGTACGACACATTCAATAGCCAAAGGCTGGGCTTTTTCCACAATCATGCTGCGACCGTTGAGCAGGGCGGAAAAGGGAGCCAACGCGGCGGGGAGGGGATCGTTTTCCCGCAAGCGGCGATGATTGGGGGGGATCTCCGCAAGCAGATCGAACCAGAAATGGGAGATGCGGGTCAGGACTTCGCCTTTGCGGGGAATGCCATTGGGCATCACGCAATCAAAGGCGGAGATGCGATCCGTGGCCACGAAGAGCAGTGTGTCACCAAGGTCAAAAATCTCACGGACCTTTCCGCTTTTAACGCGTTTCAGCCCGGGCAGATCGAAATTCAAAACGGGTTCGTTTTTCACCATGTTTTGCCATGCTGGGCAAGGGGCTTGAGTCTGTAAATCAATTTTGCATTTACTACCGATTGACGCGGACGGGGTGAAATACGTAGTTTTGTGCAGATGATTATCGCCCCATCGCTGTTGGCGGCCAATTTTGGCAAGTTTGCGCACGAGGCTGCACGTCTGGAAAAGGCGGGCGCTGACTGGCTGCACTGCGACATCATGGATGGCAATTTTGTGCCGAACATTTCCTTCGGCCCGGCGGTGGTCAAGACGGTCAATGAGGCCACCAAGATGTTTCTGGATGTTCATCTCATGTGCGTGAACCCGGATATTTTGTTCGAGCCCTTCGTCAAAGCGGGCGCTGATCAACTGACCGTCCACGTCGAGTTGGAGGACAGGGTTGCGCATTTGCTGTGGAAAATTCGTTCTTTGGGCAAAAAAGTAGGGCTGGCGATTAACCCCCCAACAAGCATCGAAGCCGTTAAACCCTTCCTCAAATCGATCGATTTGCTCTTGATCATGACGGTCAATCCAGGATTTGGTGGTCAGCCGTTTATTCCCGAAACCCTTCCCAAAATCCAGCAAGCTGCTGCGTGGCGTAAGAAAATGGGGCTGAAGTTCCGCTTGGAGGTGGACGGTGGGATCAATTTCGAGACGTCTGTAGAATGCGCCCGCGCTGGCGCGGACACTTTTGTGAGCGGCACAGGTTTGCTTGGGGAGAAACAGCTAAAACGAGCGATCACAAAAATGCGCGAACTTACCACGAAAGCTTCTTCCCATTCCGCCCGATAAGTTACTTCTGTATGAATAAACTGGCCCCAATCAAATTTGGTACCGATGGATGGCGAGCAATTATCGCCGAGGATTTCACCTTCGCCAATGTGGAGCGAGTGGCTCAGGCCACAGCAGACTATTGGAATTCTGTCCAAATTCCTGGAACCACCAAAAAGGTGGTGGTCGGTTTTGACCGGCGCTTTTTGTCGGACCAATTCGCCGCGCGGACTGCGGAGATTATGGCAGGCAACGGGTTTGAGGTCACCCTGACCAGTGTGCCCACGCCCACTCAAACCATCTCCTTTGCCGTGAAGGCGCTTAAGGGAATTGGCGGAGTGATGATCACTGCCAGCCACAATCCACCGGCATTCAATGGCTTTAAGTTGAAAGCGCATTTTGGTGGATCAGCTGATCCGGCCATTTGTCAGGCGGTTGAGGCATTGGTTGATAAGAATCCGGTCCGTTCAACGCCTTTGGCTGAAGCTATGAGAAAGGGATTGGTCAAAAAGAAGGATATTCGCGAGCCGTTCTTCAAAGCCATCAAGAAACTGGTCGATTTCCCCCTTATCTCCAAGTCCGGCATCAAATTTGCCCATGAAGCGCTGTATGGAGTGGGTGCGGGTTGTTTCGATACTTTGCTGGAGGGCACGACCTGCAAAGTGACCACGCTTAATAAGGAGCATGATCCGAACTTTGGCGGGATCAATCCTGAGCCGATCGCGAAAAATTACGTCAAGACCCAGGCGTTTTTGGCAAAACACCCGCATGATGTGTGTCTGGTCACGGATGGGGACGCCGACCGCGTCGGCGGCATGGACGGCCGCGGAAACCCGCTCAGCACTCATCAAATTATCTGTCTGCTGCTTCAGCATTTCATCACCAATCGCGGCCAGACCGGGCGTGTCATTAAAGCCCTTACCACCACATCGATGGTGGATAAAATGTGCGCACACTACGGGTTGGAGTTGGTTGAAACGGGCGTGGGATTCAAGTACGTCTGCACCGAAATGATCAAAGGCGGGGTGTTGCTCGGTTTTGAGGAAAGCGGCGGCATTGGTTTTCCTGGTCATATTCCTGAGCGTGATGGGATTCTTTCGGGGCTTATGCTTCTGGAGTTGTTGGCCACGGAAAAACAACCTTTGCCCAAATTACTGGCTGGCTTGACCAAACAATTTGGCCCGCATTGCTACGCGCGGATCGATACACACTTTCCGTTGGAGAAACGTGCGGCCTTGATGGCTCATTGCAAAGCCAATCCACCGGCCAAGTTGATTAAGTCAAAAGTGGTGGACGTTAAATCCTATGACGGCGTGAAGTTCATCGCCGAGGATGGTGCATGGTTGATGTTGCGCGGCAGCGGAACCGAACCGATCTTGCGCATTTACGCTGAAGCGAAAACCGATGCTGACGCGGCGACACTGCTAAAACTGGGTGTTAAACTGACGACTCAGGTTTAATACCGCAATTAATGCGACGATAAGCGTTTTGTTCGATTATTTGCGATTTCCAAAATCTGCGAGCGGCCTACAGTGGCACCATGAGTTTTAACAACCTTATGGGGCGAGTAGAAGCGCGGCTATGCTGATCGTCCTGTTTTCCGGTCTTGCTGCGGGATTGATCCATGTTCTTACGGGACCTGATCATTTGGCGGCAGTGGCTCCATTGTCGGTGCGTTCGACTGCGCGCGGATGGCTGACGGGTGCCCGCTGGGGATTGGGGCACAGCACCGGGGTTTTAATCGTGGGAGTGCTTTCCTTGCTCTTACGTGAAGTTCTTCCACTGGAACAACTGTCTGGCTTTGCCGAGCGGTTGGTAGGCGTGATGTTGATTGGCATCGGTTGGTGGGCGTTGCGTGAGGCGGCTCGAAACCGATTGCATGCGCATGTCCATAGTCACGATGGTTCAAACCACGTTCACTGGCATACGCATCAGGCTGAAACCGCACACACAACCGCAGATGCTGGTAAAAAGAAACACCGTCATAGCCATGCAGCGGTGGCGGTTGGAACCTTGCACGGACTGGCAGGAAGCTCCCATTTCTTGGGAGTGCTTCCGGCAATGGCCTTCCGCACCCGTTTTGAATCGGTTTCCTATCTGGTGGCCTTTGGAGTTGGCACCATCGCCGCAATGGCGCTTTTCTCAGCCTGCATTCGCTGGGTTGCCGCTGGTCCTTTGCGATCGGTGACCAACGCCCATCAAGGCCTGATGCGTTTTACCGGAGTCGCGGCCATGGCCATGGGTGCCTATTGGCTGGTCTCAAATTGATTTGGGCGCAAAGGTTTCGTTGTAAAGCGTCCCCACAAAATCGCTGATTACAGGTGGCAGTAAATCCTGAGGGGTATCGCCACCCTCGGTCATACTCCGGCTTTTGGAGCTGAATTCGGTGGCGTAAACCCGTTTTCCTTCTGTTGTTTCGTAAATTTCAAACCGCAAAGTAATGTGGTCCCGACGCATGCTCCACTCGGTATCGTGATCCTCCCAGGTGACAATGATGGGGAAGATCAGGAAATCAGCTCCGGAGGTGCGCGCGCTTTCAAGAGCCTGATCCTGGCTTTCACTGACCTGCCGCCAAGAAACCTTGGCAGCACGTTTGGTGAATTCCACATAGAGCTGATCAGCGGTGCGCTTGCCTGACATGATGATCGATTCCTTCTTGTAAACCCCGTCGGAAGGGGTGGCGATATAGATGCGCGTGCTTCGTTTGAAGACCGGGCGGGCTGAAGCGCTGTAACCGATATTCGCTTCCGAGTAGGTTGAAGTGCATCCGGCGGCTCCGCCCAAAGCCAGGCAGAACAGGGCGGCGGCTATGGTGACAGGGATGGCACGTTTGGTGTTCACATCGTCAATATGGTGTAAGAAGACTGGTAAGGCCAAGGCGATTTCGCTTCACGACGTGTTGCGCAGTATTTGCTCTTTGGACTTTCCGCAACCGTCTGCACAATTGTAGGCTGAGGGTCATGGCGATTATTAACGCTAACCAGAATCCTCGAAGCCCGCATGCCCCAACCATTGGGATCATCGGAGGCGGACAACTTGCGAAAATGCTGGGAGCAGCTGCGGCACCTCTCGGGGTGCAGATACTGGTTTTGTCCGAGCAACCCCATTGTCCCGCCGCTGCCACCTGTCAGCGGGTGATTGCCGGTGATCCCGATGAGCTGGACAGCCTGAGGGAGCTGGCCCGCCAGGTCGACGTGGTCACTCTCGAAAACGAATTTATTGATGCCGCGATGCTGAGGCAGCTCGAGGCTGAGGGGCACGTCATCCGCCCCGGTTCGCGCACTATGCATTTGGTGCAGGACAAGTTGGTACAAAAGACGACTCTCCGCGCCGCCGGTCTGGCCGTGTCGAGTTTTATGGAAACGCCTGACCTCGCCTCGGTGGATATGGCCATCGCCGAATTGGGTTTGCCTTTGGTGTTGAAAAAGCGACGCAATGGTTACGATGGAAAAGGCAACGCCACCCTGCGAACCGCCGGGGACGCCAAGCTGGCTTGGGAGCTGCTTCAAGGGGATGAAAATCCGCTGCTCGCCGAACAGTTTTGTGACTTCAGCGCGGAGCTGGCGGTGATGATCACACGAAGTCTGGATGGCTCGGCGGTGACTTACCCCGTGGTGGAAACCGCGCAGCACCATCATATTTGCCATACCGTGAAAGCTCCGGCTGATATTCAGTCCGGCCTGGCACGGCAGGTAAAGACTTTGGCGTTAAATGCCGTTTCTGCGGTTCATGGCGTCGGTACTTTCGGGGTTGAGTTGTTTCTCGCCCGCAACGGGCAGGTGTTGATCAACGAGTTGGCTCCCCGAGTCCACAATTCCGGGCATTACACCATTGAGGCCTGTGTTTGTTCCCAGTTTGAGAATCATATCCGCGCGGTACTGGGCTGGCCTCTGGGTTCACCGGAAATGCGGGCCAAAGCCGCCGTGATGGTGAATCTCCTCGGCGCGGAAAAAGGATCAGGCCACCCGCACGGGATTGATAGGGCACTATCCACGCCTGGCGCGCACGTTCACGTTTACGGAAAAACCACCAGCTCACCGTCGCGCAAGATGGGGCACGTCACAGCGCTGGGGGAGACTTTGGAGGAGGCTTGGCAAACCGCGCATAACGCCGCTCAATCCCTCCGTTTTGGAGCTCCCAATCATTCCTGATTTATGGCCACTCTAAACACCAACTCCGAGCTGCCCGAGGTGGGCATTGTCATGGGAAGCGATTCCGATTGGCCCACTTTGCAAGCGGCGGCAGAAATTTGTCGGGAATTTGAGATTGCCTGCGAAACCAAGGTGGTTTCCGCGCACCGCACTCCGCTGGACATGGTTGAGTATGGCAGTACTGCCGCTGAGCGCGGATTGAAAGTCATTATTGCTGGTGCTGGCGGAGCCGCGCATCTTCCCGGCATGCTGGCCAGCCTAACGCCGCTTCCGGTCATTGGTGTGCCTGTGGCCACCAAGAACATGCAGGGTTTGGATTCTCTTTTGTCTATTGTGCAAATGCCGGGTGGTGTGCCTGTGGCTACCGTGGCCATCGGGGGCGGAAAAAACGCCGGGCTGCTGGCCGTGCAAATCCTGGCCACCCACCGTCCCAAACTTCAGGCCGCTGTGATAGCCTATAAAGCCCGTCTCGCTGACGAATCTCGTGCCAAAAAAGTAACTCTGGCCTGATTGCTCCAATCGCGAAATCGTCTGCCCCTTTTTATGACCAAGCCCGCCTGTCCCATGTGTGAAATGACCGAGATTTTGGATCACGTTGATCGCTTCGAATGCGTGACGTGTGGCCATGAGTGGCCCAAAGAGGCCCAGCCCGATGGGCCGGAGGCTGCGCGAGTGGTGAAGGATGCCCACGGCAACGTGCTGGTGGATGGGGATGTGGTGGCTCTGATCAAGGATTTGAAGTTGGGGGGCTCATCGACTGTTCTGAAAGTGGGCACCAGGTCCAAACCGATCAAATTGGTCGACGGCGATCACGAAATTTCCTGCAAGATGGACGGAATGGCCATCGGTTTGAAAGCGTGCTTCGTGAAGAAGGCTTAACGAGCGAGTTCACGCAATTTTAGGGCCGTTGTAATGCCCTTTTTGGCAGGGTGTCGAACGGCGTGGCGGATGAGCCATTTTCGTTCGGTGGACGCTCCATCCAACCAACGGTGGCAAATTTCGAAGGCTAGTTGTGGATGATCCTTGGCGATATCGCCGAGGTGATTTGCCACACTGCGGCGAACGTATAAATCAGGGTCGTCCTTCATGGCCTCGAGGATCGGCAGCACCGGCCTCGGATCTTTGATGAAGCCTGGGATGCGAATGGCCCACGGCAATCGAGGGCGTGAGCCTTCGGAGCAGAGCCGACGCACATGAGGATCAGGGTCGCGCGTCCATTCCATAAGTTTTGCCAAGGTTCGCTCCGGCTGGTGGATCAAAAATTTCCGCATGGAAAACTCAGCGCTGAACCGCCGCGTCAGTTCGTGTTGCGCCCGCATGGAAACCTCGAATGGATCACGTCCACCGTTGCCATCAGTGTCGAGCCCAAATGCGTCAACGAAACTGACGTGCGGCAGGTAGAAAAACACGGCCAGACCAAGATCCGATGTCTCCGTGAGTGCGGGCGTCAGGGAACGAATCAAGACATCAATGGCGTCCTCGTAGCGTTTGGGCAAATGAGAGCGGAGCGCGCGCGCCAAGTGTCTGCCACGGTGGAGTATGGCCAAAGGCGCCAACCCATGCAAAGCGGTGGCTCGAAAAGCGTCGACGTCGAAGTTTGGATGAACCCTGCAGATGTTGTGGGCGAGACATTCAATCGCTTCAACATCGAGCAACGCGCCGAGTGAGCTACCCTTCTGAATCGAACGAGGGGCGGCGGGTAGCCGAGGGCCTGTGTCGCCGCCAACTGATGGATGATGTGGAGCTTTGCGGTCAACTTTCATGAATCAGTCCCTGGGTGGCCATTCAACGCCTTCCAATTCTTTGGGCAGTTGCTTTGGATCGACCGGATAAATGAGGGACATGTCTGGCTTTGGCGTTGCGTTGGGCAAAAATTCAAGTTCCTCGGGCCCACCCACGATGAGCCAGAGGACTTCGGCGTCAGTGTCGTTGAAGACTTGGCGCAACTGGTCAGGCCCAACCAGCACACCTCCGTGCTTTGGCACGATCAGCGTCTCCTCGCCCACACGCATGCGACCCACACCTTCCAGTACGAAATAAAACTCCTCCATCCGGACATGCTTATGCAGCGTGCCCGCGCTCTGGGGCGCGAACCGCCAAAGTCGCGCTCCGAGATTTTCGCCGCCCGTGCGTTCCAGATAATCCGCATTCGGGATGCGCATCAGGTTGGAGGGCCTCCAAAAGAGGTCTTCCGGTTTGATCAGAAAATATCCAGCGATTGATTTCATAGGATGTCAATATAGCGGAAGATTGGGCTAAATCGTTCTCCGCTTTCAAAATCGAAAAACCATGTTATCGACATTTGCATTAAGGGCACTTCCAAAAACCGCATGTTTTAAAAGCAGGCTATGCTAAAGGCACCTTTAGAACTCGCACAGGTTGTTGGCCTGCCGGTTTGAATGGAGTAGTTGCAGGTTGAGCGATGCATCCCACTTCTCGGTGTCGTTCAACGGTTGTCCTCGCTGTGCCTTCTGTACGGTCACGGTGTCCACCCGATGTCTTTCAACTGCTCGGTGATCCATACCGCGCCATAGGCGCTGTCACTGTACACAACCCTGTCCCCCGCCTGCACCAAACTCAGCACCGCCTGGCTGTCGTGGGTGTTGAACACTTCGAAGAGGGACTGGAAGGCTTCGGCCTTTTGCAGGGCTTCGCGGAACTCCCAGATGGTGTTCTGGTAGGGTACCGGATCGGAGAGGCTCAGGCCGAGAAAGCGCGGATGGGAAATCTGGGCCAGACGTTCGGTCAGGGAGAAGAAGGAAAACTCGGCGGGGCGGAGTATCAAGGCATGCATTCTTTGACGAAACTCAAACTCACCCTACTCAAAATCCACACCCGCTTTTTTACATTATTTCAGTTTCTGGAAGCGCCCTTAGGCTAATCGGTCTGGAGGTTCAGATAAAACCCTCAAATCTAAGGTGACCTTGCCGTAGCACGTCTCTCGACGCCGGTAGGCTGTTGATCCCGATTACTTTGTTGAAATGCGATCGGCGTAGTCTCGCCAGCTGCCATAATGGCTGATTTCCTTTTCACCTTCACAGAGAATAGGTTCGCCCAGAACACCCAGCACCTCGCTGCCATCCGCCAAGGTTATTTTGCCTATGCTTAGTCCTGGCGGTTCTTTGCATAAAATCGACGCCAAACCTGCCGGGGGAACGGACCACACCTCTACCGCCACTCCCACACCGCCGCTTCTCACCCTGATCATGGCGGGATGACGATCCCCGATGGACCACAGCCGATAGGTAGGTTTTGTCACTGCTTCGCGGACGAAAGTCGCACCGGCCGCGAGCATGTTGGGGTTTAACTCCAAGCCGCGCATTAAGGTTCCATTTACGGCCAGCAGGACGTCTGTATTCATGCTTTCGCGGGGTCGGGTGGGTCTGTAAGAAAGACCACTGGTTTTTCGTAGATTGCCAAAACAACGCATCCGTTACGACTGAGGACGCTGTGGCTTGTGCCCGGAGGATTTATGATCAGGCTGCCGGTGTCTGTCAGACTGTTTTCGTCCACCTGCGAGCCGGACAGGACAAAAATATGTTCATACCCGGTATGCTCATGAAGCGGCACACGCCCCCCTGGATGAAAGCGGAGAAGCGCGGCTGTGGGACCGGTCGTTCCATCTCCGTAGAGCCGGTAGATATCAACTCCTTCATAAAACTTTTTCCACGGCAGTTTTTCCTGCCAACCAGAGATTTGGAACAGATCGTTGAGTTTAAGCACCCGCTCCACATCGTTCTTCATGCGTTGGTTGTAGCAGGACTCATTCCTTCTGGAAGACTTTCCTCGTGCGCATGGGATTCATCCTCCTTGAAAGGCACTTTGGTTTTTGCGACCAACACGTGGCAGGCAAAAAGAATTACCGAAACGGCGCAGTAGCTCACGGCCACAACAGGTGATTCACCAATGGCGATTTTTTCTCCGTGCATGAATCCGAAGAAGGTTAGTACGGCCCCACCCATGGCGAAACCGGCTGCGCTCTTGAAATTGCGATCGATGATAAAGACAGCAATGGCTCCAAGAATTAGGCCGCCCAGAATCGAACCGCCTCCCAGCACATGAAGTCCCTGGTACAAGACTCCTTCGTTCTTTAATTTACCAACCAGCTCGCTCATCTGCGTCGGACTTAATGTGGCCACAACCAAGCCTGCCGCCGCCAAGGTTCCATTGATTAGCGTGATTGCCCAACTGGCCAAGTGCGGCACTAGTGAGAGAATGATAGCCGGGGCGTGGCGCTTCGGAGTTTCCTGAAAGGCTTGGGAGCCTATCAACATCGCAATGTAAAGGAGGATGGGTACGATGGCGACGCTTGGAACCAAGGCCAGCATTACCGATATTGTGCCGAACCAGCAGAGGAGGATCACCATAATCCCGGTTGCCGCTGAATATCCGATGCGCCCACCCATGGCCTTCCAGCCGGGGTGGCCGATGTACACGGCGTTAATGAACGGATTGCCTACCATGCAACCAATGAGGCTAATGATGCCGTCGGCCGTCAACACCCTCGTCGTTGGGAAACTGTCCCCCGCGACGGCTGCGCTCTCGACATTGTCGATGGCCTCAACAAGGTCATAGATTCCGAACGGAATGGCGGTGATGAGCAATACCCCTAAGAATTCAAAACCCGAGAAAACGTGTCCGAAGACTGGCAGGGGGAAATGGAATCCAAAGTTTGCCACCGAGTCAGACAGCCCTTTCAGGCTTAATCCGCCATAGTTAAAGCCCAAAGCGGTGGAACCCCAAGCGATGGCGGTGCCAACTGTGATCGCCACAAGGCCTGCCGGAACTCCCCGGTAACGAACCCCGCCAAACCAGCTTAGTAAAATAATAATGAAGCAAGTAATGCCAATCACTGGGGTCAGGAACATCTCAAGGGCAGGCCTCATGGCAATGAAGGTGACGGACACACCGGCGAGTGTTCCTAAAAGAGCCGCTCGCGGAGTGATTCTACGTATGATGGGGGCAACGAATCCCCCGATCATCAAGACAAAGCTTTGAATGAAAACCCAAGTCAGTCCGGCCTCCCAACCCTTCACGGGATCGCCGGTCTTCAAGGAGATCGGCAGCATGATTACAAAGGTTACGACGAACATGTGGGGTACGCTGACGCCGGACGGCAGGGCGCAGACGTCGGTCCGGCCGGTTTTTTTGGCGAGTTGGTAGGCCAGCCAGGCGTAGTAAAGTGTGGACAGGCAGAGCATGAACCCAGTCGCGGGCAGGATGCGTCCAAAAACCAATTCATCAGGCATCTTCAATACGAAGCGTAGAAGCGCCGTAAGGGTGAGCAGATTAACCAGTATGTTCGTGCCGAAGCCAAAAAAGGCATTCCAGTCGCCGGACACCCAAATTTTGGGTTTGAAGGTTGATGTCATGATTTTATTTTTGGTTGGGGGTTAGTGGCCAGAAAGCTAATCGAGTGCCGCAAGAATTTTTTCGGAATCTGACACCCAGCCAAAGATGCCGCCCTGGGCTTTGATCATTTCCAAACCCATTTTTTGGAATTCCGGAAAATAAGAGCCCACGCAATCAGCTGGCACCAAACAATCATAGCCCCGATCATTCGCCTCTCGGATCGTCGTGTTGACGCAAACTTCCGTGGTCACGCCGGTCACAATGAGCTGTTTGATTCCCTGGTTTTGCAGTATAGCGTGCAGGTCCGTAGCAAAAAAGGCGCCCTTGCCTGGTTTGTCAATCACGGGCTCGCTTGGTAAGGGGTAAAGCTCTGAGATGATATCGTGACCCGCCTCGCCCCGGACCAGGATTCGGCCCATTGGTCCCACGTCACCGATGCAAGTCTTGCTCCTGCCTCTAATCTTTTTGGCCGGCGGCAGGTCGGATAAATCGGGGCGATGGCCTTCCCTGGTATGGATTACCGGCCATGCTCGGAGCCTCCATTTGGTCAAAAGCCGCTTGTTGGGAGCGATGGTGCGGCGCAGTTGGGAAACATCGTTGCCGAGCATTTCTCCAAAGCCGCCAGGCTCCAAGAAATCCCGCTGCATATCGATCAAGAGCAGTGCGCAGGTGCGGGGAGAAAAGTCAAATGCGTAAGGTTCGGCTTCCACCGATATGATTTCTTTTGTTGTCATGACGCCATGCAAGATTCGTTGGTGTGAATGGGTTCAGTGACCAGCCATGTGGTGCCCGATAGTCTTTATGTCGGCCTCCGCAGGAATGGTCTCATAGACTAATTTTCCGTGGGAAATCACAAGCAAGCGATCGGATAGCGCCAATAATTCATCGAGGTCCTCGCTAACCAACAATACGGCCACGCCGCGATTCCTCGCCTCAGTGATTTTGGCATGGATTGAGGCAACTGCTGCGAAATCAAGGCCAAAACAGGGATTGGCGGCGACTAGGATATTCTCTGATCCAGAGCCCAATTCGCGGGCTAATACCGCCCTTTGAACATTACCGCCCGATAAATCGCCAATCGGCGTTTCGGGCGAGCGGGTCTTTACGGAATACCGGGAAATCATCTCTACGGCGTTTTGGCGGATGGCTTTGCGGTTGATAAAGCATTTGGCGCGAGTCATGGGTGCACGGTCGAATGAACGCAAAGCCATGTTTTCCGCAACGCTCATTTGAGGCACACAACCGTTTCGCAACGGTTCCTCTGGCAACAGAAACACCTTGTGCGCGAACGCCTCTTCCCGGGTAGCTCGATAAGGCTGTCCGTGGATGTTAACCTCCCCTGATGTGGATGTTCGCTGCCCGGCCAATACTTCCACCAATTCACGCTGACCGTTGCCCGAAACACCGGCGATCCCGACTACCTCGCCTTCGTGAACAGTCAGACTCACCCCCTCAACCGCGGGAACGCCGCTATCCTTGTCGGCCCAGAGATCCTTGAGGTTGAGGGCGGCCTTTCCACGATTGGAGCTTGATTTCGAGACTGTCTTTGATTCACGGGGCCCGCCCATCATCATTTCAGCCATCTGGTCTGCGGTCATGTCACGGACCAAACCCCTTCCCGCAAACTGACCGCGTCGAAGGACGGTGATTTCGTCGCAAAAGCCAAACACCTCACGGAATTTATGAGTAATCAGAAGCACACTGAGCAGGCCGGATTCGACTTTTTTGCGGATCAGACCGAGAACTTCGTCTGCTTCAACCGGAGTCAGAACCGAAGTGGGCTCATCCAGAATTAGGAACTTGGTGTCGAGATAAAGCTGCTTAAGGATTTCGACCTTTTGCTTTTCACCTGCAGCCAGTTGCGATGCCGGTGTCAAAAGATCGACTTGAAATGGAGCCGTTTCCATGAATTTTCGCAACCGGGCCATTTCCATTTTCCAGTCAATAACTCTGGGGATATCCGGGCGGCTTAAGACCAGGTTTTCCGCGACGGTCATGGCTGGCACCAAGGTGAAATGCTGGTATACCATGCCAATACCGAACTGGTAGGCATCATATGGGCTCTTGATGCTGCGGGAGTGACCTCCGATGAGGATATCACCCTCGCTGGCCTGGTGGAATCCCATGATGCATTTGACCAATGTGCTTTTGCCGGCGCCATTTTCTCCCAGAAGGGCGTGGAATGTTCCTGGTGGAACACTTAAAGATATCTCGTTGTTGGCGACGAACGAACCGAAGCGTTTGGTGATTTTCACCAACTCAAGTGGCAGCGGTTTCTCGGGCCGGGCAGGTGGTGGTGGTATCAGCATGCTGGGTCTAGGTTTCGATGGTTTTGATGAAGGCCTCAGAATCTGCAACGGCTCCAAAAACTCCTCCCTGCATCTTCACCATGTGCAGAGCGGCAAGATGATTGCCATGATCTGTTGCACCTGTGCAGTCAGAAAGAAGCAGGCATTCATAGCCTCGGTCATTGGCCTCGCGCATCGTGGTGTGCACGCAAACGTCGGTTGTGATGCCGGCCAGTGCGATGTTTTGAATTCCTTTGCGACGAAGCAGCAGATCGAGGTCTGTGGCGTAGAAGGAGCCCTTCCCTGGCTTGTCTATGACTGATTCACCCGGTAGCGGCGTAAGCTCGGGTATGATGTCCCAACCTGCCTGACCGCGAATAAGTATTTTACCGCACGGCCCGGCATCTCCTATTCCCGCGCCAATCCGCTGGCTTCTCCATCGCTTGTTTTCAGGGAGGTCGGACAAATCCGGCCGATGGCCTTCGCGGGTGTGAATGATATGGAATCCCTGGCTGCGCGCGGCAGTAAGGACCCTCTGGATGGGGCCAATCGGGCTTCGGGTCAGGGAGAGATCGTATCCCATTTTGTCCACATAACCGCCGGGCCCGCAGAAATCAGTCTGCATGTCGATGACCACCACGACGGTGTTTTGAGGGTGAAGTTCGCCATTGTAGGGCCAGGGATATGGATCTGATGTGACGTAGCGTTTCATGATTTGATCAGCTGGAAGCGCCAAGCGCGCCGGGAGCACCAACCAAGGTGCGCTTGGGGGAACATGTGGCAACCATCACCAGAAGAGTCAGTATATAGGGTGACGCATTCCAAAGATAGTAGCCGGTGCTCACCCCCACCGCTTGGAGCGCCGGACCCACTGCCTGCGCGCCGCCAAAAACCAAGGAGGCATACAGGCAATGGACGGGATTCCAACGTGAGAATATGACCAGCGCGACCGCCATCAATCCCTGACCACTGGAGATGGCTTCCGTCCAAGCCCCTGGATAAAAGAGCGATAAATGAGCTCCTCCCACTCCGGCAAGCGCGCTGCCTGCAACAATGCTCAGGATGCGGGTCCGTTCCACGGAAATGCCAAGAGCGCGGGCGGCGGCGGGAGAGTCGCCCACCGCCCGCACATGCATCCCCGCCCGAGTCGAACGGAAAAACCAATTCATGGCAAAAGCGATACCAGCGCCAAGAAAGAAGATGGGGCTGATTTTTAGAGCAGCCTGTATTTGCGCGGTGTCGCTCCACCCGCCCAGCGAAATCGGCGAGAGTTGGGGGGCACTGGGTTGGATGTAGGGCTTTCCTAGAAAAAACGCCAGTCCGCTGCCGAATATCAGCATGGCTATGCCTGCTGCGATGTCGTTGACTTTGGGGCGAGTGACGAGAAACGCATGCACTGCACCCATTAATGCTCCTGCAATTCCCGCCGCAATGACGCCGATCCAAGGGCTGCCGGTCTTGTACGAAAATGCATAGGCACTCATAGCGCCCATCAGCAGTGTGCCCTCCAGACCCAGGTTGATTTTGCCGCTTTTTTCCGTCAGGCATTCCCCGAGGCTGACCAGGAGGAACGGTGTCCCGCCTCGCACGGCTCCCGCAGAAACGCCGAGCAGGACACCCCACCAACCCATGGATTCACTGGTCATACGCTGGGCTCCTTGAAAAATTTGAATTTTCCATACAGCGAATCGCTGTAGAGAACGGTTAGAAAGACCAATCCTTGGAAAACCAGGATGGACGCGTCAGGCAGTTTGAATTGGCGTTGTAAAATTCCGCCGCTCGCCAGAATTCCGCCCAAAGCCGTGGCTACCAGAATAATGGGGAGCCCACGATGCCTAGCCACAAATGCCACCAAAATGCCGGCGTAACCGTAGCCTGCCGCCAGTGATTCATTGGCGCGCCCGTGCACGGCTGCGACTTCGACCATCCCCGCCAATCCCGCAGCCGAGCCAGCCAGAAAACAAGTGGTGAGCCCCAGACGGGCCACAGGCAATCCAGCCATTCGTGCAGCGCGGATATTGCCGCCAATCATGCGCGCCTTGAAACCGAAAGTGGAGTGCTCCATTAGGATCCATGCTAAAAGACAAGCAATCACTCCGAAGATCAAACCGTAGTGTACCTCGCTCTCACCGAGGCGTGGGAGAAGATTGGCCTCGGCAATCGGATAGCTGGAGGGTTTGTTGAGGCTGGAGGGATCGCGCATGGGTCCGTTGACGAGGTGGTTCAAAATCGCGATGGCTATGTAGTTCATCAGGAGGCTGCTGATCGTTTCGTTGACGCCTCGCTTATAGTGCATCAGCCCGACTATGCTGATCCAGAGGCCGCCGCAGGCCATGCCCGCGAGAGTCATGATGGCGATTGCCAGTGCTGGGGGCGCGGTGGGGACAGCCAATCCGGCCGCTACTGCGCCGAGACCGCCCGCGACGAGAGCGCCCTCGTTGCCAATCACCACCAAGCCGAGCCTGGCGGGGAGGGCAGTGCAGAGGGCGGTCAACATCAGCGGAGCGGCTCGGACCAGAGTGTTCTGCAGAGCATACCAGCTTCCGAAGGCAGCCCGTTTAATGGCCGCAAAGACGCTTAAGGGATTGGCCCCCTGCGCCGCACAAAAGAGTCCAAATAGGACCAGCGCTGCCATCACTGCGCCGACCGGTATGAGGACGGCTTCCAACGCGGGTCGCCACTGCCAGCCCGGTTCGGACGGGATTGTCGCCGAAGAGGGCTGTGAAGTGGTGGCGAGCGTGGTCATTAAAAGTTTGGTTTGAGTTGAAGATGTGTCAGCTCTTTGTGCTGCCCACGACCCCATCGACCAGCCAACCCATGGACTCCAATTCCAAGTCCTGCTGCTTGTATTCCTTGCCGCTCGGCAGGATTTCCTTGCCGGCGTTGTCTTTTAAGGGACCTTTGAAGATGACCATGGATCCATCCATAAACTTGGATTTGGCCGCCTCGGCATCCTTCTTGGCCGCATCGCCCACGGCCGTCCCGTAATCGGAACATTTAACAAACCCTTCCTTTAATCCGCCGCGGACCAGATGCGGGATCGTGCCTGCGGCAAGTGTTTTGCCGGACTTCACCATTTCTGCATAAGTGGTATATACTTTTGACCAGTTCCACTCAGCACCGGTGAGATACCCCTTGGGGGCCAGCTTCGCACCGTTTGCGTGGTAGCCGCACACGTAAATACCGCGACGTTCAGCCGTCTCAATGATCACTTTGGGGCTGTCCACATGGCAGGTGAGAACATCCACACCCTGATTGATAAGGCTGGTCGCTGCCTCCGCCTCCTTAACCGGCATGGACCATTCCCCTGTGAATATTACCTGCACTGTGGCTTTTGGATTGGCGCTCCGTGCGCCGAGAGTGAAGGCATTGATGTTGCGAAGGACCTGCGGAATAGGTTTGGCTGCAATGAACCCCAATTTGCCCGATTTCGTGGAGTGTCCGGCGACAATCCCGGCGATGTAGACAGCCTCGTCAATGTAACCAAAGTAACTGCCCACGTTGGCGGGGTGTTTGCCCTCCGTGTAGAGGCCCCCGCAATGCAGGAACTGCACTTTGGGATATTGCTTTGCAACCCGCAGAATATGTGGATCGAAATAACCATAAGACGTGGGGAAAAGAACGGTTGCTCCATCCAGGTTAATCATGTTGCGCATGGTCTCCTGTACAGCGGCGGTTTCCGCCACACTGGCTTCCTCCACTGATTTCACCCAGGGAAGCTGAGAGACCCCAGCTTTCCCTTCAGAGTGAGCTTGATTATAGCCGTAATCGTCCTTAGGGCCGACGTAGATGAAACCCATGGTCACCTCCTTCTCCGCGGCTTGGGTAACCAAACCGGCGGCCATAGACATTGCAATGAGGATTGCAGTAAAAACATGTTTCATAAGCAGAGTTTAATGAGTTTCGGAGAGCTTTTGTTGACGATCAAATGAGGGTTTTAAAAAAAGATTGATACGCCCGCATACACTTGCGTCGTGTCCTTGGTTGCCTCTCGTGGCGCATTGAAAACCTGCATTTCCTGAAGGTTTTTGTCTTCGAATGCCATGTAACGGAAGCCAACGTGCATGCCCCAATTTCCGTATCCTGCCGGCATGAACTTTAGGGGTATGCTCGCCTTCAAGCCCAGTTCGTAAAGCCCAACGGTTGAACTCTTATCATAGTATTCCCCGTAGAATTCCTTGTTGGGGAGGAGCACTCTGCACGGTGCCTCGATCTTTAACCCAAGATCCTGAAATGTGTAGGAAGGCGCGATCCCAAATTCCACATAATAGCTTGAATCAGGTAACGGTAGAGGCCCTTTTCCGAGGGGATCAACGATGTACGGAACCTGAGCAGCGGTGGCTTTGCCGTCCAACTCCTGCCAATAGAGAAAATAGGGATGCAGCGCGAATGCCCCCAACCACGAGCTATCGTCTAGCGACAGTTTGGTCTCCAAATGATGAGAATAGGGAATACCACTGATCTGCATGTTGAAGGATGTGTAAGTAACATCCAGTTTCAAGTGCTTCGCAAAACCCACGGACACTCCCGCGATGGGATCAATCTCCACCCAGCTTTGTCTTGGTGCGGAATTGATGGATTTGGGTGCGCTGGTGAAATCATTCCAAATACCACCGACCAGCGTGACGTCGTTTACAAACGAGTCGCCCTTGTAGACATTGACCAGTCCAAGAGCCAGCACCTGAAAAGTAAGTCCCTCATCATGGACAATCATTCCACGAGGGGTGAGGTACTTGTCGGAGAATTCGGTGTTGATCAGAGCGTTTACACGCGAGGGGGGTGGGGCATCTGCTGCGAAGCACGCTGCGGTCGTGCAGGCGAGGGCAGTTAAGGCCAGCGGAAGCCTGCCTTGAGCATAGGCGGGGAGGGAACTGAGTTCTTTGCGATGGGATTTTGAGAAGTGTTTGTTCATGTGCGTTTGTTAAACTGGGTTCTCTGTAATGCGTCGGGCGCTACACTTCACTTAGCGTGTCGCGTGCCAGTTTTTTTAATCTTCAAAAACTCACTATTTTATGGTGTTTTTCAGTTTTCTTGCAGCCTTTCCATGTATCAGCTTGTTTCAAGTGTCGCACCTGGAACACGTGCGACAAATCAGACCTGCGCACGTTCGGCTGAAGAACCATCATCCTTGGCCAGAAGCCTGTAGATCCTGGTCCGATGGACGCCCAACAATCGGGCTGCGTCCGCGATGTTTCCCCCCGTTTCCTGCAGTGCGCGTTGAATGAGTTTTTCTTCGGCCTCCGCAAGATTAAGCGGGAGCCACTGCGTGGAATCCGCTTTGGCCTTTCGCTCAACAACTGTTGAGGCAGTAGACTGGCGGTTTAGCAGGTGGAGATGTGAGCGTTCTATCGGGCTGCCAGCGCTTTCAATAAGCGCCCGCTCCATAATGTTTTTCAATTCTCTGACGTTTCCCGGAAAAGTGTACGCTTTGAGAATCTCTCTCGCAGCATCACTCAGCGGCGGCGGCCGCAGCCCCATTTCCTTGGCAAATAAATTCAGAAAATGCTCAGCTAACGGAAGGACGTCCAGAGGACGTTCACGCAACGGCGGCGTATGGACGACATATCGGGCGAGCCGGAAGTAGAGATCCTGCCGAAATGCCCCATTTGCAATCCGAGCATCCAGATTGGCGTTGGTCGCGGCCACAATGCGCACGTCCACTTTTTTCGAGTGCGAAGACCCCACCGGAGTGATGCAGCCATCCTCCAAAACACGCAATAGTTTTACCTGCAATGGAGGTGGCATATCGCCAATCTCATCAAGAAAGAGGGTTCCTCCATGAGCCATTTCAAAGCATCCTTTACGGTCGGATAGGGCTCCTGTGAACGCGCCTCTGACATGTCCAAATAACATTGATTCGGCGAGCTCCGCTGGTATGGCGACGCAGTTGACCGGCACGAAGGGTGATTTGGCTCTGCCTCCGTTAAAATGAATGGCGCGCGCAACCAGCTCCTTTCCTGTGCCGCTTTCCCCGGTTATTAGAACGCTGGTTTGCGTGAAAGCGTGCAGGCGGTTGATGTCTTCAACGACTTTTCGAATAAGCGGGCTTCCCCCGATGAGTCCGCCAAGGTTCCAACGTGACGCCTCGATGTCCGATAGCGTAGTCAGCGTTTCGTCAGCTTTCTGGAGAGCTGTTTCAACCACGCGGCGTCGCCCAATTTCGGCTTCGAGTTCGGCGGCCCGCAGCTCAAGCGCCTCATTCTTCGTGCGAAGTTCACGAGTGAGCCGCCCCACCCGGAGATGGGTTGCCACGCGGCCCAACACCTCCTCCAGTTGAAAGGGCTTGGTGATGTAGTCCACCCCTCCGGCACGAAACCCCTCGACCACGCTCTCCATCTCGCTCCGTGCGGTCAGGAATATAACTGGAATTTCCCGGGTTTCAGGGTTCGCTTTGAGTCGGCGACAGGTTTCGAAACCGCTGATCTCCGGCATCATCACATCCATCAAGATCAAATCAGGCCGCGCGCGCGCCGCGACTTTTCGTGCAGTTTCCCCATCGGGTGCAGCCAGGATTTCGTAACCTTCCGGTTCGAGCGCGCTGCTTAACAGTGCCAAATTCTGGGGAATGTCATCCACCAGTAGGATCCGTTCCGTTCTGGGGGAATTAGGCTGAGGCGTTTCCATTAGCAGGCTTGGTCGAAGCAGGTGATCCGAGCACTCTGCCGTCAATCAGTCGCGCAATTCCGTCCATATCGTAACTTCGCATGAGATGACGCACCTGATCTGCCAAGGTCTCCGCTTCTGGACCACAATCGCGCAATTCCTTTAGGCATCCCTTTAAGGCGGTCGTGCTGTGCAGTTCCGCAGCCACCAGCAATCTCGCGCAAAGATCTTCTGGCAATTCAACCTTGACCATGCTCAGTCCAAAACCATTTTCCACCTCAACGCTAAAGTTCGTATACTCGAAGGTTACTCCCAGATGGGTTCGGAGCAGGTCATACAGTCGCTCACACGAAAATGGTTTAGCCAGAAAATCCACGCAGCCGGAAGCTAAAGCCGCATCCCTGTGCTCTGGCGACGCCGAAGCTGTATGAATAATGATTTTCATGTCCCCAAAGTTCGGATCAGATTTCAGACAGCGGGCAACCTCATCGCCCCTCTGATCAGGCAGCAGCAGATCGATGAAAACCACCTGCGGATGTTCTGCGCGCACCAGTTCCATGGTCTCGCGTGCAGTTTGCGCGAAAAGTACGCGACAGCCTATGTCCCTCAGCATCCGCCCCATCACCTGGCGGTTGTCGTGGTTGTCATCAACTACTAGCGCACTCAATGTTTGCCCCGCCTCGATGCAGAGAATCTGCGTCTCTTGTTCCGATGGCAATCTATCGACAGGCTCCAAAGGAATCTCGAAGTGGAAGCGTGATCCAATCCCCCTCTCGGACTGCATCTCCAACCTGCCTCCCAGCAGTTCAACCTGTTTTTGGGCTATGGCCAGCCCTAAGCCAGTGCCCCCCAGGTTTTGCGCTCCGCTCCCTTGTTGGAACGGCTTGAAAATACTGGCTCTCTCTTCCTCTGGTATGCCAAGACCCGTATCGACCACTTCGAAAAGCCACTTGTTAGTTCCGCTATTCCGGAACGAGAGGTAAACCTGCCCGTCATGCGTAAATTTGACAGCATTACCCACAAGGTTGATAAGCACCTGACGCAGCTTTCCCTCATCCCCGCGCACTGTAAATCCCTCATCCAAATTAGCTTCCCACGAAAAACCGATCCTTTTCTGTGCGCATAGTGGTCGAAATGTCGAGGCAAGGCTTCGTCCAAAGGCTGATAAATCAAAATTAACCGGGCGCAGCTCCATTTTGCCGGCCTCGATTTTTGAGAGGTCCAGAATCTCGTTGATAAGCCCTAATAAGTGGTGGCCGCTCTCTCCAATTCCTGCCACTGCATCTCGCTGGTCCTGCGAGAGGCTTGTGTCCCTTCGCATCAACTGGGTGTAGCCCAGAATGGCATTGAGGGGAGTCCTGATTTCGTGGCTCATGCTTGCCAGAAAATCTGACTTTGCGGTGTTTGCAGCTGCCGCGGCGCTTTCTGCCCGTTGCCTTACCTCAACCTCGTCCTTCAAAGCCGCATTGATGCAGGCGATTTCTGACGCTTTCAGCCAGCCATGGTACAAATAACCGACGGTGAGAAAAGTGACCCCGAGTCCGCCGATCAGTGCCAGCCATGATTGGGTGTGTGACTCCTTTGAAAATTGCGGGGTAGGGGAGTAGTAGGCTATCCAGTCTCTGCCTGCCACCGAAAGTTTGGCCGTCCTTCCGGACGTCTGCAGACCCAGGCGGTTCCCATAGAGCCTTTCGCTGCCCTGCGATTCATCAAACAACTCTGCCTCTATCCCTTTCCCTTTCAGTTCGTCGAAGGCTTTCTCCACCAAGTCCTTTACATGAAATACCGCCACCGCAAATCCAGCGATGGCTGCCCGGCGTTGCTCCGTCGTGGTAGGAGTGGGGCCAAAATAGGCCGGCATCAGAACCAGAAAACCCGCCTGGTTGTCAGGCCCCTGTGCCAGTTCGATGGGTGCCGTGGCGATCGGCACACCTTGGTCGCAGGCAAGCTTAAGAGAGGCCTTTCGGGATGCGTCGGAGCCCAGGTCAAACCCAAGTGCAGCCGCGTTGGCCTTCAGTGGCTCAATTAAATGAACAGGCACATATTCTAGCCGTTCACCAGCTATCACAAAAGAACCGGACGCGCCCATCTCTCGGATTTGGTAAGTCGTTCGCGTGTCTTCCGAAGCCAGTGCTTCAAAATTCGTTCGTGCGTTCAATTTGATCACGGGATTCCATGACAGCGCCTGAAGCTCCGGCTGTCGTTGGAGGGCTTGTTGCACGAAACGGTGAAATTGCGGGCCGTCAATCCGGCCTGCTGCCGCGTGCAGAGACACGATGGAATGCAGCACCTCCATGGAACGAAGAATAGAGATGTTTAGTTTTTCAAGCTGGCCGTGCGCCAGACCAGCAGCCCTTCGGTCTGTTTCGCTTTGCTCCCAGTCAAATATTTTCGCAAAGCAGGCCAACGACAAAATCACACCCAATCCCAGCACCCCAATGATCCGGAGTGAGCCTGGTCTGCGTGCTGCATCGGTTTTGTCCGAAAGAACCACAAAAATGTATTGTAGCAGCTTTCTTGCCGGATGGTTCTCGTGTCGATGGTTGCGTGTTTTTCCCCTTATTTGGCATGCTTCTGCACACAATCGGTGCCCTGCACTTGCTTTTACGAGTATTCCAACGGTCTCGAACTGGTTTTAATTGTTCATTCTGGCTAAATGAGTCGGAGTGGGTGTTCTTGGATTTCAAGGAAGCGAACCTCAAAAGAGCAGCGGCTCTTACCGGTCCAAAACTCAGCCTAACCTTGGTTCGGGCGCGGCAGCGGCTTTACGCGCTGTGTCCATCCATTGAGGAGAGAGCGATTTGAGAGTCAGGTATTCTGACCGAAAGGGTAATTTGGCCAGAGGCATTTGAGCCTTTTAATCCTTACATTCAGAAGTTCGCTAATTTCAATCCTCTATCGCCTAAATGTACAGAGCTGATTGGATATCGCGGGCTAGGACGGTCATGTTGGGGTAGCGATCCTCCATGTCCGGCTCGATGCACTTCAATACGATTTGCTCCAGGTTCTCAGGGATGTCGGGATTGGCTTCCTTGAGGGGAATGAAGTTCTTGCGGACGATCTGGCGTCGCAGAATTTCGTCAGAGCTTTCCCCTGGGAAGGGCTTTTGACCTGTCAGCAGTTCGTAGGCTGTGACCCCGTAGGCGAAGATGTCCACACGCTGATCGAAGGGCAGTCCCTGCAGCTGTTCGGGAGCCATATAAACGGGAGTTCCCGGGTTATCTTTTGATTTTTCAGGGCTTTTGGGAATTGGCTTGGCTAAATCAAAATCCACAAGACGCATGCTGGCGTTGCGGCTGAGCATTACGTTTTCCGGCTTGAAATCGAGGTGCATGAAACCGCGGTCATGGACATGCTCCAAGGCCAGGGCCATATCGATCAGGATGGCCGAAATATTCTCGTTGATCAGTGGGGCGCCTTCCGCGGCCCATAGTTTGAGATTCTGCCCCTCCAAATATTCCATGAGCAAATAAAGTGATCCTTCGATCTTGCCGTGCTCGACGTAGCCAATGATCAGCGGGTGGTCTGAAACCTGTTTCAGAATTTCGCACCCCCGCACAAACCGCTTTTTGGGTGTGAAATCGAACATGCCGACCGGCTGCATGCGCCGCAGCGCGAAGTGCTGGTTTGCGTCATCAGTTGCCAGCCAAATCTCCGCCATGCCGCCCGAGTTGATTAGCTCGTGCAGCTGGAATCGTCCAAATTGTTGAGGCTCGTCCATCGGTAATCCGCAAAATGTCGGACAGTGTTTACCGTTTCGCAGCCTGCAAAGCAATAGGCAGTAAGGGGGCGGCTCAGTTAATGAGCTATGCCGCAGCCGCATTTCCCCTGCGTCCTGAGCGGAGCTTCGGCCGGCTCGTAGTTCAAGTTTGGGGATAGCCAGCGTTCGACTTCCTGAAGAGTCATTCCTTTGCGCAGATGATAGTCCAGGATTTGGTCTCGCTCGATTTTGCCAACGGCGAAGTACTTGGCCTCCGGGTGGGCGAAGTGGAGGCCGCTGACGCTGCTGGCCGGCCACATGGCGCAGCTTTCAGTCAGTTTGATGCCGGTGTTTTTCTCCACTTGCATGAGATCCCAGATCAAGGGTTTCTCCGTATGGTCCGGGCAGGCGGGATAGCCGGGGG
>JANYDC010000113.1 GCA_025359965.1 Pedosphaera sp.
ACATGAAACGCGAAGCCCGGAACGGCAAAGCGCGGGCTCAAACCGGACAACCCGATAATCGGGTGAGAGCCACTCCGGGTTTCCAAGGTGTGTTCAGGATAGCCCGTTTTTAAAACATACCGTTTTTGGAAGTGCCCTTAAGCTCACTCTTATTCAACGCCCAGTGCTAAAGCACGGGGCTATTTTCGTGGAGCACCGAGAAGATTTATTTCTTTGAACTCAACGAAACCAACCGTGGCCCTTATTTGGTGGGGTATCCTTCCCAGAGCCATTTCAATGCCCCAGGCAGTGTCTGGCGCGTGACTTTTCCGTCGGTGTGGCCGGCGGCTTCGGCGAAGACGTAGCGATAGGTGTAGCCTTTGGCTTTTAGGGCTGCAGCCATGCGTTGGTTGGCCATTACCCAATTGTGAAGGGAGGCCTCGTCGCGTTTGGACCCGTTGTCATTTTCGCTGACTTCCAGCCAAATACGGAGAGGCTTGATGGGGCTGGCAGGAATCCAGTAAGCGTGATAACCCCAGGCGCCCTGCGGAGAAACAGGGTTGAAAGGTGATTGCTGGTTCACGTAAGTGCCGGAGTAAGTCAAAATGCGGCGGTAAAGATCGGGGCGAAACCAGCCCATGGTGAAAGCGGCGGCTCCGCCGGAGCTTCCGCCCATGGTGGCGCGGCCTTCGGGATCGGCGGTCAGAGTGACATTGCATTCCTTAGCCACACGCGGCAGCACTTCCGTTTCGATGAAAGTGGTATAAACCTCGTTGACGGTGTCGTACTCCAAACCGCGTTGGCTGCCTTGGGCATCGCCCCCGCCTGAGTTGATGAAGATGGCAACCATGGCGGGGAGTTCATGAGTGTGAATCATGTTGTCGAGCACCCGGCTCATGTTGTCCTTATAACCCAAGCCATCCTGCACCACGATGAATGGGGCGGCGCTACCGGCCACGTATTGTGAGGGGACGTACACGGCGACCTTGCGCTGATAGGCCACGGGCGGAGGAAGCTTCTTGGCGATGCCCTTGTAAAGGGTGCTCTCCTCGGAAGTCATGACAAACTCGCGGATCACACCTTTCGGCACTCCTTCAAGCACCTTGGTCTCCGGCGCATCCTCGTACACCGGACCAATGATGAACTCGACCTGGTCCTGGGTGCGGGCGGGGGAGGCGGTGCTCTCCGCTGAAGCTTGATGGGAGACAAACGGTAAACCGAGCAGTGAGGCGCACCAGAGAAACTGGTTGAACTTGTTCATAGTGATTGTGGGATGAAGTTAGAGCGGCATCTGATTGGGCACAATGAGAAAGCCTCGGGACAAAGAATCTCCCGCAGAGGCGCAGCGGCGCGGAGGAGAAAAGACTTGTTTCTCTGCGTCTCAGCGGGACACATCCTCCTCCAGGCGGTAAACACACCGGGTAATGCCATCCTTGAGCAAGGCTTCTCCAAAGTTCAACAGATAACCAAGTTTGAGGGCGGTGAGGCGGAGATAAGTTTGCACCTGTTTCTTGTGGGCTAGCGTGACGTGTTCAACTGACTTTAACTCCAGTAACACCATCCCCTCAACTATGAGATCAGCCCGAAACCCTTCATCAAATCGAACACCCTTGTAAACAATTGGCACTGCAACTTGGCGTTCAACCGCCAGCCCGCGGATGGAAAGTTCACGCGCCAGCACAATTTCATAAACCGACTCCAGCAACCCCGGGCCTAATTCGCGGTGGACTTCAATGGCGGCGGTGAGAACCTGCGTGCCGATTTCATTTTCTTTCATCGTAAGATTTTTGCGTGGACGCGCCCACAATCGAGATGATTTAGCTTTTATTTTCTCCGTGCCCCTGCGCCTCTGCCGGAGGTTCATTCCCATGACCTTGCACGGGGACGTCCCGCAGAGGCACGAAGAAGCGAAGGGGAGGGAAGTTGATTAAGGGGGGGGGTACGAGAGGCGTAGTGAGACACCCCGCTTTACATGATGGTGCGGCGGATAACTTCTTCGAGTGTGGTGCGGGGTCTGAAGGCGATTAAGGTTTCCAGTTTGTTGAGCGAAGGGCGGCGGCGGGCCATGTCTTGGAATTCGGCGTTGTAGGCTTCGACGTAGGGGCGGAGTTTGATTGGGGAGGTCGAGTTGGCCTGTTGGATTACTTTGTGGGCGAGTTCCAGGATGGTGACCTGTTCGTCGGTGCCGACATTGACCACTTCGCCGATGGCTTTGGGTTCGCGGGCGAGGCGCAACATGGCTTCAATGGTGTCATCCACTAAACAAAAACAGCGCGATTGGGTGCCATCGCCGTAGACTTCCAGCGGTTGTTGTGCTTGCGCGGCTTGGATAAAGCGGGGGAGGACCATGCCATAACGGCCAGTTTGGCGTGGGCCGACGGTGTTGAACAGGCGAGTGATAATGACTGGGACGCCGCGTTCCTTGTGATAGGCCAGGGCCAGGAATTCATCCATTAATTTGGAGCAGGCGTAGCTCCAGCGGCCCAAGGTGGGAGGACCGATGAGCAGATCGTCGGTCTCAGCAAAGGATTCTTTCGTGCTCTTGCCGTAGACCTCGGAGGTTGAGGCCAGCAGGAGCGGGGTGCGCGCGTGGCTGGCCGCTTCGAGGATGACTTCGCTCTCTTTAAGATTGGTCTGGATGGTGCGGATGGGGGAGTTGACCACGAGTTCAACGCCCACGGCTGCGGCGAGATGGAAGATGAATTGGCAATGCCCGGCAAGCTCGGCCAAGTCCGGGACATCGGACACCTTGGCGGTGATGATCTTGATTTGTGGATGGTTGCGAACATTCTCCAGGTTCGCGAGGGAACCGGTGGAAAGATCGTCGATCACGGTGACGTAAAAGCCTTCGCGGATGAGGCGTTCGACGAGGTGGGAGCCTACGAAACCGGCTCCGCCTGTCACCAGAATGCGATCGCCGGGATTCACGGGGCGGCTCTCCAGTTTTTGGCGACGATTCCGTTTTCGGTGCCAAGAAGTCCTTCGACCACGGCTTCGGCCAGTCGCTGGCGGAACTCGGCGGTGTAAATCAATTTTGCCTCTTTGGGGTTTGAAAGATAGCCGCCTTCGAGGAGCACGGCGGGGCGGCTTTGCTCGCGCAGAACGGTCATGAATCTGGCCCGGCGAAGGCCGCGGTCTTTGCGGCCGGAAAACTGTACCAAGTTGCGGTGCAGCCTAAGGGCGTACTGGAAATTCTCGAAATCAAAGGCGTTGTTAGGGGAAACGCGGGAGGGATTGTCCTCGAATTCGCGTACGAGGTTAGAGGGCAGGCCAGTGGGAGTGGCGCAATAAGTTTCAACACCCGATTCCTCACGATGGCCGTCTACGGCGTTAAAATGGAGACTGACGAATAAATCGGCACGCACAGAGTCGGCAAAGGTGACTCGTTGCGGAAGGCTCAAATCCACGTCATTGGTACGGGTAAGGTAGACGGTCCAGTCGGGTCGGCGGGCGTGCAGGAGAATTTTGACACGGCGCGCCCAATCGAGAGCCAAGTCCTTCTCGTAGAAGCGGCCATCAAAAGATTTCGTCCCAAAATTGCTTCCGCCGTGGCCAGGATCAAGGACCAAAGTCTTAATGGGCTTGGGATCGCTGGCGGCGGAGTTCAGCAGGGGAGTCAGGGTTTTTTCTGCATCCAGACCGTGCAAATAAGGTTCGTTCTTGTACCAAAGCGGGGCGAAACCCAGGCCAATATTCAGACCATTCCAGCGGATGTACCGGCTGCCAAGGGTCATCTCAAGTTGGCCGGCCGGGGTTTGATGGACCAGGCTGATCAAAGGAGGAACACCGTTGGCCGCAGGCTGGGAAAGGCGATTGTTGCGAGCCCACTGGCGAAGAGGCATCCAAGTGCTGGGAATGACGTTGGTGTAGATTGGCGGAGGAACGGCGGTTATGGCGGGAGTACTACGCGTGACTGGAGGCGGAGCCGACGGGATTACGACGGGTTCTTGTGGGACCGGCTCGGGCGTTGGCTGGATTTCCGCAACGGCCGGAGGCACGATTTCGGGAACAGGAGGGAGGTTGGTGTCGACTTCGGGAGTATTTAGAGTGGTGGTTGGGCGAATCGACGGTGCAGGGGTGGAACAGCTGGCGGTGAGAATGAGAATCAACGCCCAAAGCGCAGCAAAACCAACATGACGATTAACGGACACGGGACGATTCTGGGGAAGTCTGCGTGGCGCTCAAGAAGAAAGGGGAAAATGTGGTGAAGTACGGTTGCGATTGCGGAAAGCGCTTGGAGTCAGGCCAGTGGCTCTGCGAAAAGCGCGGCTGAATGCACTGTGATCGTAAAAGCCAGCCAGAAGAGCAACCTCGGTCACAGGCTTATCGGAATCCTCCAATGCCTTGGCCGCGTGGTTCAAGCGGGTTTGTATGATTAATTGGCTGGGCGTCAGGCGAAAGAGGCGACGGATCAGCCGGGCGAAACGAGCATTGGATAAGCCAGCCTGCTTGGCCAAGGTGGAAGGAAGGATGGGCTCGTGACAATTGTTCTCCAGATATTCGAGGGTGGGCGCGAGAGTGGCGGGAATGGAATCGCGCTCGTCAGGGGACGCAACATCGCGTGAGATGCCAATGAGACCGGTGCGCAGTCCCTTTTCGGTCTCAATGGGCAGCTTGGTAGTGAGGCACCAGCCGGAGCGGCGACCGGGAAACCAGTGAAGCTCCAAAACATCAATCATGGAACGGCCGCTTTTAAGGACGGCTTCATCCTGAGCGGCATAACGTTGGGCGAGAGCAGGTGGAAAAAAATCCGAAACCCGACGGCCCACCAGGTCGCTCTTGCGGCTCACACCGCAACGTTCGGCCAAAGTTTGGTTGACGGAGACGTAGCGGCCCTGGGCATCTTTGCAGAAGAAGACGGTATCAGGCAGGTGATCAAAAAGTTCCTCGACCAAGGGAAGGAGCGCGGCCGGGTTACGCTGAAAAAGCGAGTTCAGCCGGTCCAAACTGAGGGTTGTGCTTGGAATAACCATCTGAACGGCAAAATAGACCAAGCGGCAGGATGCGGACAGGGTAAAGTCGTGGGGATGGATGCCAACGGCCTGTGGAGTCTGGTGGCAGAGAGCCGAGCGTCGACACCGCTTTTAAAGAGGGTTGTCGTTTTTGCAAGGTACAGTCCGTACCAAGGTTGCATCTCCAAGCGGTGTCGACGCTTCGGTCCGCCACCGCACTGCATACGCGGGTCCCATAATTTATATAATGAAAAAGCCCTATTGGTCGGGAGTGTTCCCGGCTGTCACAACGCAGATGCACAAGAATCAGTCGCTTGATTTGGATGCAACGCTACAGCATGTCGAGGTTCTGATTGATTCGGGCATCACCGGGCTGGTGATCCTGGGTTCCCTGGGGGAAAACCAATCGATCAGCGGCGCGGAAAAACGGCAGGTTGCGGAGGCGATCAAGGCCGGCGTGGCGGGGAGGATACCGGTGCTTAGCGGAGTGGCGGAGACGAGCACGGCGGCGGCAATCGATTATGTGCGCGACGCGGAGAAGCTGGGGCTCGACGGTTTTATGCTGATGCCTGCCATGGTTTACAAGGGTGATCCTCGTGAGACGATGGCGCATTTCCGCACGGTGGCAAGTAAGACGGGGTTGCCCATCATGATTTACAACAACCCTCTGAGTTACGGGAATGATATCACCCCAGAAATGTTCGATGAGCTGTCGGATGTTAAGAATTTCGTGGCTCTTAAGGAAAGCTCAGGAAATGTTCGGCGGTTGACCGATCTGCACAACCGAGTAGGAGACCGGTATGCGCTGTTCACCGGGGTGGATGATTTGATGCTGGAAAGTGCGATCTTGGGAATTGATGGCTGGGTAGCGGGCACGGGGCTGGCTTTTCCTTATGAAAATCAGGCGATCTGGGATCTCGCGGTGGCGGGACGATGGGCTGAGGCCCGGGAAATTTATCGCTGGTTCACGCCGTTGCTGCACTTGGATACACATTTCAAATTTGTGCAGTACATCAAGCTGGCTATTCAAGAATGCGGGCTTGGAGCGGAGTGGATTCGGACACCACGTCTGCCGTTGGTTGGTGCGGAACGCCGGGCGATTCTAAAAATCATCCACGATGGCATTGCCGCGCGGCCTTCGCTCCCCAAAAGGAAGCGCAAATGAAAAACGGGGTAATCTCACTGCGCGTCATCGATTCGCACACCGGCGGGGAACCCACTCGCGTGGTGATCTCCGGCTGGCCGGATACAGGCGGGGGTTCAATGAAAGAGCAGATGGAATTCTGCCGCACGAATCTGGATCGTTACCGATCAGCAGTAGTGCAGGAGCCTCGTGGCTCGGATGTATTGGTGGGAGCATTGCTCGTAAAGCCAGTGACGGCCGGGGCAGTAGTGGGGGTTATTTTTTTTAATAACGTGGGCTACCTCGGCATGTGCGGTCATGGGATGATCGGGCTGGTCACCACTCTAGCGCATCTCGGCCGCATCACGGATGGCACACATTCACTTGATACACCGGTGGGGACGGTGCAGGCCACATTGCATAAGGATGGCCGTGTGTCCGTGCGCAACGTTCCGAGTTATCGCAAAGTGAAAGGTGCGAGGATTGATGTGCCAAAGATTGGTTGGGTTGAGGGAGATGTGGCTTGGGGCGGCAACTGGTTTTTCCTTACCAAACAGATACCTAGCACTTTGGATGCAGCCAATGTCGAGGAACTCACTGAGTTTTCTTGGAAGATCCGCCAGGCGGTGAATGCCCAGGGATATCCGGAGGTGGACCATGTCGAATTGGTAGGACCGGCTGTTGGAACGGATGCGCACGCTCGCAACTTTGTGTTGTGTCCGGGCAAGGCTTATGACCGGTCTCCCTGCGGAACAGGCACGAGTGCGAAGCTCGCCTGCCTGGCGGCTGATGGTGCGCTGAAACCCGGAGAGAAATGGATTCAGGAGAGCGTCATCGGAAGTACGTTCGAGGGAAGTTACGAGGAGCTTGAAGGTAAGATTATCCCAACGATCACAGGCTCGGCACACGTCACGGCAGATGCACAGTTATTGCTGCATCCGGAAGATCCGTTTTGCTGGGGAATCCATTAGATTAGTGCCAAATGAGTCGCAAGGTAGTCATCGTGGGCGGGGGAATTATTGGGTTGTTCGCCGCTTACAACGCGGTGCAGGAGGGCTTTGACGTTACAGTGTTGGAGCGCGGCCCAGTTCATCGGGATGGGTGTTCCTTTGGCAATGCGGGGATGGTGGTACCGAGTCATTTTGTGCCGCTGGCTGCACCTGGGATGGTGGCGCTGGGGTTGAAATGGATGTGGGATCCCAAAAGCCCATTTTATATCAAACCACGCCTCAGCTGGGATCTTCTCGCCTGGGGTTATCATTTTTGGCGGGCAGCGACCAAGCGACATACTGAGCGGTGCGCGCCCATCCTGCGCGACCTGAATCTGGCCAGCCGCGCGGCTTATGAAGAGCTCGCGGACAAGCATGGCGTGGATTTTGGCCTTACGCGGAATGGGCTCCTCATGCTGTGCCGCACGCAGCACGCGCTGAAAGAAGAAACGGTCATGGCGCGCGAAGCCCAGCGACTGGGAATTCCTGCGGAAGTTCTCACTGCAGACGAATGCGCGAAAGCCGATCCGAGCATCCGCATGTCGGTTGCGGGTTCTATTTTGTTTCCCAAAGATTGCCATCTTTCCCCGCATCTGCTGATGGGCGAACTCCAAAAGTGGTTGCGGGAACATGGGGCGAAATTGGTCTTTGGCGCCGAGGTGAGTGCCTGGAAAACCACCGGCAACCGCATCAACACGGCGGCCACAAATCGGGGTGAATTTACAGCGGACGAATTCGTGCTATGCGGCGGGGCTTGGTCGGCCATCACAGCGGCCGATCTCCATTTGAGCCTGCCCATGCAGGCGGGCAAAGGCTACAGCCTGACCTTGATCAAGCCGCGTCAGTTGCCCAAGCTGTGCTCCATTTTTGTGGAGGCGCGTGTGGCCATCACGCCCATTGGCGACGCCCTACGGTTTGGCGGCACGATGGAATTGGGAGGTATCAACCAAGATCCAAACCCACTGCGTGTCCGAGGAATCACCGAAGCGGTGCCCAAATATTTTCCAGATTTTAATGAGTCTGATTTTTCAGGCATCACACCCTGGAGTGGCCTGCGTCCCTGCTCACCTGATGGCATGCCGTTTTTGGGCCGGACGGCGCGGTGGGAGAATCTGGTCATCGCCACCGGCCACGCCATGATGGGCATTAGCCTAGGACCGATTAGCGGAAAATTGGTGGGCGATCTATTGGCAAAACGCACTCCTCGTATTCCTCTGAATTTGTTGGACCCGGATCGATATGCTTAACGTCCTTTCAGTCGAAGCAGGCGCTTGCCCGCTTCGTGCAGGGTCTCGGATCGTTTGGCAAAGTGAAACCGGATGTATTCATTCACAGGCTCTTTGAAGAAGCTTGATCCAGGGACACCCGCCAGCCCGATTTCTTTGACCATCCATTCGGCAGCCTCGGCATCGGTGGTGAACCCTAGGGAGCGAATGTCCAGCATGACGAAATAGGCACCCTCGGGTTTGGAATAGGGGAGGCCTAATTGATCAAGATAGCTCAGAAACAAATCCCGTTTGTCCGTGTAGAGCTGCTGCAACTCAGTGTAGTAACTGTCCGGGAACTCCAAGGCGGTTACGGCGGCTTCCTGCAAAGGCGCGGCGGCACCGACGGTCAGGAAGTCGTGAACCTTGCGGGCTTGGGCGATGACTTCCGGTGCCGCCATGACGTAGCCCAATCTCCACCCGGTAATGGAATAGGTCTTGGAAAGCGAGCTGCAGGTGATAGTTCGCGGCCATGCGCCCGGCAGGCTGGCGAATGTGGTGTGCTGATGCGGGGCGAAGACAATATGTTCGTATACTTCATCGGTAATGACAAAGGTGTCATACTGCTCGGCCAAGGCCAAAATCTCCAATAATTCGCCTCGCGTGAAAACCCTGCCGCACGGGTTGGATGGATTGCAGATGACGATGGCTTTGGGGCGTCGCGCAAAGGCCGCGCGCAGTTCCGCCGGGTCATATCGAAACTCGGTACCACGCAATGCTATATAGTAAGGGCGCGCTCCGGAGAGAATTGCGTCTGCCGCATAGTTTTCGTAGAAGGGCGAAAACAACAGAACCTCATCGCCTGGCGAACAGGCCGTCATCATGGCAACCATCATGGCTTCGGTGCTTCCGCAAGTAACAACGAGATGCTGTTCGGGATCGACGGGCAAGCCGGTGAAGCGTTGCAATTTTCGCGCAAGAGCCTCGCGGAATCGAGGTGCGCCCCAAGTAATGCTGTATTGGTGGAACGGCTGATCGACCACTCGGCGCAAAGCCTCAAGTAAAGGCGCGGGCGGATCAAAATCAGGGAAACCCTGGGCAAGGTTGACCGCCTGATGGCGGTTGGCCAGTCGAGTCATCCCACGGATGACCGACTCAGAA
>JANYDC010000114.1 GCA_025359965.1 Pedosphaera sp.
ACATGAAACGCGAAGCCCGGAACGGCAAAGCGCGGGCTCAAACCGGACAACCCGATAATCGGGTGAGAGCCACTCCGGGTTTCCAAGGTGTGTTCAGGATAGCCCGTTTTTAAAACATACCGTTTTTGGAAGTGCCCATCATTATCGACAACCCTCAATCCATTTAATTTATGTTTGATGACACCAAAAATCTTCAAGTCAGGGGCGATGCAGTGGCCGTTACGGGAGGCGCAGCCAACGTTGCCGTGGTCAACTTGTTCGCCGAATTAACACTCGTCGCCTTCCAGGACATCCCAAAAAAACAAAAGCTCACCATTACGGACATCATCTATTATCCCCAGGGTGACGTAACCGGTCCCTATACCGTCAATTTGGCCGAACAGTTCCCCAATGGCGCCAACCGTATTTTGTCGCAGCTGGATGTCGCTCCAGGACATGCCACCCAGTCGCATCACCATACGGGTCACGTTTTTGGGCCGGAGAGCAGGCTGATCGTCTACACCGACGCCAACGGTCCGGCCAATAAGCACATCAGTGTTACCGTGATCGGCTATCTGGGCCTCATCCCAAAACTGAAAAGACCCAATTAGGCACGATCAGTTCGGGCCCCACAAAAATTATCTCGGCTGGCTCAAACGGCTGCGCACGAGCTCGGGGAGGAATTTCATGGGAATGGACCCGTGATCCAGAACGGCCTCATGATATCGGCCAAGCTCGAATCTATCTCCAAGCTCGCGCTGGATTTCCGTGCGCAGGCGATAGTGGGCCATGCGCCCCACGAAGTAAGTGCTGAGTTGGGTTGAGCTTTGCTTCGAGCGAATGATCTTAAGCTTGGCCTCGCCTTCGGATTGGAAGGCACCCTCGGTGAGGAACCGCAAGGCTTCCTCGTCCGTCATTTGAGTGCAGTGCATTTTGTGGTCGAGAATGGTATTGGCCACCGCACGAAGGTAGAACTTCAACTGATTGAGGCGCAGCGCCAGATCACCCTTGCCGTACCCTTGATCCAACATCATCTGTTCGGTGTAAACAGCCCAGCCCTCCACAAACACCCCCGACTGAAGCACACGCCTGATCATGGAACGGCTGCGGTTGGAATATTCCAATTGGACGTAGTGGCCGGGGTAGGCCTCATGAATCGTCAACACCTGCAACATGTGTGCGTTGTACTCCTCCAGAAAACTGCGCACACGGGTCTCACTCCAGTCGGCCGGGGGGGGGCTGATCGCATAAGTGCTTTGACCGGCCGGATCAAGCGGTAGAGCTGACTCAAGATAGGCCAGCGAATTGCCTCGCTTGAACTCCGGCATCTCCGTCACCTGGCAGCGATCAGGCTCGGGCAGCCGGATGATGTCGTTTTCACGGATGAATTGCTGGATGCGCCCCACCGTTGCGCGTGCATCAACCACCAAATCCTCAGGCTTTCCGTGCTCCTGGCTGACCGCATGGGTGACTTGGGCAATGGTGGTGCGGCGTCCCGCCACATCATCCGGTGGCAGGGGGATCTTGGGGAAATATCGACTCCAAAGCTGGCGCGCGATCACATACATATCGCGCTGCACACGCTCAAACTCGCTCTCCGCGGAAGCCAGCACCTGATCCGCTGTCAGGCCAGCCTCCAGAACCAGCTCCAGTTTGCGGGCAAATTTTTTGCGGCCCAGCCTCCAATCGCCATCGGCGCGGGCCATCAAATCGGTTTCCAGAAAATGCTGGTACCGCTTGAGGCCTTCAACGATGGGGGCGGCGGTTTTCTTTAATTCCTCGGCCTGCGGAGTGTCCCCCACCAGCTCGAAAAGTTCCTTTTCATAAAAGCTAATGGCTCCTTTGTTTTGGCGGATGGACGTTTCCAACACCGGTCGCGACGGATGGCTCAAGGTTTCCTCAGCCGTGGCAATGATGCGTGGGATCTGCCTCATGCGCGCAACGGCGTTTGCGACGTTGGTGGCTTTGGGGAGTGTTGACTGGGTCAGCACCGAATAGACGCTGTCGCTGATATAACCGCCAAACACCCTCGGATCCTCTTCGAATGGGTGGGTGTTTTCCGTCAGCCAAATATTGCGGATCATTTCGTCGCGCAGAATGTTGAAATCAATCTGTGCGCCTCGCGAAAGCTCCTCATATTTTACGGATTTGGGAAGGGAGGCCAGACTCTTGCGGGTATGAGCCAGCCAGCCGGCTCGCGCCTTGGGCGAAAGGTCATCCAAAAGGTGATCAAAGCGGTGATCACCCAACATCGTCGCGTCCAAGGGCCGCATCTGAAACGACTCTTCAAGGTAAGTCTTGAAGAAGGCCTCCAGCTTGGCATCGGTATTTTGCGCCCTCACCCTGCTGGGGGATACCAAGAGCAACAAGCCGAACAATATTACCCTGAAGCCAGTGAACTTGCTCCTGCTTTGGGAGCGTTGCTCTCGATGTTGGCTCGTTTTCCCGGTTTTATTGATGCCGCTAAAAAACGGGAGCAAGCTCCCGCACTCCAAAGTTTTCGTCATGAGTCCTATTTTTTCAGGTTGGGCTTGCCAAAGTGGCGGTCGGCAAAGTCGAGGTATTGTTCCCAGTCATAGGCTGTTACATCGTGTATGCCGGTGCGGATGTGATAGCCCACATCCACACCCACGGGCGTGTTCACGGATGGCTGCTCGGCCACTTCTACCCCTTTTTTACCAAAAAGAGCGTAAACTTCGCTCGCAATTTTTGCGGAAAGAAACTCCCCTTTGGGATCAGCCCACAAATCTTCGGCGGCGCTGGCCACATAAAGCGGGCGCGGGGCGATCAGCGCGAGTAATTCATGGGCATCGACCGGCATGCTGGCTTCCTTATCGTTGTATTGTTTGAAGTTGCCGCAGAACCAATGAGGGAAACTCGTGTTGACCCGTTTGGTGGTTTCGCCAAAACAACGGCGAGCCAACGCAGCTCCGCCTTCGCCCGAATTGTTCGAGATCACGATGCCGAAACGTTCATCCTGCGCCCCCGCCCACAGCGCGGCTTTGCCAAGTCGCGAATGGCCGATGAGCGCCAATCGATGGGTGTCCACATCGCGGCCCCGCTCCAGATGATCGTAAATTCGGCTGAGCGCCCAAGCCCATGCTCCCATGGCATTCCAATCCCCGGGCGCCAACTCATTTTGGAACAAAGGAATCACAGACTCTGCCAGGCCGTCGGGATGATCAGGGAAAATATCGCCCCTATACGCCGTCACAACCCCATAACCACGCGCAATGACTTTTTCCACCTGCCATAACGAGGCTTCAAAACCGCGCATCTTATCAGTCGCCCTATTGTTGGTAAGTCCAGCAGCGGGTTTTGGTTCCACCCAAGTATCCGGGAGCCGGATGGCCGGGTCCGCACTGACCGTGTGATTGCCATGAAAATTGAGGCCGAGAAAAGCAGGCACCCGGCCAGTGGCTTTCACGGGAAAGTACATCAGCACGTCGATATGGCGCGTGACCCCATTGCGCTCAAACACCAACCGCAACTGTTTGCGCGTGGCAAGGCCGTTCAAGGCCGGCGCGGTTTCCACCAACTCCTCCTTCACTGTGACTGCTGCGGACGGAGTGCGGCCATAGACTTGTTCAGTAAAGAGTTTCAACAGTTCCGCGCGCCTTTTGGACTGCCATTGCGTTGGGGTTGCAACCTTGGATCCATCAACACAGGTGAGCGCATCCGGAAGAGTGTAGGCAGGGACTTTGGATTCGTCGTAATTGAATCCATCGGGCCCGGCAGAGGTTTGTTCCATGGCGATTTGAAGCAACGCCGCCGTCAGCATGCAATGAAAAAGCAGGCGGCATGTGGTAGGACGGGCGGTCATGCACGATACGTTAGGCGTCCAACCCCGCTGATGCAACGCCCTTTGCAACCTCGTGAGCGCAGCTCGTCGGCCTTGCTATGCGCCACCGACCACTAGGGATTCAAGTTCCTGCTGAACAGGCAGATCCAGGCAGATGGTGAAGGTTGAACCTGAGCCTTCGTGGCTCGTTACTTCCAGCGATCCCCCCATCAACAGGATCAGCCGGGAACAAATCGTCAAACCCAGTCCAATGCCCCCGTATTTTCGTGTGGATTTCCCGTCGCCCTGCACAAAAGGACGGAATAACATTTGCCTGAACTCTTCTTTGATCCCGATCCCGGTATCCTGCACACTGATGCGTAAGTGCTGTTTCTGCCAGTCCCACCCCGCGTTGTCGACCAGCACAGTCACCGAGCCTTGGCTGGTAAATTTGACGGCATTATCCACAAGATTCGCCAATATCTGCCGCAAATTGCCCGGATCGCCCACCAACCTCGTCTCTACACCGGGTGATACTATACCCTTCAGCTCAATCCCTTTTCCGGTAGCCGTGTCTCTCATGGGTTGAATGGCTTCCTCCATGATTTGAGAAATATCGAAGGGCCTCGCCACAGACTGCATTTGCCCGGCCTCGAGCCGTGAGAGTTCCAGCACCTTGTCGATGGTGCCGAGCAATGAGCTGCCGCATTGCTGGATCGAAACGACCCACTCCTTTTCCTCCTGATTGAGTTCGGCCTCTTCCAAAAGGCTTGCCAGGCCCAGGACACCATTCAAAGGCGTGCGCATCTCGTGACTCATATTCGCCAGAAACTCACTTTTGGCCCGGTCCGCTGCCTGCGCCGCCACGGCAAGCGCCTTGGCTTGCTCGGTGGATTGTCTTAATTCTTCAGTGCGTTTTGCAACGGTATCCTCGATTCCCGCCTTGGTCCATTCCAGCTCGGCATGCTGCATCGCGGAACGGGCCAGGCTCTTTCGGGAAAAAAATACTGCTGCAATCAGAAAAATATCCTCATACACCACCCAACCCGCGTGCTCCAGCCAACGCCAGGGACTGGGTGTGATGATGCCGTAGACCGATTGCGGCCAATACCAACCGCGCAGCACATGGTCTGCGGCAACAATGGCAGATGCCGAAACCAGCACTTTCCAGTCTTGGTACGAGCAGAGAAACGCAAGAGAACCGAAAATGTAAAAATGCGTCTCCACCCGGCCACCGGTTAGGTGAATCAGAAGTATGCCAATAAGCATCTGGGCAGCTCCAACCACCTGTCGGGTCAGCACGGTTCCAGGGCGGAACCAAGCCAAAGCCACTGGAAACATTACAATGGCACCCCCAAGAAAGATGGCTGCATACACGTGAACGTGGATAACGTTACCGTAGCCTTCCCAAGCTCTTGGTGATATCACCAACGCAACCACGATCGACGCAAGCCATTCCACCACCAGCAAACCTGCAAAAAGATGATCAACCGTAGCGCACAGGAGTGTCTGACCCTGCTCGAAAAGCTGGATGGCACGCGTCTGAACCTCGGGCGGTTTCGTGAGATCAGAGGGCTGCAAAAAATTTTCCATTACTAAATATCCGCTGGTTTACCGGACCCGAGAGCGCAGCCAAAGACTGGCGTACTGCTTATCCTGCTGTCGCTCTTTCGGATCACCGTCTTGATCATCTCAACGCCCGCGTTTGAGCCTTCCTCCCCGCGCATGGCGGTCACCCCACCTTGGAACTTAAGCCAACCCTGCTGGTCATACAGAACCACTTGACCGGAAGTTTTCGCTCCAAATCGCGAGGCGAGTTTTCCCGAGGAATCTTGTATCCCCTCAACGCCGACCATCCCCTGGACTTTTTTCCACAGGGCACACTGCTTCCAATCCTCCGACACACTATCTGGTATCCAAAAAATGATCTTTACGCTGATTTGGTCGTTAAAATGAGACTGCAATTTTTCTAATTCCGACAGTGACGCACGGCTACAGAAACACTTGGGGTGCAGAAACATCAATAAATTCATTCGGTTGGCGTCCCGTCGGCATTCTGCAGATTCTGGCCACCGCTCCGGAGCCAGGCCATCAGCTCCCGCGTTACTCCCGTAAAGCATGAGGCTCCGCATCCCAAAAACGACCACGACAACCCAAATGGCCATCATTGTCCACACACTGGCGGATGAGGCTCGGCGTAGGATGGGTTGCGTTCCAGTTTTCACGTCCACGCGATCTCTGCTGAACGGTTTTTGGCGAAATCCAAGCGCTTCTGAGGGGCGGGCAGGCTGGGTGACCCACTTTTAAAAGTCGATGAACCTGCACCAGATAATGCGGACAGATGGGCAAGAAGAGATGACCAAGTAGCGGGGGCAGAGCTGTTGGCTCCGGTTAGTGCTCCACCGCCCCAACGGGCATTAATCAACATTGGCAAAAACATCACATTTCAGACTCTTTTTGCCCCATTCTCCCACGGCAGCACACTCCCTGCTTATCGCATCGGATTATTTCTATGGCCCTTAACCTGATTGGGTTAAAATGTTTCCGGCTCGAAGCAGCGCGCCGAAAAATGAATGGCACCTCCAAGCAGGTTTGGCCATGATATTGCGAACGCAGGTTGCCCCATCCCTATCGCTTCACCAGCCGCACCGGGGTCTGAGCATAAATCCTCGGCTTTCAGTCTTCTACGATTGGCAAACCGCGCTGGGAATGGTTTGCTCTCGGTTCCTATTTTGATGAAACCAAAATTCCAGGAGTATCTGCGGACACTGCTGCTGCTCGGGCGGGTATCAAACCTCCCGACGGTGTGGTCCAATTGTCTCGCTGGCTGGATGCTGGGCGGGGGCGGCCCGAACAGCGATTTGGTGCTGCTCATCGGAGCGGCCACTGCGATGTATATCGGGGGCATGTTCCTCAACGATGCCATGGACGTGAACTTTGACCAGCAACACCGTCCGGAACGTCCCATCCCCTCGGGCCGCATCAGCCTTGGCGAAGTCTGGATCTACGGCATGGGCCTGCTGGTAGGCGGCGTGTTGGTGTTCGGACTGTTCTCACGCACCTCGCTGATTCTCTCGATTTACCTCTTCACCAGCATCCTGATCTACGACCTCGTCCACAAGGCCCTGATTATTTCCCCGCTGCTCATGGCCATGTGCCGGGTTTTCCTCTTTTTAGTGGCGGCGAGTGTGGGCGCAACCGGAATTAGCGGATTGACCCTGTGGATGTCCATTGCCCTGGGGCTTTACGTGGTGGGCTTGAGCTACGTCGCGAAAAGCGAGAGCAACGGTGGCGCACTGCGTTACTGGCCCTGCCTGGCGCTGCTGGCCCCCGTTGGGCTGGGAGTGTTGGTGAATAAGGGTGAGTATCGCCCCGCTGGCAACGTGCTGGCTGTGGTGGTCCTGCTATGGGTGGCGCGTTCCCTCTACTTCACCTTTTGGGCTCCGAGAAAAAATATCGGGCAAACCGTTTCCCTCCTCCTGGCTGGGATCACACTGGTGGATCTGCTCGCGCTCGGCGGAGGAAGCTTTCCCACCCCGGTGGTGTTCGGCGGCCTCTTCGTGCTGGCGTTACTGTTCCAAAAATTGATCCCGGCAACCTAGTGTGCGGGTAGGACGGCTGGTAGTTGAAACGCAAATTGATCAAATGGACCGCTTAGCGGGCCTGAATACAAAGGCTTCGGCTCAGTGGACGACCATCAGGGTGAATGGCCAAACGCGGGCCTGAAGGAAGACCCAAGCACTGATGAGGATGGCCAGCGTCAGCGAGTGGATAAAGACAAAGCGCAGAATCCGCCCCTCCTGGCCGATGGCGTTGGTGGCGGTTGAGGCCACCACGATGGACTGTGCATCAATCATTTTTCCCATGACACCTCCGGAACTATTGGCCGCCGCCATGAGCAATGGGCTGACTCCGGTTTGCTGCGCGGTGATGGTCTGAAGATTGCCGAAGAGCACGTTGGAGGCTGTGTCCGAGCCGGTCAACGCCACGCCCAGCCAGCCGAGCATGGTACCAAAGAACGGGTAGAAATATCCAGTCCGCGCCAAAGTCAGGCCCAGAGTGGCATCCGCCCCCGAGTATTTCGTCACATACCCCAGAGCCAACATGGCCGCGATGGTCAGGATGGAATGGCGGATGCGATAAACCGTTTCCATATACATGCCGGCCAACCGACGAGGGGTGAACCCCATACTGAGTCCGGCCAGCATGGCAGCGATCAGCACACCGGTCCCCGTTGCCGCCAGTGGATTGAAGACAAAGATCGCTTTCTCGGCCTTGGCGACCGCAACCACAGGCGGCACGCGCACGATGGCCTCGTGCAATCCCGGGACCGGGATGCTCCAACTGCTCCATTGGTTAAGCCAATCTTTCCACCACGGCACGCCCCAGACAAAAACGAAGACGCACAGAATGGCCCAAGGCAGGTAGGCCGCCCGAACCTGAACGGGGTCAAGATCCCCAGGGCCGGCCGAAACTCCTCCGCCCCGGCGCAGCTTCAGATAAAGCAGAACAGCGGCGGCCGAGGCCAGCGCGGACAAAATATCAACCAACCACGGGCCGTGATAATTGGAGACGAGGAATTGCACGAGCGCGAACACGCCTCCCGCCACCAAAGCGGCCCCCCAAGTCTCACGCAAGCCGCGCCAACCGGAATAGGCCACGATGATCCAGGCCGGGATCAGCAGGGAAAACGGCGGCAACTGACGTCCAACCATCGCAGAGAGTTGATGAATATCCAGACCCGTCACTGCGTTGAGCGCAACAATAGGTGTGGCGATGGACCCGAAAGCGACCGGGGCGGTGTTGGCAATAAGCGAAAGCCCTGAAGCGTGCAGCGGTGAAAAACCCAATTGAATGAGGATCGCGGCGGTGATCGCCACCGGGGCGCCAAAACCAGCGGCTCCTTCAAAGAACGCCCCAAAACAAAAGGCCACCAGAATCAGCTGAATGCGTGGATCAGGCGCAAGATTACCAAGGTGTCTGCGCAGCAGGTCAAATCGACCGGAGGTCACGGTGAGCCGATAGAGAAAGATCAGATTGAGAATGATCCAGACAATGGGGAAAAAACCATAGGCCGCGCCATAAAGAGCACTAGCCGCCGCCAGCTCCATTGGCATGCCAAACCCCAGCACGGCCACCAACAGGGCTGTCAAAAGTCCCAGGCCTGCCGCCACGTGAATGCGGACTTGGAACAGCGCAATGGCGCTGAGCAACGTGATCACCGGAATCGCCGCCAAAACGGTCGACCACCACGGATTTCCCAACGGATCGTAATTCTGAGGCCAAGGCATGAGTGCGGCCCAACGGCAGACAGATGCTCCGGCAGGCTCACGCGGATGGTGAAGACCCGCGCAAAAAACACAAGAAGACAAAGCATTCCTGCTGCGCAGCCGCTTCCGAGATTGAGAATCTCCGACAGCGCGAACAAATCACTGCGTCGCGAATTGTGCAACGCTATCTTTAGCTGGCAGATGCGGGCTTGAAGTGGAATTCCGGATTTTGCCCCACCAATCGTTGGAGGCGTCGCTCAGCGGATTCCGCCAGAAGTTTTTCCATGGTTTGCAGCAGCGCGGGTATATCCATGGGCTTTTCCATCAACGCGCCGGCCCCTGCATTCAGCGCCATGAAATATTGGTTCGGACGGGCTGTCACAATGATGACAGGAATAAAGGGGTGCCCGTTGGTTAAAGCCTCAAAAGTATCCCAGCCGTTTTTAGACGGCATGTTCAGATCCAGCAGAACGAGATCGATGGGCGATTGGTTCACTAACTCCAAAGCCTGATCCCCATTCTCGGCTGGCACCACTGTGTATCCCTCGCCCGTGAGCAGCTCACGAAGCGACTCGCGCACCGAAGGATCGTCATCCACTAGCAGAATGCATCCACCAGTCGGATGTGATGCGGGAGCCATCCCATCAGGGTTGGTGAGTTTGTTTTCCCTCGTCCGTTTTAATGCGGGTTGAGCGTGCTTTGTTGTTTTCATGAGAGTCCGACAGTTCTGGTCTAATATCCAAGGTTGCCAAGCAACTTGGTTACCACCCCCAGAGGAGCACCTCCGCGCAACGACCGTCGATCGCTTATGCTGGTAAGAAGTTTGATAGCTTCAATCAAAGTGCAAATGTTCAAAGGTTTCTCCATGAAAGCATCCACTCCCAACCGCACAGCCTTTTCGTACTGGTTGGGGCGCGCGGTGATCACGATTACTGGCACCGATGGGGTCACCCGGCCCAGTTGACTTAAGGCAGTCCATCCATCCCATTGAGGCATGTTAATATCCAGCAGCACCAGATCAGGTTTGTGTTGAATCGCGCGGGTCACGGCTTGCATGCCATTCTCCGCCTCATCAACCATGTAGCCCTCTGATTTCAACACTTCAGCCAGGCTCCCGCGCACTAGTGCGTCATCATCAACGACGAGGACGTGATTTCTCATGTCGGGCGGCTTTGTAAAAGGGATGCCTTCAGTTTTGACAGCCACGCGTGTGTTTTTGCCAGGGTCCCAGTTTCCCCGCGCCACGTCATCCTTGCCCAAACCCCGTGCGAGCTCCCAATGCCTGACGGAGTCAAAGGTTCCGCAGCTTGATGCTTGTTCCGCAACGGTTGATATGAGGCGGGCAAACATATTGGGTTTCATATTTTTGAGATTTTCCACTCTTGATGGATGATCCAAATCCTGCCACTGCATCAGTCATGCCAACTGAAGAGGATGTTGATTTACGAAAGGTTTTGGGGCAAATAAGGGCCAAAGGCACTCTCAAGGAGGGCAGTTACCTCTCAGCCCATGGATAAGAAATTGCCCCACATCAAAAACCAAAACCTCGCCGATAGAGGGATTTCCACGGTTTTTCGGGTGTCTGCATCCGCCGTTGGATGTCACCGGCGTCGGCATGGAACCTGCATGAAGCATCAGGCATGCGTGTGGAGCAGAACAAACCCTCGACACCTGCCTACCCCATGAACCTTAAATCTCCCTTTGGTCTGAGACTCTGGATTCTCGTCGTCAGCATTGTTCTAGTGGCTGGCGGTACAATCTACGGACTCATGTTCGCATGGAGCCGCATCCAGCAGCTTGAAACCAAATTCAACAGCTCCCAGCTGCAGAGCTTTCAACTGGCGAGTGAAGTCCGGCGCGGTCTCTCCAGCCTAAATAATTCCATGCTTAGTTATGCCTTGGTGCGAGATCCCGGGCAATGGGCTCAATTTGAAGAGGTCAGCAACGATTTGGACCTTTGGATCGACAACCATGATCCGAGCCTCAACCCGCATTCCGTGCTGACCACGGAGAATGAGCGTCAGGCATTTAAAGAGCTCAATCACGCCTATGATGCCTACCTCGGCTCCGCCCGGGCCGTCCATACCAATACACTGCCCGCGCTGGTCAGCCAGACGCAATTGGCCCAGCTCGACAATTTTAACGAACAAGCGCAACGCATGCGTGACCTGGTGAGGAAACTGGCTGATGCCCACCGTGCGGCGGAGGCAGACTTCTTCAAAAGTTCCAACGGATCACTCGCCAACATTCGAACCGTGCTCATTGCCAGCGTGGTCATGCTGCTAGCCTTGGTTGCAGCCATGGCTTGGGTAATTTACCGCGACACTATCGCCCCTCTGAGAACCAAATTGGTGCAAAGCCAATCACTGCTCGAACGGCAGCAAAAACTGGCCACCCTCGGCACTTTGGCGGCCGGAATCGCCCACGAAATCCGAAATCCTCTTACATCACTCAAAGCCCGTCTTTACACCCTTCGAAAGCGTCTGGCGGCGGTGCCTGAGGCAACAAAAGATACGGATATCATCAGCGCGGAGATCTTGCGACTGGAGAGAATCGTGCATGATATCCTCAGCTTTGCCCGGCCATCAGAACCCGTACTCGAATCCAACGAGGCAAGAACCCTGCTCAGGGAGGTGCAGGGGCTGATGTCGGCAAACCTGGAGGGCCGTGGAATCAAGCTCGTGGTTGAACCGAGTCCGGATCTGCACTTCAAGGCGGACAGCGGCCATCTCAAGCAGGTCCTCGTAAATCTCATTCGCAACGCCGCGGAAGCTATTGATGGATCAGGCACCATCACCCTTCGTTGGCGCGCGGTCAGGGCCCGACTTGGCGGGCACCAAAAAGACGCGGTTGTTCTGGAAGTGAGCGACACTGGCCAAGGCATCTCGCACGAAGCAGAGAAGAGGCTGTTCGACCCGTTCTTCAGCACCAAGGAAACTGGAACAGGTCTTGGATTGAGCATAGTTGCCCGAATCGTTGAACGGCACCATGGACTGCTTCAGTATCAAACCCTGCCGGGCTGCGGCACCACGTTCGGTGTAGTGCTGCCTCGCGAGACGCAGGCTCCGACTTTGGTGGAGGTCGCGCAAAACACCAGTGCTTGAAGAGCATGCTTACAGTGCTTGTTGGACAGCAACATTGGAGATGATGCTCCGCAAAACAGGTAATGCGGATCGCATACCACTCGCCGAAAACTTATTGCACCATCGCGGGGGTTTTAAGTTGGAACCTCGATCGCAGCGGCGGTGTACACCCCATAGGATTTAGAGTATCCGACCCTTGAAAAAGGAAGGGGAGAAATACAAACCCTAGCCAACCATTCCCTAATCCGGCAAATTGAGCTTACGAACACAAAATTTTGCAATCAAACCGACAGTAAGCCCCATGACGCTCCAAATAGACCTTGGTTGGCTCAACGGCGGAAGTGCCATGGTGCAAATAAGCGACTCCAACCTTTTTTGAAAACGAAGGGCTTTCAAATTGCGCAATAGTTTTGGAATAAGGCGGCTGTCGGTAGCTGCTATTTTACTTCTGTGCATAGTATTGCCTGCGGTTTATTTTTTGAACAAGCAGCCAACTGCAAACAGGCTCAGTATTGCATCCCAAATCAGCGGTATTCCAAGCATTGCTTCTGCGGTTTCGGGGATAAAGCATGTCTTTGATGAAAAGAAACAGTTTACAGCTTTAAACGACGTTGGAATCCATTTCTACGCAAAAGTTCAGGATCAATTTGGTGATCCTGTGCCTAATGCAGAAATCAAATGCAACGTCATGTTCAATACCGGATTTTCTCGCGGGGGACGCGACTTCAGCACCAACACGGACGCGCAAGGTTATTTCGAAATTCATCCGGGAAATGGCCAGGCCTTTGGCGCTAGGCCGGAGAAGCCCGGCTATGAGTTGGCATCATCAAACCATGGCGGTTTCACTTCTTATTTTTATGGGACAAATCGGTTTATTCCAGATAAGAACCAGCCTGTCGTGATCAAAATGTGGAAGCTTCAGGGAGCAGAGCCATTAGTCAGAATAACTCGAAAATTAAGGCTGCCAGGATCGGAGAGGTATTGGCTGATTGATTTAACATCAGGAGGCATTGTTGAGACTGGCGGCGACCTTAAAGTTAGTCTGAACCGACCCACCGGTGAACTTTCCTTTGAATATCCACAGGAATGGTCAGAACCATCCGGCTTAGCTCGTTAGCGTCGCTGGCAAAGTGCTGATTGGGAGTGGTTTGCAATGAAAAGGGGATGTGAGCGATTCCGGGTTTGGTTGCTTGGCTTTCCCTGTTTCCGGCTGAAAGCATGAAAAATGCCT
>JANYDC010000117.1 GCA_025359965.1 Pedosphaera sp.
GGCTTCCATGTTGGCCAAGGCCTGCTCCTCGGTTTGGGACTCAGGCGGGATTGTTTGATATTCCTTGATATTTTGTGATGGAGGAGCGGGGTCGATGGGGTCGAAATCCTCCATTTCTTGATATTCTTTGATATTTTGTGATGGCGGGTTGTTTTCTGCGGGGGCACCGGGAGTCGGCACAGAAGAAGGGACGCCGGGTGTGGGCACCCGGCCTACAGGGGAAACACCGGCTTTTTGTTTGGCGAGGTTGAGGCGTTCGCGTTTTAGGTCCATGTCCTGGATTTTGTGGAAGATGCGGAAGAGGCGTTCTAGGTCTTTGAGGCTGGGTTTGGGTTCGTGGGCGAGGTCGGCGAGGTGGCGTTGGAGGCCTTCGGCGACGACGATCATGAAGGGGATGGGGTCGTCGATGGCCATTTCGGCCATGTCACGGTAGGTGTCCAGCAGCATGTTGCGGCGGACGATGCGGTCGGGGTGGATGAAGCGGCGGTAGTAGTTGCGCAGGGAGGTGTAGTGGATTTTGAGGTCCAAACCCTCGGGGCGCGGGAGGGCGATTTGTTCGACGGCGGCCTCGTAGGACAGATTTTTGAGCCAGTCGTGAATTCGGCGTTGATCCTCGTCGGGAAGATTGGCGAGGATGTTGTTGCTGTTGGGTTTACGTTCGTCTAGGTCAATGATATTCGTGTACATATTCCCGTGATCTTAAAACACCCCATAGGACACAGAGTGTCCGACCCTCGAAATATTTTCGGATTTTTTTTGACCACTGAAAGCTCGGACAGGACACGGAAGGCAGGAGGGGAAATGCAAGTTTCGGAGAGAAGAGGGCTTGCAGAGTTTGGGAGGTGATCGTTCTTTACCTATTGTTGCTGGGAAATGGTATAATGCAGCACCGGATTTGACGGGGATCTGTTCAAAAACTAATCCGCACAGAGCGCATCAAGGTGCGGAAATTTCTGCGCCCAAATCATGTGTGTTTTCATAGACGGTTGCTGCGGCAGTCCTGAATTTTGCACGAGAGGCTTTTGTAATTCGTCTTTCCACCAGATGTAATAATAACCCAGAGCCTCCCGGATCATGTGGGGGTCCACCGATTTGTCACGCAGGCAAAGTTCAATCAGGGCGAAAAATTCGAGCACATGAGCCGTCCGTTGAAAGGTGGTCAATTGCGTCGGCGTGATCCCGGCGCTGGCCAGAGGCTGGGTGGCGTATTCGATAAATGCCTTCCAGCGCTTTTCCTTTTCTGCGGCATCAGGTTCGGCCACGAAATAAAACCAAACATCAGAGCGGCTTTGCCGCATCTCCTCGCTCATGAACGTCCGGAACAATTCAAGAGCCAGTTGCCGGGTGCGCTGGCGGTTGGGCAAATGGTAAAAGAATATGTAGGCACTGCACAGTGCCAGGAGCGGTGCGAGAAAGGGAATGACCAGGTCACGCAGGGAATAATAGACGGCCGGGCTTAACCCAAAGATATTGGGAATCTCCGGGGCCATATTGATCATCTGGGCGAGCATGGCGATACGCACAACGCGCGGACACAGTGTTCAGAATTCCCAAGCCAGATCAAGGCCATCCACATCCACCTTTAAAAGTTAATTCTTCTGCCCGTCACCCCTCCCCTCCTCATTCAAACAATTTCCACACCCTCAACTCCCCATCCACAATGATGCTAACGGACTTCCCGTCAGGCAGCCACCGAGGCGTATGCGTGGCACCCAGTGGCGGGGTGATTCTTTGCAGAATTTTGATGATCGAAGAGGTCTCAAGATTGATGGCTGAAAATATCACATCATGCGCTTGATTCGGAAGAACGAATGGAAAACTATCCGTAAAACCCACAGCAGAGGGATCAACCCGGCCCTGCACGAGCAGCCATTTTCCATCCGGTGAAAAAGCCGCGTCATCAATGAAAGGAAGCCAAGTCAGCGAAAGCGTGTAATGCTTCTCAATGGTCACCACGTCTCCCAGTCTTAAGGCATCTATTTCCAATGTCCCTCGATGATCATTGTCGTGCTGCCAATGGCCGACAAATATCCACTTTTCCGACCGCCCCAAAATGCCGCCTCTGTCCACGAGGCTCGGTTTAGGGCTCGCTTTAGTCTCAGTGACACCTTTTTGCGGGGTGTAGAACCGCAAAGATTCCTTCTCCTTTGCACTCCCAACCATGCTGGCCCAGGAATCCATCCAGGGCAAATAAACGTGATAGCGATGAATCTCCTCCACATCAACATGCTGCTCCAACTGCTTTTTGAGATCATACGAAGAAAACTTCACCTTGGTATCGCCAATAGTATGGCTCACCACGGACAGTCGCTGCAAAGGCCACGAAATGGCCCAGCCCTCTATCTCCAAATCCTCTTTGGAAACGTAAGGGATCAACCACTCAAATTCGGATTTAACCCCCGTTGCCACATTCAGCGAATAAGTTGTCGCATTTGTACGCTCCCTGCGAAGAACGAGAATGTTCGTGGGCGAATACCATTCATAACTGCCATGAAGCTCCTCCTCATTAACAGCGCAGCGAAGCTCTTTCACCTCACGGGCCTGCGGAGAGCATCCTCTTTGCGCAACGATGCCAATAACGATCACCGCCAGCGCCAAGACAACCACCACCCCAAAGCGCCCGCGCCTCAGCCTAGCTTGCACCTTGCCACCATCGCTCGGGCTCATTTTTCCGTTCCTACTCAAAAACTCTCCTGATGATTGCTGTTCTGAACCGCCATCATCCGACTGGCTCCCTCACTATAATGATTAAGGACGTCCCCCCTCGGTATCCGTGCTCATCCATGCCTCATCCGCGGTGACCCCCCCCTTTCCCCCGTCCGTGGCAAACCCACCTCTCACCACCCCTTCTTCAACGAAGCACAAACAACCTCACCCTCACTCCGCGCGATGACTCGCCCGTCGGCAAACGCTGGTGGCGCATACACATATTTCGCCCCCGCAAAAGGCCAGGTCGGATCAATTAAATGACACCGACTAATCTCCCGATACCCCGTAGGCGACAACCCGGCGCGAATCAAATTCCCCTCATCCGTGAACAAAAAATATCCGCCTCCCTGAGGAGTGATATTGATGCTCGCCCCGTTCTTCAAGGCTGTCACACTGTTCGTGCTCCAAACCTGCCTGCCCGTGGCCGCTCCGAGACACACCAACTCGCCTGACGATCTCGCACTATAGATATACTCCCCAAGAAACAAAGGGTTGGAAGTGTTGCTCAAAAGCCGCTTCGTCGGCACTCGATTTTCCGGCCAGAGAAATCTGGCGGCCGGAACATCCTCGCTCAATTCCATCATCAAACCACTCACCAGCAATCGATTCCCCTGCAACACCGGCGTGGCCGTCGAATCATTGCCGCTGGTGGACATCAGTTCCCGCCAAAAAGTGTGGCCGTTGGCCGGATCCAAGGACGTCAGGGCATTGTTGCTCCAAACAATCAACTGCCGCTTGCCAGCCGCTGTGATCGCCATGGGCGAACTGTTGGAAACCAAATCATCAAGCGCCTTCCAAACCTCCCTCCCCGTCTCCTTATCCAAGGCCATCACACTCGCCCCCGGCTTGGCTCCCGTAAACACAATCAAAAGCGATCCCTCAATCAACGGCGAAGGTCGGCAGGACATCTCGGCCACCTGATATTCCCGCCCAATGTTTTTCTCCCAGATCACTGTCCCTGTTTTCGCATCAAGGCAATGCACAAACCCACTCGCACCCAATACGTAAATCCGCTGCTTTTCCACGATCGGAGTCGCCGTCGGCCCCGCCCCCCGCTCCGGCACAAAAGTCCACTCCGAATAATGCTCCTGATAGGCAAAAACCCAAAGAACCTTGCCCGACTTCTCATCAAAACAATGCACCCGCTCCCGGGCCGTCGGTTGGGTCAACTCCACATCAAAGACAAATACCCTGCCCTGTGCCACCACCGGACTCGCAAACCCTCCACCCACCTTATGCCTCCATTGGATTTTCAACCCCTTGCCCGGAAACGATTCCAAAATCCCCTTCTCATCCCACCTCCCATCTCGGTTCGATCCAAGAAATTGCGTCCAATCGCCAGCCACGCCCTCCGTTGCTGCTACGAGCAGGCCAAGAACCACCACTGCTATTGGTTTGAAACGAAAAATGGCGAAACGCGTTTGATTCATGGTGGGTGTCTCCGGAGATCATATCATACCATTTCTCCGATAGCACCGGTAGAGTTTCCCGTTCAAGTCTTCAGTGGACGAAGTGATTCTCGATCATACTTTACAGCTCACTGCCGGGACGGAGTACGATTCCCAGCTTGAATCCATCGAATCCCGTCCGGTTCCCTGTCCCGTCGTTCAACTTCGGTGGGTAAAAATTTCCAATTCCTTCATTTTTGACACAAACTTCGTAAAACTTTTGCCTGCATAGCCTAGATATCAAGCGCCATCGAAAAAACTCCCGCTATTCTTCGCCCTTGTTTACCTCCCCTGTCCCGCTACACTGCCTGCCATGAACCCCTTTTTTGCAGCTTCGCTCGCATGCTTGGTCTCGGTAGGGTCAGCCTTCGGTGCTGATCAGAGCATCGGCATCGGTGCCAAACCCATCCCCGGCGCCGAACTCATCCTTGATGGAACTCGCGCCTCGCTCGACCAAAACTGGACCTACTGGGAAGGGCCCCGTTTCGGCTCTGCTCTGCCCATCAAATGGAAAATCGTGGAAGATCCCGTTGACAAGGGCACTGTTGTCATGACCGATGATCCCGCCGCCGCCGGTGGCAAATACGGCGCAGCCGACATCATCACCAAAAAGGCCTACAGGGATTTCCGTCTTCACGTTGAATTTCTGGTCATGAAACCCACTGGCAACAGCGGCGTCTACCTGCAAAACCGTTACGAGATTCAGATCTGCGATGGCGACAAATCCCCCCACGGCATGGGCGCGGTCATCAACGAGACGCCCTCCCCCTACGAACTGTACAACGGCTTGGGCAAATGGAACTCCTACGACATCCAATTCCGCGCCGCCCGCTTTAAGGATGGTGTCAAAGTTGAAAAAGCCATGGTCTCCATGTATTTCAACGGCAAAAAAGCCCATACCAACCAAACCATCACCCAGGTCCACGGCGGACCCAACTCCGGCCTTGATGGCGGCAACGACGGCGGCAAAGGCATCACCGATGTGCCCGGCGGTTTGAAATTGCAGGCCGAAGGCCATGACGTCCGTTATCGCAATATCTGGATCAAAGAGGTCGATATCAAAGACCCCGACACCAATTTTTAATCAGCCACTCACGGCTTTCCATAGCAAATAATCCCACTGCGCGGTTGACAAGCCGGGCGGTGCATGGATTATTCTTCCGCCTTTCGGTTCCTAGTCACCCGGTTCATTTATTGAGTTGTTTTTGAATTTTTATGGCGAAAAACGCATCCAGTTCCACTAAGTACGTCTACACCTTCGGCAACAGCAAAGCTGATGGCGACGGTTCAATGAAACCCCTGCTCGGCGGCAAGGGCGCAAACCTTGCCGAGATGACCCGCATCTCACTGCCAGTGCCTCCCGGTTTCACCATCACCACCGAGGTCTGCACCTATTTCTACGCCACCAAGCGTACTTACCCCAAGGAACTACAGGGCCAGATGGAAGCAGGCGTGGCCAACATGGAAAAGATCATGGGCTGCAAATTCGGTGATGCCAAAGGCATGCCTTTGCTCGTAGCCGTCCGTTCCGGCGCCCGCGATTCCATGCCGGGCATGATGGACACCATCCTAAACCTCGGCCTCAACGACCAAACCGTTCTGTCCCTCGCTGCGGTCACCAAGAATGAGCGTTTCGCTTGGGATTGTTACCGCCGCTTCATTCAGATGTACGGCGACGTCGTCCTCGGTGTGCAGAAAAAAGAAGGTGAAGATCACGAACCTTTCGAGACAGTCATTGAAGGATATAAACACGACACTTACCACAAGGACATCATCGATAGCGATTTGACCGCCGCTGATCAGCAGGAGCTGGTGAAACGCTTCAAAGCCCTCGTCAAAGAGCGCACCGGCAAAGTGTTCCCCAACAACCCGTGGGATCAATTGCGCGGCGCTGCCGGAGCCGTCTTCGGTTCTTGGATGAATGATCGCGCCACAGTTTACCGCCGCAAATACAACATTCCCACCGAATGGGGAACGGCTGTTAACGTTCAGGCCATGGTTTATGGCAACACCGGTGAAACCTCCGGTTCCGGCGTGGCCTTCACCCGCAACCCGGCCAACGGCACCAACGAATTCTACGGCGAATTCCTCATCAACGCCCAGGGCGAAGATGTCGTAGCCGGTGTTCGCACTCCTGAACCCGTCCTCAAGCTCAAGGACGTGATGCCCAAGTCCTATGCCGAACTGCTCAAGGTTCGCGCCACGCTCGAGAAGCACTTCAAAGACGTGCAGGACATTGAGTTCACCATTCAAGAGGGCAAACTGTTCATGCTCCAGACCCGCAACGGTAAACGCACCGCCGCTGCTGCTTTGAAGTTCTCCGTCGACATGGTCAAAGAGAAACTGATCGACTGGGAAACGGCCATCCTGCGCAACCCCGCTGACCAGCTCGACCAATTGCTGGCGCCGATCTTCGACATCTCCGAAGTCAAGAAAGCCAAATGCATCGCCACCGGCCTTCCCGCCGGACCTGGTGCAGCCACTGGCAAAATCTACTTCAACGCCGACCGCGCCGTCCAAGCAGCCGACAAGGGGGAAAAAGTTCTTCTTGTCCGCGTTGAGACCTCGCCCGAAGACCTTCGCGGCATGATCGCCGCCGAAGGCATTCTAACCGCTCGCGGTGGTGTGAGCTCACACGCAGCCCTCGTGGCCCGTCAAATGGGCAAAGTCTGCGTCTGCGGAGCCGCCGCCCTGCTCGTTGACTATGACAAAAAGACCGTCACTGTTGACGGACAGACCTTCAAAGAAGGCGACTTCCTCTCCATCGACGGCACGGCAGGCACTGTTTACGCCGGCCAGATCAAAACAGCCCCTTCAGAAATCATCGCCGGCCTCATCGGCGGAGACAAAGCCGCCCAGGCCACCGAAAAATTCATGAGCTATGCACAGCTCATGAAATGGTGCGCCCAAGCCACGCGCATGCAGGTTCGCACCAACGCGGACAACCCGGAGCAAACCGCCAACGCTCTGGCCTTCGGCGCTGTCGGCATCGGTCTGACTCGCACCGAGCACATGTTCTTCGAAGGCAATCGCATTGATGCGATGCGCGAAATGATCCTAGCGGACTCGCTTCAGGCGCGTGAAGTCGCTTTGGCGAAGCTCCTCCCCTACCAACGCGACGACTTCTTCGGCATCTTCAAAGAACTGAAGGGCTATCCTGCCACCATCCGTTTCCTCGATCCCCCGCTGCATGAATTCCTGCCCCACTCCAAGGAGCAGCAGATGGACCTCTCCCGCCAACTGGGAGTGACCTTCGAGAAAATCACCAACCGCGTGCACGAACTCCACGAATTCAACCCCATGCTCGGTTTCCGCGGTTGCCGTCTCGGCATCAAATATCCGGAAATCACCCGCATGCAGGCCCGCGCTGTGTTCGAAGCAGCCGCTGACGCCAACAAGAAGGGCTTCAAAGCCAAACCTGAAATCATGATTCCTCTCGTCGGGTTCAAGAAAGAGCTCGACCTCCAGGTAGCCATCGTCCATGAAACGGCTAAGGCCGTGCAGAAGGAAAAGGGAGTCAAAATCTCCTACAGCGTCGGCACCATGATCGAAGTCCCGCGCGGTGCTCTTACTGCTGATGAAATCGCTGAAACTGCTGAATTCTTCAGCTTCGGCACCAACGATCTCACTCAGACCTGCCTTGGAATGTCCCGCGATGACTCTGGCAGTTTCCTGCCTGGTTACGCTGAGAGCGACATCGTGAAGAAAAATCCCTTCGCCACGATCGACCAGACCGGCGTCGGTCAGCTCATGCAGATCGCCATTGAAAAAGGTCAAAAGACCCGCCCCGGCATCAAGCTCGGCATTTGCGGTGAACACGGTGGTGAACCTGATTCTGTCAAGTTCTGCCACAAGCTCGGTCTGAGCTACGTCAGCTGCTCGCCTTTCCGAGTCCCCGTCGCCCGCCTCGCCGCCGCCCAAGCCGCCATCGAGGAAAAAATCGCCGCCGCCAAAGCAGCGAAAGCGGCCAAGGCAGTCAAGCCGGCTAAAGCCGCCGCGAAAAAAGCGAAGAAGAAATAGTCTCCCCGACCATTTTTCCTCTTAATAAGCAAAGCCGCCTTGGTGAAAACCAAGGCGGCTTTTTCGTGGGTGAAAAGAGAAGTCAGACACGCATTCGCACGTCCTACTTCTTAGGTTCAGAAATGCAGTACAGGTAGTTCTCCCCGCGCAAGTAAAGCTCCCCATCCACTGCGGCAGGTGATGCACTGAATGCGTCCTCCAATTTGTTGGAGGCGAGCTGGGCGTTCATTCGATCGTGACTCAGAACCACGGTGACGCCATCGCGGGCGGGAATGTAGATGCGTCCTGCGGCGCCGATGGGGGACGCAAAGATGTACTCGCGGATACCTTCGAGGCGGATCGCTTCACCTCGAAATTTTCCTGACACCGGCTCCATCCGAGAGAGAATATTTTGATTATGCCGAATGAAATAAAGTGTGTCGTCGTAAAGGAGGGGAGAAGAGACGTAAGGAGTCGAACGGGATAGCTGCCAAGCGATGTTGCTGGTCCCCGTGATATCGCCTTTGGCTCCATCCAGCCGTATGCCGAACATGGATTGGCGGTCGTAACTGCTCCCGGCAAAAACCATCCCAAACGCGGAGACTGGCGAGGAAACGACGTTTTGCGAAAGCCCCCCGGCTTCCCAGATAAGTTCACCCGTTTTCAAATTGTAACTACGAATTCGCTTGGTGGCGCTGGTGACGACTTGTTTGACTCCTTGATGTTCAATCACAATGGGAGTCGCCCAGGCTGTTTTTTCATCACGCGCAATTTTGAGACGTTGTTCGCCGGTTTTCTTGTTGAACGTGAAAAGATAAGATTCGCCCGCAGCTTCATGATCCCAAACAACGATCAGATCATCACCTGAGATTACCGGCGAACTGCCTTCTCCATGCGAGTGCAGGGTGTGCATGCGGCCCAGATCTTTCTGCCAGATTAGTTTGCCGGTGAAATCGTAAGCATAAAGGCCTCGCGAACCGAACATGGCGTAAACGAGATTGCCATCCGTCACAGGCGAATTTGAAGCGAGACTGCCGGTGGTATGCCCCCCTTCGTGTGGAAATTCTTCGCGCGCCTTTGCCTGCCAGGCAATTTTGCCGTCAGCGCGGTTAATGGCATACAGAACAAACTGGTGCCGATGAGTTACGGGGACGCTGTCATGCACGCCCGGGGCATTATCGAACACCGGAGGCAATGTGTCACCCACTGGAATGGCGGCGGTGACAAAAACTTTGTCTCCAAAAATAATCGGAGTGGAGTGGCCTTTTCCGGGGAGCGGTAATTTCCAACGAACATTACTCGATTCGCTCCATTTGACAGGGGGATCAGCGTGAGGAGAAACACCATTGGCCAGAGGGCCGCGCCAAGACGGCCAATTTCGGTTTAGATCGGCAAGGGACTCAGGAGACTTCACTTCCTCTCCAACATTTATTAGGCCGCCCACAAAGACATGGAGGCATCCAATCCAGAAAAAAATTCGGACGGATTTGATCATGGCTTTCATACTAATCCACCGGCGAGCTAGTCAGCAAGACGGCATGCAGCTGGCAACCAGTAGTTGCGTAAGCTATTAGAAACGAAGGAGCAACGAAGCAAGATTGAAGATTGTAACAGTCGGCCGCTAGCCGACTTTCTCAAAGAATGGCTGTCCGACATGGATTCGAACCATCTTTCGAGTTGAAATGTACGGATGCCTCGTTGCCGCTTCTTGCAAATTGTGTGTCGCTCATGGCAATGAGATAATGGCCGTTCACCCTTGTTTGTCAATGCTTTCGTTGCATCTAGCAGCAAAGAATGACGTGAAATTCTGTGTCGGGACGTGTCGGAACCATACCGGTGAATCAGGTTGTGTCAGGCTGTGTCAGAGATCAAAGTCGGACGAATTCTGTGTCGGATTGTGTCAGACCGAAGGGGGGCGGGGGGGGTCGCAAACCGCCCAGGGGGTCGTTGTACAATTGATTGAGGCTCGAAACTTTTAAAACTAAAAAGAGGCCTGTTCAGGCGGTCAGCAGTTCGGTTTAGTTTTGTTAGTCGCGGCGGCGGGACAGGTACATGCCCAAATCTGTGAGCATGCGCCACTCCCGGCGCGCCCGCCAGATGCGCCGTGGAGAGAACTTGCACGAGGTGAGGATGATCCAGAGCACTTTGAGTGAAATCCTGAAGCGGCGAATTCTGGTATTTAGGTCTTTCGAGTGCATTTTACTCCTTCTCTGGACTTGCTGGCCAATCCGTCCCGAAATTCATCCTGAACCGCCTTGCCCGCAACCTCAAACGGTGGGGGTGTAAAGATATTGCTGGAACCCGACGAAGACTTTGCTGATCTCTTCGGGCTGGCCCAAGTCAGCTAAGGCGTCCGGGATTGAATCGTGATAGGCTAAGCGGAGCAAAGGTGCCAATTTGCTTTGGTCGAGCTCCCCTACCCCTTCGATGACGTAGTGCGACAGGACAAAGTCCAAGAAAGCCTGTTGCTTGGCGTTGAATTGCGAATTGATATAAACCTTCGCATGGGCAGCCCGAACTTCTCGCGTGACAGGTGCCTTCGCGTAGGCCACGTGGGCCAGCACGTCGAACAGATCGCTGTCCTCCGCCTCGATGATCTTTTGCATCTCGGCAAGTTGATCCTGCCCGAAGCCGCGCTCGGCCAAACCCGTCAAAAGTTTTGACCGCGTTTCCGGGACGCTCCAGAGCTTCCTCAATTCCTCCTCGCTGCTGAAAAAATCCGGGATTTTCCCGAACAGCAATTCCATGAACTGCTGCGAGGACATCGGCTTGCCGTCCGGATGCCAAAAACTTGTCACCATCATGTGTTGGATGCTGCGCTCTTTGCCGTCGGCCAGCTTCACTCGCGCCTTCACCCGCTTCTTACAGACGCACGCCACCATGCCGCAAACCTCGCACGGCTCCTTGGGGCAAATGCAGGGGCTTTCCCCGCACTTCCTACAAACTAGGGGAGACAATACGATGCAGGCACAAGGACGCTCGCCACATTGGGGGCAAGGTTCCTCTCCCAATGGCTCCCCATCCCACTCGGGATCATGGAAATGATGATGAGCCTTCACGAAGTCATAAATCGTGAAGTAATCCTTCCCTTCGTAAAGTCGTGTGCCCCGTCCAATGATCTGCTTGAACTCGATCATCGAATTGATGGAACGCATCAGGACAATGTTGCGGATGTTCCGTGCATCCACTCCCGTGGAAAGTTTCTGCGATGAGGTCAGAATCGTTGGGATGGTCTTTTCGTTGTCTTGAAAATTCCGCAAATGCTCGTCCCCCAAGGTTCCGTCATCGGCCGTGACTCGCTGGCAATAATTTGGGTCCGTGCTTTTCTTGATCTGGTTGATTAAATCCCGCACCAAAAGTGCATGGGCCTGATTCACGCAGAATACCAAGGTCTTTTCCTGCTGGTTGATCTGCCCCATGAAAATTTCCACACGCTTCTTCTCGCGTTCTCGAATCTCGATATTCCGGTTGAAATCCCGCTCCTCATACACCTTGCCCGACTGGACTTCTCCCTCCACCACCACGTCATCCGGTGTGTAGTAATAATAGTCCAGAGTGGTCTGGATTTGCTTCACTTTAAACGGCGTCAGGAAACCGTCATTGATCCCTTCCTTGAGCGAGTAGATGAAGACCGGCTCCCCAAAGTATGCGTAGGTGTCCACGTTATCCTTGCGCTTGGGCGTGGCCGTCAACCCGAGCTGCACCGCCGGGGCGAAATATTCCAGAATGCCTCGCCAACTGCTCTCATCATTCGCGCCCCCGCGATGGCACTCGTCGATGATGATCAGGTCGAAGAAATCAGGAGGATATTCGCCGAAATAGGGCGAGGGCTTACCGTCCTTGGGCGGGCCACTCATGAAGGTCTGGAATATAGTGAAGAACAGGGTGGCGTTCTTAGGCACGCATCCCTTCTTGCGGATGTCCTCCGGGCTAATGCGGACCAGTGCGTTGTCCTCAAAGGCCGAAAACGACGTGAAATCGTTATAAGCCTGATTTGCCAATGTGTTGCGGTCGGCCAGAAAGAGGATGCGCGGCCGCCGGGTGGGCTCGCCAACCTTATCCCACTCGATCAAATTCCAGCGCGCTTGGAACAGCTTCCAGGCAATCTGAAAGGCGATGGAGGTCTTCCCTGTCCCGGTCGCCAGTGTCAGCAGAATGCGGCGCTTCTTGTCGATTATGCTCTCTAAAACCTTGTTGACCGCGATTTCCTGATAAAAACGAATCGTCCAACTGCCGCTTTTGTCCGGATACGGCACCGCCGCCAAAAGATCCCGCCAGGCATTGGCCACTTCGAACGTCACCGCCCAAAGTTCCTCAGGCGTGGGGAAACGTGGCACCTCGCCTTCCTTACCCGTGACCATGTCGATCTCGTAAATGCCCTGCCCGTTCGTGGAGTAAGTGTGCCGGATGGCCAGCTTGTCCGCGTAATTCTTGGCTTGGGCTACGCCCTCTGTCAGGGCCTCGTCCCACGCCTTGGCTTCCACCACCGCCAGCTTCGTGTTGCGATACTCCAAGACGTAATCGGCCAGGATTCCCTTTCCTCGACGACCACGCCCCTCAATGCGACCGGGCGCGATTGGGTACTCGCGCCGAATCCGGCTCCCGTCGACCACGCCCCAACCGGCCGCCTTTAGGGCGGGGTCAATGTGTTCGGCTCTGGTCTCGGATTCGTTCATCCAGTTTAGCCTTTAACAAAGTACATCGTTGCTAATTAATCGTTTAGGTAAACCTTTGACCCATTATCTGCTTTGCATTTAAACAGGAATCCACCCTCACCCTAGCATGGCTTGACGGGTTTTTGGCAACTCGTCGCGCAACTTGCGTCCGTTCCAAAACCAAGGACATTCCGCAACCGTGAAGCGACAAGGAGATTTGCGCTTCCACTCTGTTCATGCACGTTCATCAAAGCTTTGCAGTCGTTCCAACGCCAGTTGTAACAACCTGTCATTGAAAAGCCGCGCCTTCCGCTCGCCGTGCTCCGCTCCCGCGGGCCAATTCCGAATACCTGCACGGATAGCGCTCAGCGTTGGCTCGACGCCCTCCCTCGTGATCAGCCAATCCACCGTGGCAATTGCTTCCATGCCGAGCGGGGATTGAAATCCGTCAATCAACTCATCCGTTGCTTCAAGAGCGGGCAGATACTCTTTGGCTTCCGGGCCTTTGAGATAAAGCGCAAGTCTCTCCTTCTTCGCTTCCTCAAACCAGATCGTGTCAAAAGCCAGTGCGTCAGAAATTCGCTTGTCGCAGTGAAGGTAACTGCCATCCAACCCATTGAGCAAATGGGTGAGGTTCCGGGCATAAGGCCCGTATCGGTTTGCCTCAAAGCCCAGTTCCAGCGGATCCTTCAATCCCATCCGTTTGATCATGCGTTCCAGAAACCACGCCAGTTTTTGCGTTTCCAAGAGCGTACATTCCATCCCCAGCACCCAATAACGCCGGATCATTTCGGCCACCAGCGCCCTCGCGGGAGTCAGCTTTTCCACCCCCTGTTTCTTGGCCACATTCTGATACTTGGCGGTGGGCTCATACACGATCACCTCCACGCCTTGCAGGTCAGCCATGGCATTCTCGATCAGGGGTCGCACTACCGCCCAATCCAACCCTCCGTTCCCGCAGCCCAGGGGTGGGATGGCGATAGATTTGATCTGCTTTGCTTGGATGACTTCCTTCAACGCCAACAGCCCCGAAGTCACCCACTCCAACTTCGATGGATGCCGCCAGTCCTTCTTAGTAGGAAAATTGATAATCCAGCGGGGTCCACCCAGTTCAACGCCTGCGGCCACAAACATCCGCCCAACCCGCACATCCCCAGCCGAGCAGGCCGCCGCGTAAGCTTTGTAGTTTTCAGGAAAGCGCTCTTTGAACATCAGGGCGATGCCCTTGCCCATCACTCCCACTGTGTTCACCGTGTTCACCACGGCCTCCACGCGGGCCTCCAGCAAATTGCCTCGGGTGAATTGTGTCATACTCGCTAAAAATACCACTTTGGCCTCGTCCGCACAGGAAAATCTTGGCTGGCCTTAATCAGAAGCTCGATCTGTCCGCGCGCGGTATCGTCCCAGCAGCCAACCCCGAGCATCGCCTTGAGTGGGACATGCCCGTGAACCAGCGCCTCCGCCTGATAACGGGACTGCTTTCCGGGATCGTCGTCGCTGGTCTTGAAATCGCGCTGGTTCAGCAAGGTCCAGTCGATGTTTTTCAAATCCTCGATCTGTGAGTAATACAACGTATCCACCGGGTACGAATGCTGGTTGGTAAACACAAACGGCAATCCCAACTCCCGCAGCTTGTGAACGGAAGAAACAAGGATCACCAGTTCCTTGTTCTCTCGTTTGGTGATGCCGCCGTAGCCCGTCTTGATGTTGTACATCATGATCGAAAACGGCGTGAAATAAAACGGCACGTAATCGCTCAGCGTCCCACCCGGAGCAATAGGCACAGCCCGTCTTGATCGCTTTTCTATCAATTCCGCGCTGCCGATGTTGAAATAGTGGGGATCTTGGAACGGAGAATTCCGGCAGTGCATCCCATGATCGAGAATCCAAGCCAGATTCGCTAGATGCACAATCCGGAAAATCAGAGCTTCTTTAGGATTCAGGTTCAGGGCCATCACCAGAGTCTGCCCTTGAACGGTTGGATGGGCAACGCCGGATCGGTTTCCTCGCAATATGCGGGCGGTGCAATCGGATACTCCCGCCGAATGTGGCTGCCCTCGACCACGCCCCAGCCCGCCGCCTTCAAGGCGGGATCAATATGCTCGGCTCTGGTTTCGGATTCGTTCATGCGGTCATTTTCAAACCGAAGAACAATCTTTCTCCACGATTGCAAAAGTTGCGAGCGCGTGGTTGAGCAGCGAAGATTTACCTCTCTCTGCTGAATAAAATAACTCCACGCACAAGCGTGCCCGGGACACCGCCACATACATTCTATTACAGGCCTTGAACTCCACAAAATGTCGGGACTCCTCCCGAAGTGCCCCTTCGGAAGGTGGAACCCTTCCTTCATCAACCCCAACAATCAACACCGCTTTGAACTCTAGACCACCAACATAGTCTGGATGCGAGATTACGAACGCGTTTGCCTGAGCGGCATTCTTAACACTTTCGGCATCGCCTCGCCGAACAAGTTGAACAAATCTGTTATCTCGGTTTGCGAACTCTTCACATAGCTTCGGAAGTAGTGAGTCATGAGTCGCAACAACCAGCACGTCATTGACGGGGCACTTAAGGCGGTTCGATATTTCCTTGGCACGTTTGGTCACAAAGGCACACATGACTTCGTCGTTTGAGCACTTCCAATACTTGGCTTCGCACGCCAACGCTTCGTCCGACGCAGTAATAACGGACGTAGCGCTTAGAAGAGGGTTCTCGAAGGTAGTAAACAAAGTAGCTGCAGCGCACGTGATGGCTTCAGCCAGGCGGACCACGTTAGGAGCACAGCGAAATACTACTTGTATTCTTGTTTCCAATTCTTCGTTAGACGCAGATTGCGTAAGCACCTCACGAATCAATCGGCCAGTTATGCCACGCTCTCCAGGGGCCTGTGAACGATCGATCGAGAAAAGAATTCGCGGCTTATCTGGAGCCCTGACCAAATGATGGAAGACCGCAAGTTCATTGAAATTAAACAAATGCGTTTCATCAATCATGACAACGTCGTAACCCTCCACTGCTCTGCGTCTTCTCCATATAGGAGTATTAAGCCTGCCGAGCGCGGACAAAACAATGTCGTCTGTATCATAAACGTTTTGGATGTAAAGGTCCTTTTGATACTCAGTATATAACGAATAGATGAACCTACGGTCGTTAGCTGTTCTTGTAGGCATACAGTAGGTCAGCGGCGGTAGGTCGATATATGTTTCCAAATTCTCAGAAGCTCGCCCCTTGATCATTACTCCAATTTCATGCTGCAGGAGCTCAGCGAGATACTCTCGACTCTCGTTGGTGAAAAAATCCTTGAAGTTCTGAGATAAATACGTGACGGATTTTGGATCATCACGCAGGCGTTTGTTCAAAACATCCTTCACAATCAGTTTGCGCATCTCTTTGGCCTGCAACGCATCCTCATCTAAATATTGTGCAGATGTAATTTCTTTGGTTCCCAATATCTGACCACACCATTCTTGCAAAGTGTAAAACTCAATCGTTTGCAACGAGGTTTTCCGTGTGGAAATCGCGTAGTTAGGCGGACCGAAACTGCCCAAGATGGTCTCCGTTGCTTTTTTGGTCGCTTCGCTATGCGAGACAAACAGGATTCTGATCTCAACGCCTAAACTCTCAGCTCTTTTACATAAACAATACGCTCGGAGAAGAAGGCACAACGTCTTACCGGTGCCAGCAGGGCCCTCGACTCGCTGGGGGGCTTCGCTGAATGACTCGACGAACGCTTTTTGTTGAATTGTTAATCTTCCCACCCACTGGTCGTAGCTCTGGTACTTAATATGTTCGTGATTGGGGTTACTGAGAATGAGAGGATGGTAGCCAGTATCAACTGGATTGGTCTGGGCCCTCCTGATTGCGACATCGACGCTCGCCCTTACTGGAGTGAGCTCTTCGAGAGCTCGTTTGTATTCCCGCTCCTGGGCGGGAGAGGCGGTGGAGACATTCTTACCTCCTGCTGCGAAAGCAAACAATTGTCGGTTTCCGTGTCGAGCAGACTGTCGTTCGGTTAATTTCTCCTTCTTGATGCTTACCCTGTAGTCGGTATGCTTCGATTTAGGAAAAGGGAACACCACGCCGCAGCCGGTTTTTATGGACCAAATTTCAGACTGGGAAAAGCTCATTCCCAGCCATTCCTTAACGGAGAACCTGCAGATGCGCTGGAATACGAGCAAAACATCATCTAAATGCCCATTCTTGTTGTCAGGCTGAGGCAGCGCGTCGAAAACAGAGGCATCAATAACTAAGAAGCCGGTCTCGATTCTAGACTGAAGCAGATAGAGATTATTCTTCCTCCAAGTGGGAACAATTCTTGGAGATATGTTGCTCACGTCACGTCCACCATCGAGCGCCTTAGCCAAGGCTTCGCCTGCCTCAAAGTGTCTCGACTGATAGAGGTTGCTTTCAACGCATTCCTTGAGTGCTGGCTCGTCAATAATAATTAAGTGGTCCATGATGTTAAATGCGTTTTGCTAGTTTCACGTGGTTTGCAATTGTTGATGCTTTTTGATCCTCCAGGCCAATGTGCACAAACAAGTGCGCGAACTGTTGTGTGAGATGTTCCAAATCTGGAGAACGAAGCACGCCGGTAAGCATGCACAGATGCTCACGTTCAAATGTCAGGTGATGCTCACAAAGGGGGAACTGGCGCGCTGATTCGGCGGTAAGCCCGGACACAACTCCGTTCATTATTGCTGGGTCCAAGGTGCGCATGTTGCGCAATAGAACGACGAAACCCTCCTCTGGAGATTCGCCACAATCTACCGATTCGAGAAAGTAAAATTCGCCAAGTTTTTGCTTGATGAGGTCTTCCACCAGATCCTTTGTTTCCTTGCCGCGCTTCGGCAGCAACGCGTTGGCCGCAAGCGGGTCGAAAACACCGGCTTTTTTTAAAATGCTTCGTGCGGCGCATAATTGATTATTGAACTCTAGCCAACCATCTCGCTCTCGATCATTCGCTTCCCGAAGAATTATGTCCTCAAATGGAAATGTAGCCCGAACCTGTTCTGACACATTTTTCTTCTCAAACCATTCCGCGAACTTCTTTTCCAGCTCTTTCTGCGTACGCTTTGCGATTGGCATAGCGAAGTGACGTGCTAAACAGTCAGTAAATCGGACAATAGGCAAATAATTAATTGCGCTGAACTTGTCGTGCGCAAGGTCGCATCTCGCTGTCAGAACGATTCCCCAACAGTGGCAGCCTTCGTACCCAGGAAGGCTGACGCAGTTAAAGATCGCACCTTGCTCTACCCTATCTGATAGTGGAAGTTTGAGTCGCATTGGCTCTTACTCGTTGGTTTCGGAGGGGTTCGTGGAATTGCGTTGGTTTTGAATTTCTTCAGGAGGTAGGTGGTTAGGGTGCCGGATAGGCTTACGACGAGTTCAGCTTCCTCATAGGCTGGGGCACCATTCTCGCGCAGATGACGACCATGTTCAGAGCTAAAGCCCCAGATCTGCAACAGCGCAGTGTTTAATGGCTTCGGAAACAAATCTGGGTTTTTCTTGAGCAATTCGCCCAAGGTGGCTTTTTCATCACCCGACACGGTCCGAGCCACGCATTCAAGGGCGGCCATGGCGTGTTGGATGGCTCCGGTGATGTCGGGGTTTGGGCGTTTGGAAAGGTCGGCTAATGCTTCGTGCAGTTCATTAGCAGCAACCGTTTTGGACATCATTGTGGTGATGGAGATGGCTGATCGAACCGCGAATTCAAACGCTTCCTCTCCGCGCGTTTCAATTTTCCGGTCGATCAATTGCCATCCAATCCCCTTTTGCCTGAACGCTTGGTTTAGTTCCCGAGAAAACTCCCTCGACTCTTCGCCGCTCCGGTTGTTCTGAAGCCAATTGGCAACCTCCTCACAAAAATCGAAAACATGAAACCAATCTGCGCCCTTGAGCAAACCTTTTACCTCGCGCTCGATATTTCCATCACTCCAGTTGTCATCGTTTGGAGACTCCAGAAGCCCTGTGCAAAGAAGGTCCCTTAGGACCCCAACACGCACTGTGGCCCTTTGAGCGGCGGTGACGATAAAATCGCGCAGCCCCGGCGACACCTCATCTCGCGGAATGATGGGAATATCGACCGGAACCAATCCCCGACGCTGCGAGAACGAATCATCACGCATGGCTTAAACTCAAAGTTCTATGATGAAGTTTTGGATTAGCATCGGCCTTGGAGTCCGGACGCTTGATCCACCTTGAAGGGGTGGAATTATGGGCGCTGGCGATCCAGCGGGCGGCGGAGGTGGGGTTGTGTCGCCCTTTCAGGGCTGGGTAGGTAGTGTGGGGCGTGGGACCCGGGGCTTCACCCCGGGCTATCTTATTGCGCCCTTGCAGGGCTGGGATGGGCGCGGGTGTTTTCATTTCACAGTGCGCCGGTAAAGGCTTGGTGCAGCAGCGATTTTTTCAAGGCCTCAAGTGCGGCGAGTTTCCGCTCGTAGAGCCGGGCGAGCCGTTGGGTTTCTTCCGCGAAAGTTCCGAGTTGGGCTACAATTTCCCTCTGCTCTGCAAGCGGTGGAAAGGGAATCGGGATGCCCTCAATGGTAGGAACATTCAAATTCTGAATTCCCGCTCCTGTTGCCCCGCTGGTCAATAGTATCTGTGCTGCCGGGCTCTTGAGGAACGCATACAGAAACCATGGCATGACTTCCGAGAAACCTAGCCGAAATTGTATGAGGTAAGCGCCAGGAATCGCCTTGGTGTCGTCATTGAATATAGGGCACTTCCAGAAACTGAAATAATGTTAAAAATCCGGTGTGGATTTTGAGTAGATGGGTTGTGGATTTCGTCAAAGAATGCATGCCTGAAATCATCCGCCCCGCTGAGCTTTCCTTCTTCTCCCTGACCGAGCGT